>NZ_DFLY01000024.1:0-1086 GCF_002375525.1 Marinobacter sp. UBA3607 | reverse complement strand
AAGGCCTTTTTCAGCATCTCCGTGACCATGGGAAGCACCGGCCGGTCACGGAGTTCATAGGCCAGGATTTCACCGTTGAACAGGTCCATCACCGGCGACAGGTACAGCTTGCGTCCTTGCACCTTGAACTCAGTAACGTCCGTTGCCCACTTCGTGTTGGGCTTGGTGGCCCGGAAGTCCCGGGCCAGTAGATTCGGTGCTTTCTTGCCCACGGGGCCTCGGTAGGAGCGGTATCGCTTCACCCGAACTCTGGATTTCAGCCCCAGCTGTTGCATCAGCCGCTGAACGATTTTGTGATTCACCTGCTCGCCGAGACGGCGCAAGGCGGCGGTAATGCGTCGGTACCCATAGCGACCATGGTGTTCGCGGTAGATCGCCTGTATACGAGCTTTTAGGGGCTCGTATTTGTCACCCGCTCGCAGCACCTTGAGCTGATAATAGAACGTGCTGCGGGACAGCCCGGCTGCACGCAGCAGTCGTGCCAGGGAATGCTTCTGCCTTAACCCTTGGACCGCTTGCGCTTTTTGCTGCGCGCTGCGGCTTTCTCTTCCTGGATCAAGGCATCCAGCTTTTTTAGATAAGCGTTCTCCGCCCGCAGGTACAACAGCTCTTCGATCAACTCATCCTGCGAGAGACTGCGCTCTGGCGCATCAGCAGGTGGGAGGTCTACAGACTTTTTGGCCATCGGGGCAGCTCGCTTGGTCTCGGAAAGTGGCTTGGTTAGCTGGCCACTATGATACTGCACCAGCCATTTGCCAATAAGCCCCGTGCTCCTGAGGTTAAATCTCGCCTCTGCCTGCCGGTCCGTCAGGCCATCTCGGGTCACGCACTTGACGACATGGAGCTTGAACGACGGGCTGTAATGGTGCTTGGTTGCGGGCTCCAGCCCCTTCAGACCATGGTGCCGGTATCTCGTCACCCACCGCCGAACCAAAGATCTATCGACATTGAATTCTCTGGAGATGCGGTTGAAGCTGGCCCCGCCTTCGAGGTAAAGCTTCACCATCTTTAATTTGAATGCTTCACTATGTGTTCTTGTCATGTGACTCCCCAAAAGTCGGTGTCCAACTTTCGGGGGTCACTTCA
>NZ_DFLY01000034.1:0-77985 GCF_002375525.1 Marinobacter sp. UBA3607 | reverse complement strand
ACCTATGAGAAATCCGGGCTAGATGGGACACTCACGGGACAGGCCACCACAAAACCACTCGTACGGAAAACAGCTTGTCCATTTTGAGCGCTTGATACCAATATTCTTCAGAAATCCCCCACAGAGAACACCCAACTTCAGGTGCGACTTTTAACAAAACGGATAGGGGCGGAAAGCTCTACGGCAATCCCAGGTTAACTCAAGCCACTTAATGCAGTACGATTATCGGCGCTAGTCAAAGACATCAAATGATGTCCACTGAAAGAAGCCAGCGATAACCTAGTCTTCTGTTTTGTATTGCTTCAGGGAGGCTGAACGAGGAGTCAGAGATCGTAATAACGAAGCGCCATGATTTCTGCAATTATGAAGCACTCCACCCAACCGCTGTTAAGTTTGGAAGAGAAGCATGGATCTTACCCAGGCATTAAAGTCACTCGCATTAGATCAGTGGTACAAGTTACTGGTTTGGATTGGGGGGTTAGCTACTCTGGGATCAATTTTTCTCCCGGTTAAGGCCTTCAGCAATTCCTCTATTCTGCCGCTTTTCGCGGGTCTATTTTTGATAGGCCTCGGAGAGTGGGCCAGCCATCGCAAAGAGCCATATGAGCGAGAAACACCTCACGGGTCAACAGTGCGAGGCTGGGAGATGCGGCGGTTCAACAATATCCCAGGCAATTCGATGTCTATCATCGGAGCATTGTTAGTAGCTTATGGCGTATATTCCATCATCACGGCATAGAGACTTAACCCATTCTCGTAGTACGTTCCGGACCTTTGGCCCCACAACGGACGCCCATTTCGCTGCGCTTACATCGACGCCCCTAAACAAAAGCATTAACCCTAGAGGAGAGAAATGGACACTCTGAGTTTTCATCGATTTTTTGACTGGGTCAATTCAGGAGCTGCCGCTGCCTCATTAGCTTTTTTCGGTCTGTTACTTTCCAGTGATGCCGGGAAGTCCGGGGCTGCTGGCTTGATCGCCACAGGGCTATTTTTCTTTGCCATGTTTGCACTCGTAGCGGCATCCGCGATTGGCAAATTGATTAGCGACTATGCTAGCTCCAATGACGTAGCCCCCAAACCAGTTAACAAAGTTCATGCATACACCACGACAACCGGCCTACTAGCGTTCACCGTTGGCCTAACACTGCTGGCGATGGCAGTTAGCAAGTGGCTTGCTGTGCCCTTATTGGCGGGGCTAATTGTTCTGCTCGGGTCTTTCAAACGTGTGCATAATGGTCTGGTAACGTAGCATACGTAATTTGTCCAGGACACACGGCCCTCCACCGGACCGCCCTTGTCAGCGCACCGACTACAGCAGGGGTTAAAACGAAAGAATTAGGAATGAAAATTGATGCCGGACTCCAATTTAATTAGAGCTTTCTTGCAGCAGGCAAGTGCTAGTGGATCCAAGTCCACTGTTCTCAAACCTCTAGGTTGGATGATGCTGATTTGCGTATCCGCCACATTATCGTCAGCGCATTTTTCACTGCCTGTGGCATTAACATACCTTTTTGCCGCTTTTAGTTGCATAACAATGGCTTTGTACCTAGTGGCATATCTTTATTGTCTGTTTAAAGATCGAGATGCCCTCAGAAGTGAAACTTATTCCATTCAAAAAATGGCAATTGAAAAGGGCTTTGTAGGTGACGATGTGTCTGGTGAGCTTGAGGTAAAACGTGACGAATCCAATACGTACATAGAGGGATCTCCAGTCGAAGATGCGGAGGACGACAAATGAAAAAGCGTTTCGTTGTCGCCCTTGACTCTAGTACCAAAGAACAGGATGAAAAATTCAAGGAATACATTAAGACGAATAAGTACGGATGGTGGCATTGGATAGATGGTTTCTGGCTTTTAGTCGACTCAAGCGGCCAGTTAACAGCCAAAAAACTGAGATCAGATTTGGATGAGTTTTATCCACGCGTGAGACGAGTTGTGCTTGAACTGAGAGACAACGATGACACATGGTCTGGATTTGGCCCCAAGAAAGATGGGAAAAGTATGTTTGATTGGTTGCACCGAAACTGGACCTCTTAACAGATGCGGGCAAAGGGCGCTCCTTTCGCTCCGCCCCTCCCGCTGGCGTTATGCACCTTTGATTAGGGGGAGACCTTGAGGAAAAAAGAAACCCGCGTTGTAACGGTTTACGGCGAGCCCGTCACTGTCGATGGCGAACCAGTAACAATGACTGTCGACGGATTTGCAGACTAGATCCATCTCTTGAAGTACTCAATGATGATGTGACAGACAGCGTCTTGGACTAGCTACGGAATCAGGGATTTACCCCGTTTCCGAGCTAAGTCGGGAATGGAATTACCTCGCAAGAACCATCCCCGTCCCTGAGCCCGGCACCCTGGCCCTGTTCGGCCTGGGCCTTGCCGGCCTGATCGCCTCACGGCGCAAACTGCAGAAGTAACCAAAAGCCTGTGTCGGGAAACTTTACATAGCACCCCGGCACAGGTTTTTACCCGCCTATTACGCTACATAACACCCCGTCACATTTATCAAACAACACATTTTATCCTTTTCTTTTTACCTCGCCCAAGAAACATTACGCTACAAAAAATCACACCTGACACCTGTTATTTCAATGGCTTAGCGCTAACTTGAAGTCACGGGCTAGCACTACGTGGTTTTACCGACACTGACCTGTGTCAAAAATGCCAAAGTCCTCATCGGACAAGCCCAATACACTTGCCACTGAACCAATGTAGCCAAACCCGAGGTCCGCGATGGCGCTGGGTGTCAGGTTTGAATACAAAAATAACGAGCGAACGGAGTGTATCAATGGTCCCCTCTCCCCGATTTTCCGTACGGGCAGTGTCCCTAGCAGTTGCAGCAGTTTCCGCCAGCCTTACCATGAACGCCTCGGCGAGCATGGGCAATCTGGGCACCACTTACGGTGTAATGCCCATAGATGTGGCAACCGCCCAGTCGCTGTCCATGTTCAACGACCAGGTCTCTGCCACCTACTACAACCCCGCGTCTCTCACCAAGGACACCCGGGGTGAGCTGACAACCGGCATACTGCACGCCGAGCAGGAACTGCGTTCCGCCAACCCCAATGCCAACGGCGATGTACTGGCCAACTCCCCCAGCCAGCACGTGCTGATCGGCATGAAAACCAACCTGGGCTCCCTCACCCGCTTCAAGCACCCTATTTACCTGGGCTTTATTGCCGGTGTGGAGAAGTACGGTAAGGAAATGCTGGCGTTCAACTCGCAAACTTCCGAGAACGGCCAGTTCCTGCAATATGGTAAGGAACCGCTGTTCCTGAACGTGGGTGGCGCTACGCCGCTGTGGCGCGGCATTTCTGCTGGCCTGTCGGTGCGGGTGACCCTGGATGCTACGGCGCAGCTGGATGCGGTATCCACACTGGGCGGCGAAACCAGCCGTGAACGCCTGGCGGTGAACGCAGAGCCCGCCATGAAGACGATTCTGGGCACCACCGTAGATTTCGGCAGCACCTTCTGCCCCGAAAGCGATTGTTTCCTGGACGGCTGGGAAGCGGCCTTTGCTTACCGCACCAAGTCTTCCGCTTCCACCACGGTAGACTCCAACATCATCGTTACCCAGACCATTCCGGACCCGGGCCTGAGCCTGGCGGTTTCCACCATCGACTCCTTCCAGCCGGAAACCTATGTCGCCGGTATGCAGTACGCCGGTGACGGATGGCGCGTAGGTGGTAGCGTGGAGCAGCAGAACTGGTCCGAGCTCGGCGATGCATTTGATAGCGACACCATTCGCATGCAGAACGGCGTGAATGGCCCGAAGATTGAGTTCGACGACATCCTCATTCCACGTATCGGTGCGGAATATCAGCTCAGCGAACACTTCGCCCTGCGCGGTGGTGTAGCCTACGAAGAATCTCCCCTGAAAACCACCCGCAATCCGGACCTCAACTATCTGGACACCGACAAGATTGTGGTTGGCCTTGGTGTTAGCGCCACCTACGACCGCACCCGCCTGCTGGCCTACCCGGTTCGCCTGGACCTGGGCTACCAGTACCAGCAACTGCAAGAGCGTGACTTCACCCTGGTGGACTACGACGGCAACGAAACCGACGTAACCGCAGACGGCGACGTGCACGTAATCAGCGGCTCCATCACCCTGAAGTTCTGAGGAGAAGCAGGCCATGAAACAATTCAAGATCCTGGCACTGATTCCCGCCATGCTACTGGCAGCCTGTGGCGGCGACAGTGACACCCAGACCATAAAAGAAAAAACCACGCCGGGCGCGATGGTGTATTCCTTCCCGATGGACGGCCAGAATGATGTCAGCCCGAAAGCGGATATCGTTCTGCGCTTCTCCCATGCAGTGGTGGATGATGAAGCCACCCTGGCAGAAAAGATCAAGGTAGAGTCTGACGGCGCTGCCGTAGCCTTCACCGTTAAGATTATTGATGGCGGCAAAAGCCTCAAGCTGGAACCCGAAACTGCCCTGGCAAGCGGCAGCGACTTCAATGTCAGCTTCAGTGAACCCCTCGCAGCTGAAGGCGGCCGGACTATCAGCACACCAAATGCCGTTGGCGAAGATGGCATACAGTTCAATACCCGTGCCGAGTTCAGTGGCGTTGCAAGCCTGGGCACCACTTCCGACCAGTTCGGTGTAGCCTGGCAGGTGCCGGCTAATGGCAGCGCTTTCCAGGCCATGAACTTCTCCACGTTCCGGCTGGCCATGACCCAACCGGTTCATCCGGAGTGGGAACAACTGGGCGGTAGTATCGAACTGCTGGACCAGAATGGCGAAGCCGTGCCGGCCACCGTGCTGGTAAAAGGTAACCGCATCACCGTCGACCCCTGCGTGGCAGACCGTTGCGGCAGTAAGGAAGACATTCTGGCGGCCGGTGAAACCTACACCCTGAAGCTCAGCAACCTGGCCAGCCTGACCAACAGCGCAGAAGACAACCGCTTCTCCGCTGAATACAGCTACACGCCGCGGGACACTGGCCCGACCGTGATGCTGGAGCAGCAAGCTGTGGATTCCAACGGAGGGCAAGTATCCTCTGTGCTTAATGGACAGCCAGTAAACGGTGTTGTTCTGAATTCTGTCCTGCAGGGTGTGACCGACTCTTCACAGCAAACGGGCTCCCTGTTTGCCGAGCTGGCTTACGCACCAGGCTTTGAAGCGAACGAAGCACTACCTTTACGCATACCGAAAGGCAGCGTGCTGGAAAGCACCAGCCTGAACGTAAAGGTGGGCGGCAAGGTACAGGTACTGGATGCCGCAACCGGTGAGAAACAGCAGACCGGTACCATCAAGGTGACCATGCTGTCGGATGCCTCCGGCTACATGAGCCCCAACCCCTACACCGACGACCTGAACGCTCCGCGGCACATCACCCTGTTTATGGATGTATCCATGAACACCGAGGAAGCACAGCCGAACGCGGCATTGTCGCAGGATCTGATGGGCGTGGAACTTCGTGGGATCGCCCTGGTTCAGGACGGCGTACTGACCATCGACGCCATCGGCATGGTTGAACCCAACCTGCTGGGCCAGGAGTTTACCGACTCTACCATCGCCTTCCAGCTGAAAGCCGCCACCGACGTTAACTCGGCACTGGATGCGGAAGATGACTGGCTGCGCGATCTCGACACCACCCCGCCCCAACTGGTGAGCTGGATGCCCGGCGCGGAAGATGCCATTCCGGCTACCCGCCAGTCCATGCAGCGGCCGGGTGACCCGGTGATTCTGTTCTTTGATGAGCCGCTGGATCCTGCGTCGGTGGCTAATGGCGTAACGCTGACTGCTGACGGAAATACCGTCGAAAGCCTGAACACCAAGCTCGACGGCACGGCTCTGGTGATTAACCCGGAAGGTGGCCTTGAGCACGGGGTTGATTACCGGGTAGACGTAAACGGCGTCACCGATCTAGCGGGCAACTTTGCTGCAGTCTCACCACTAAGCTTCAAGCTTGACCCAACCGACAATGTCGACGGGACCGTTGAGCAGCGTCCGCCACTGGCACTGACAACCTATCCGGGGTTCCCGTGTGAAACTGATTTTGCACGAATGAATCTTCTGGAAGGCGCCCTTGGCGAGTGTTACTCAATCAAAGAACCCGGGCACAACAAAGGAAATGCCTCTCTAGAGGTTGACCTCCTGCCTGTCAGCACAATGCCTGAAGATCGCCCAATCACTGTAGTGTTCTCGCAGTCCATGCAGCCTGAATCCATCCGGCTTGGAGTGGACGGCACCTTTATCGTAGAAAAAATTACGGTAAATGAATCCGGACAACCGAACGAATCCGAAATCGGTAGCGGAGAAATTGTTGAAGGCCGCCTCGAATTCAACAACCAGCAGATTCGATTTTTCCCGAATACGCCATGGCAGCCGGGCGAGTTTTATCGCTACACCATGAAATCGGTAGAGGATGATGATGCGAGCACATGTGCGCTGGAGACTCCGACTTCCGTATGTGGCACCAATGGCATCGCACTGAAAACTGACATTCTGGAAGGGCTGGATGATGGGGATGGTGCCAACGGCGCAGACAACCTAACCATTTACTTTGAAGGCACAGAGAAGCTGGAAACAGTTTTCACTCCGCTCAGAAACTTCCCGGTAAGGGATACCAACTCGAACTTCCTGATTGATTGTGAAGATAATAATGACGAAAGCTGCCTCGAACCATTTGGTAAGGCACACCCAGACGGAAGCGACGAAGATGGATGGGGAGCGGCGGCAAACTCAACCAAACTTGCAGTCATCGGTGGGCAGGCTAGCGTTACGTTATTCGAGACTCCTATCGGTGGCCTGCCTGGTGGAGACTCTCTCGCAGAGGTCGGTTGCGAAGCCACTAGCGACAGCAATTGCCCTCGAGACAAGTTTATTTACCAAACCTATGCATTGAATACCGAAGTTCTCGGTCCGGGCACTTATGACCCAACTCCCGGAGAGCCAAATAGCGGTGACGAACACGAAGGTATACTTGTTGATCTCTACCCAACATTGTTGACGACTACATCAATCAGTGTTTGGACCAATGTCTTCGGCATATTGCAGGAAGAGTCCATCACGAATACTCAGGTTCTGAGAATGCGTTATTCGAAGGATTCTTCATGCGAAGGAGAGTGCCCCCGCGATCAACTGATTAGAGGCGTAATTACCGAAGGCGATCAGGGACAGCCTGTTTTTGTCACTCAGGCGGAACTCTTAATTGATGCTCCTGACATGGAAATCCCAATGGGCGGCACCCACGATCTTTATGGGCGCCCATTTACCCTGGAGTTGGAGGGAGACATTACCTTCTTCGATGATGGACGCATGCAAATAGAACAAAGAAACACAAATCGTGTCGGCGGTGAGGACGAGTTGTTAGTCACAGCCGATGCACTAGGACTAGAGGGCCTTGGCTTAGCAACGATCCGCCTGCCCCTAGAAATCCCAGTCGGCGGTACCTACCTAAACTTCATCTCCAACCCGGTAAAAGACCTGCCGGCCCAATACGAGCAGCAAACCGCTCAGTAAGTTAACCAGGTAATACGGACCCTCCTCAGGCCAGCCTTCGGGCTGGCCTTTTTTGTTTGCCCGGCGAAGCCGGCAAACCCGGCCATCGGGTCACATTTACAAAAACCCTTTTCCCATTGCGGTTCGTTTCCTGATAATCTGGTTTCAATTTGAAACCTAAAAACAAGAGTTCCGGAGAATCCTTATGCACAACGGCACCCACTACCGCACCTGCCACCTTTGCGAAGCCATGTGTGGCGTGGCGATCGAGGTTCAGATCGGCAAGGTTGCCGCTATCAAAGGCGACGACAACGACCCGCTCAGCCGGGGCCATATTTGCCCGAAGGCGGTGGCGCTGCAGGATCTGCATGAAGACCCGGAACGGCTGCGCCGGCCGGTTCGAAAAACCGCCACCGGCTGGGAAGAAATAAGCTGGGACGAGGCCTTCAACCTGGTCGCCCGGCGGCTGCATGAGGTGCGCAAGGCCCATGGCCGGAACAGCATCGGGGTGTATCTGGGCAACCCCAATGTGCACAACCACGGCGCCGCCATGACCATTACGCCACTGCTGCGGGCTATAGGCACCCAGAACCGCTTTTCAGCCACCTCGAACGACCAGCTGCCCCATATGCTGGCCAGCCTGGAGATGTTCGGGCACCAAGTGCTGTTCCCCATTCCGGATATCGACCGCACCGACCTGTTTATCTGTATCGGTGGCAACCCCATGGCCTCCAACGGCAGCCTGATGACGGTGCCGGATTTCCGGGGGCGGGTGAAGGAGCTCAGGAAACGTGGCGGCAAGCTGGTCGTCATCGACCCGCGCCGCACGGAAACCGCCCGCATTGCCGATGATTTCCATTTTATCCGCCCGGGCACCGATGCCCTGCTGCTGATGGCCATGGTGCACACGCTGTTTGCGGAGAACCTGGTCAGTACCGGCGCGGCTACCGGGCTGGTGAAAGACCAGGACCTGCTGCAACTGGCTGCCCTGAGCTTTACGCCGGAAGCCGTCGCAAGCCATACCGGCATCAACGCCGACACCATTCGCGGCCTGGCACGGCAGCTTGCCACCACGCCAAGGGCAGCCCTGCACACCCGAATGGGCACCAGCACCCAGGCCTTTGGTGGCACCACCACCTGGCTGGCTTACTGCCTGAATATCCTGACCGGCAAGCTGGATGCCCCGGGCGGGGTGATGTTCACCCAGCCTGCGGTGGACCTGGTAGCGCTGGGCGCTCTGGTGGGCCAGGCCGGCCACTTCGGCAACCGTTACAGCCGGATGCGCAAGTTGCCGGAATTTGGCGGTGAATACCCGTCCAGCACCATGGCCGATGAAATCCTGACCCCGGGCGAGGGGCAAATTCGCGCCTTTGTAACCGTGGCCGGCAATCCGGTGCTGTCGAACCCCAATGGTCAGCGCCTGGATGAAGCCCTGGCCGGGCTGGATTTCATGGTGTCGGTGGATTACTACCTGAATGAAACCACCCGCCACGCCGATGTGATTCTGCCGCCCACAGCGGCGCTGGAGCGCAGCCATTACGACCTGATTTTCAGCATGATGGCGGTACGCAACCAGGCCAAGTACAGCGAAGCCCTGTTCGAACCGGCACCGGACAGCCGCCACGACTGGCAGATCAACCTGGAACTGGCCCACCGCCTTGAACGGCAGCGCAAGGGCGGGAAGTTGCCATTGCAGGCGGAACTGGGCTGGCAGGCTTTCAAGAAGCTGGGGCCAGACCCGATCCTGGATGTGCTGCTGCGCACCGGCCCCTACGGCGCCAACCCGGGCCGGGTGGGCGGTGTGATCAAGCCGGTGCTGGACAAGGTGCTCGGCATTCTTCCGGAACGCCACCCCCTCAAAGGCCTGGCGCGGCTCAGCCCGCTGAACCCGCAGTGGCAGCACATGCCCAAGGGGCTATCACTGTCCGCCCTGAAGAAATCACCCAGCGGGGTGGACCTTGGCCCGTTGCAGCCTACCCTGCCCCAGCGGCTGTTTACCCGGGATGGCAAGGTCAACCTGGCGCCGCGCCGCTACCTGGCGGATGTGGAGCGCCTTCAGGCCCTGCTGGACCAGCCTGAAGCCAGCACCAGCCTGCAGCTTATCGGCCGTCGCCATGTACGCAGCAACAACTCCTGGATGCACAACAGCCAGCGACTGGTGAAAGGCAAAAGCCGCTGTACGGTGATCATGCACCCGGAAGATGCCCAAAACCGCAAGCTCGAAGACGGCGCGCAGGTACAGGTACAGAAAGACGGCAGGGCCGTGGTGCTGCCGCTGGAGGTATCGGAAGATATCATGCCCGGAGTGGTGTCGATTCCCCACGGCTGGGGCCATAGCCGGCCCGGCACAGGGCAGTCCATTGCCAGCGCCCACGCCGGTGCCAGCATCAACGATATCCTGGACGACACCGAAACCGACCCGGTTTCTGGCACATCGGTACTGAACGGGCAGGCAGTGGAAGTGAAAGTCTGGCAAACTGGCGCCCAAAGCAAACAGGCCTGACCAACCGGGCAGGCCTCGCCATTCATTGATACGAGGTTCAACAATGCCCAGAGGACTGCAACTGTCGTTTATCGTTGTCGGGCTGGTGGTGATCGGGATTCTGCTGTTCTACATCTGGCGGCAATCCAGGGTGCTTAACGAAAACCGGATGCGCCAGAAGAAGGCGGAAGAGTTCCAGGCCAAGCGGCGCGACGAGATGATCGAAAGCATCCGCATTATTGCCCTGGCGGTGGAAGAAGGACAGGTGGAACATTCTGAAGCCTGCCTGCGCCTGAAGGGCCTGCTGGATTACGTGGCCCCGGAACTGCTGGACCAGGCGCCCTATCGGGTGTTTCAGGAAGTGCACGACAAGATCCAGCACATGCCCACCCACCGTGCCCGAAAGGCCACGGATGCCAAGCTGGTTCAGAAGATGGACAAGGAACGCTTCGCGGTAGAACGGCAGCACGCCGAGGATGTGCGCAAGGCGGCTACCGCTATTCGCCATTACCGGTTCGACTGAACCGAAGTTACCGGGCCAGCGGCATCATTCCGGCCATAGCCATGATGCCGTCCCGGTTATGAACCAGCGCATCAAACTGCTGCTCTACCCTTTGCCGGCTCAGGCCTAGTTCTTCAAAAACAGACTGGGGCACCGGCTCTACCCGGCCCGGCATCACGCCCCGGGCGGTTAGCAACTGCCGGCCCAGCCAGACAATTCTGGCCAGGTAATGATGCGGGCCGCTGTAGTCGGCATCCGCCTGGTGCCTTACCGCCAGTGTCACTTCATCGGGCATGCCCCAGTTCTCCAACAGGCGGGCGGCGATCTGTTCCCGGCTGAACCCCATCAATTTCTGTTCCTGGGCGGCGCGGTCACCGGCCGGGTTATCCCCCTGCCAGCGCATCAGTTGCTCGTGGTAGGGCGGGAACACCTGCACCAGCACCAGGTCGCCAAAGTTGTGCAGCAAACCGGCCAGGTAGGCCAGCCCGAACAGGGGCCGCTTTGTTCTGGGCATCATCCCCGCGAGGATTCCGGCAGACTGGGCCTGCCAGGTGGCTTGCTGCCAGTAGTCCCGGTAGCCTTCGGGCTGATCCAGCGGCGCTTTGAGGGTACGACCAAGGGCAAGGCCCATCGCCAGGTTCATCACGGTATCGAAGCCCAGTACCCGGGAGATGGCATCGTGCACCGAACGCACCTGCCCGGCGGAGGCGTAAAAGGAGGACGAGGCCCAACTCACCACCTGGGCGGCCAGGCCCGGGTCGCTCTCCACGATGTCGACCAGGTCTCCCATGACGGCTTTCGGGTCTGACCGAAGGCGCATGATGCGCTGGGTGGTTTCCGGCAAGGGCGGCAGCTCCAGGGTGTCTTCAAGGCGCTGCAGAATGCGCAGACTGGTGAACTTGCTGGAGGCCGGGAAGTGCATGGTCAGACCTCTCCGTACCGGGTGTTTTCGCCGAGCCAGCGGCGCACCAGGGCTTCGGCCACGCCGGGCTGCTTCACCAGCGCCGGCGCCATTTCCTTGACCGGCTCTATCCAGCCCTTGTCTCGCTCGAAATCAGCCAGGCGGAACTGCATCAGCCCGGTCTGCCGGGTGCCCAGCACTTCGCCGGGGCCACGGATTTCCAGGTCTTTCTCGGCGATAAAGAAGCCGTCCTGGCTGTCCCGCAGGGCCTGCAGGCGGGCTTTACCATTATTCGACAGCGGCGGGTGGTACATGAGTACGCAAAAGCTCGCCTGGTCGCCCCGGCCTACCCGGCCACGCAACTGGTGTAGCTGGGCCAGGCCCAGCCGTTCGGGGTTCTCGATGATAATCAGCGATGCGTTGGGCACATCCACCCCCACCTCGATTACGGTTGTGGCCACCAGCAAGTCCAGCTCGCCGTTCTTGAAGCGTTCCATCACTTCGGCTTTTTCCTGGGCTTTCAGGCGACCATGCACCAGGCCCACTTTAAGATCCGACAAACGCTCGGAAAGTTCCTGGGCCGTCACTTCAGCTGCCTGGCATTGCAGGGCTTCGGATTCTTCAATCAGTGTACACACCCAGTAGGCCTGGCGCCCCTCCCGGCAGGCGCTCCGTACCCGTTCAATAATATCGTCACGCCGGCTGTCGGGCACTACGATGGTCTCTATGGGTTTACGACCGGGGGGCAGCTCGTCGATCACCGACGTATCCAGGTCAGCATAGGCGCTCATGGCCAGGGTGCGGGGAATGGGTGTGGCGGTCATGATCAGCTGGTGCGGGGCCAGCGAGCCGCCTACGCCTTTTTCCCGCAGGGCGAGGCGCTGGTGAACCCCGAAACGATGCTGCTCATCCACAATCACCAGGGCCAGCCGGTTGAACTTTACTTCATCCTGAAACAGGGCGTGGGTGCCGATGGCTACCCGGGCTTCGCCGCTGGCAACGGCATCCAGGGCCTCCTGCCGGGCCTTGCCTTTGACCTTGCCAGACAACCACGCCAACCGGATGCCCAGGGGCTCCAGCCAGCCCCGGAAATTATTGTAGTGCTGTTCGGCAAGGATTTCCGTGGGCGCCATCAGGGCCACCTGGGCACCGGCTCCGATGGCCTGCAGTGCGGCCAGGGCCGCCACCACGGTTTTACCGGAACCGACATCCCCCTGCACCAGTCGCAACATGGGCAATGGCTGGCTCAGGTCCTGCCGGATTTCCTTCATCACCTGGCGCTGGGCGCCGGTCAGGCTGAAGGGTAATTCTTCCAGAAAACGCTCGGTCAGATCACCGGTGGGCAGCAGGGGTAAGGCCTGCCGCGCCTGTATCTGTTCCCGCACCTGCAGTAGGCTGAGCTGGTGCGCCAGCAACTCTTCCATCACCAGGCGCTGCTGGGCCGGGTGCCGGCCTTCCACCAACTGGGGTACCGGGGCACCGGCCGGGGGCTTGTGGACCAGTTTTACGGCTTCGGTAATGCCCGGCAGCTGGTAGTCCGCCAGCAGTTCCGGTGGCAACCAGTCTTTGATGGGGTAACGGTCCAGGTACTGCAGCGCCTGCTGGCACAGCCCGCGCACCCGGGGCTGCTGTATGCCTTCGGTGAGCGGATAGACCGGGGTGAGCGTGGCTTCGTCACCCGCCGGCATGGGCGGCGGGTTCACCTGGTATTCGGGGTGGTAAAACTCGTAACCGGCGCGGCCCGGGCGGACTTCACCAAAACAACGTACCCGGGTGCCTTCGGTCAGCTGGTTACGCTGGGCGGCATTGAAGTGGAAAAACCGCATCACCAGGAAGCCGCTGTTGTCCCTCAGGGTGACCTGCAGGCTACGGCGCCGACCCATCACCAGGTCGGTTTTCATGACCTCCCCTTCCACCACCGCAACATCGCCTATGCGCAGGCTGCCCATGGGGATTACCCGGGTACGATCTTCATAGCGGTGAGGAAGGTGGAACAGCAGGTCCTGTACGGAATGGATGCCGAGTTTTGCCAATGTTCCGGCCAGGGCGTTTCCTACGCCCTTGAGCTGGGTAACGGAGATGTCTTCCAGTGACGTCATAGTGGCACTCAGGCGCCTTTGGCAACCGCCGGCGTTTCGGTTTTGGCTTTTTCGATCACCCGGCACTGGCTGGCCGCCAGCGACAGCACATCAATGGCCTTGGGCCGCGGGAAGGTTACCCGCCAAGCCAACGCCACGGTCCGGAAAGGCACCGGCGCGGCAAACGGGCGAACCGCCAGGATATCTTCGTGGTATTTCATTCCGGTGGCCGCAGACAGCGGCAACACGGTAATACCAAGGCCGGATGCCACCATGTGGCGGATGGTCTCCAGGGAACTACCTTCGGTCACCAGGTCCGGTTTGTCACCGTCGGCCCGCTTGGTAATGGCATCCACCAGCGGCGGGCAGGATTCCAGTACCTGGTCCCGGAAGCAGTGGCCCGGGCCCAGAAGAAGCAATTGCTCCCGAGACAGTTCGTCTGCGGTTATCTCGTCTTTTGCAGTGAGCGGATGATCCGCCGGCAGCAATACCACGAAGGGTTCGTCGTACAGCGGCATGGTGACCACTTCCGGCTCTTCGAACGGCAAGGCGATGATGATGGCGTCGAGGTCTGAATGGCGAAGCTTCTGGCGCAGGTTGGCGGTGTAGTTCTCTTCGATATACAGCGGCATTTCCGGCGCCGCCCGGCGCAGTTCCGGCAGCAGGTGCGGGAACAGGTAGGGGCCGATGGTGTAGATGGCCCCCACTTTCAGCGGTGAGTTCAGCTGGTTTTTGCCATCCTGGGCCATGTCTTTGATCACGCCCACCTGGTCCAGCACCCGCTGGGCCTGCTCGATGATGCGCTGCCCGGTTTCGGTTACCCGGATGCTGCTTTTGCTGCGTTCGAACAGGGGAATACCGAGTTCGTCTTCCAGCTTCTTAACCGCCACACTGAGGGTGGGCTGGCTGACGTGACAACGCTCGGCCGCGCGGCCAAAATGCCTTTCCCGGGCAAGCGTAACAACGTATCGTAACTCGGTGAGTGTCATGGTGAGCTCCGGTCGGATCGATCAGGTCGAAGTTTCACATACTTTATCAGCCAAAGCATAAGGATTGAAATTGTCTATGGCAATGACAGATCGCAACCCATCTGCACGAATTCTGGTGGCCGGCTGCGGCAAGCTTGGTGGCGACATTGCCCTGGCCCTGACCGGCGCCGGCCAGGTGTACGGTTTACGCCGCAATCCGGACAAGGTGCCGGCGAGAATTACCGGGATCGGTGCAGACCTCACCCGGCCGGAAACCCTGCAAGGCAAGCTGCCGGACAACCTGGACATTGTGATCTACTGCCTGACACCTTCAAGCTATGATGGCGAGGGCTACCACAACGCCTACGTCGCCGGCCTGCAGAACCTGCTGGATGCCATCGGCAACAACCCGCTGACCCGCCTGTTCTTCATCAGCAGCACCAGCGTGTACGCCCAGGACGATGACAGCTGGGTGGATGAAACCAGCCCTGCCGAACCGGACCGGTTTACCGGCCAGCACATTCTGCAGGGCGAGCAAACGGCACTGAACAGCATTCACCCGGCTACCGTGGTGCGCTTCAGCGGCATCTACGGCCCTACCCGCCAGCGGTTCCTGGAAGAAGTGCTGGAAGGCCGGATGAACCCGCAACCACCGGCACCGTTCAGCAACCGGATTCACGAACAGGATGCCGCCGGGGCCATCGCGTACCTGGGCCAGCAGGCATTGCAGGGCCAGGAGCTGGAAAACCTGTATATCGCCAGTGATTGCGAGCCGGTGCGGCTGGATGAGGTGGTGAACTGGGTTCGGCAGCAGGTGCCGTGCAAAGATCCGGTAGAGGGTGCCCGCAAGGGCGGACGTGCGGGGAGTAAGCGGTGTAACAACCAGCGGTTGCTGGCCAGCGGTTTCGAGTTCCGGTACCCCGACTACAAGGCGGGATACCGGGAGATGATCAACAACCTCAGCTGAGCACCATTACCGCTTCCATTTCCACCGGCACGCCTTTCGGCAGCGCTGCCACGCCTACGGCGGCGCGGGCCGGGTACGGCTCCTGGAAGTAGGTGGCCATGATCTCGTTCACCGTGGCGAAGTTGGCCAGGTCGGTCATGTAGATGTTCAGTTTTACGATGTCTTTCAGTTCACCACCAGAGGCTTCGCACACAGCCTTCAGGTTTTCGAACACCTGACGGGTCTTGGCGGCAAAGTCACCGGGCACCACTTCCATGGTTTCAGGGTCCAGGGGAATCTGGCCAGACAGATACACGGTATCTCCGGCTTTGACTGCCTGGGAGTAGGTACCAATCGCCTGCGGGGCGTTTTCGGTCTGGATAACAGATTTATTGGTCATGACCTGCGTTTTCCTCTCGTTCAAAACGCCAATCCTCTCCCTTCAGCGTGGCGACTGTCAACCACGCTAAAGTCGCACTCAGTGGCGAACCCGGCTGATGTGAGTAACCGCACGGATATTGCGCACCCGGCGCATCACCCGGGCCAGGTGCCGGCGGCCATTCACGTGCACCACCAGGCTGACAATACCGAACTTCGCGTTCTGGTCTTCCACGTTGATGCGTTCGATATTGCCATCGGCCATGGCCACGGCGTTAGCCACTTCGGCAATCACACCGCGCTGGCGCTCCAGTTCTACCCGCAGCTCTACCGAGAATTCATCGGTGATGTCCTTGGCCCACTTCAGGTGGGTCAGACGGGCGCGCCCTTCGTCGTCTTCCGGCAGGCTGGAGCAGGTGTCGGAGTGGATGACCATCCCGTTGCCGGAATCCATAATACCCACCACCGGGTCACCCGGAATGGGTTTGCAGCAACTGGCAAAGCGCACCAGCATGCCTTCGGTTCCGCGAATAGTCACCGCGCCCTGCTTTTCGGCCGGGGCGTTTTCCAGGTTGGCGGTGGTTTCCAGCCCTTCACCGCCACTGACCAACTGCCGCGCCACCAGGTAAGCCATGCGATTACCCAGGCCGATGTCACTGACCAGGTCATCAAAACTGTTCACCTGATTATGGCTGACCACGGCCTGGCGCTGGACTTCGGTAATGTCCGAAAGCTTGGCGCCAAAGCCTTTCAGGGAACGCTTGAGCAGGGTACGGCCCAGCTCCAGGGATTCTGCCCGCTTGCGGGTTTTGAGTACGTGGCGAATGCTGCTGCGAGCCTTGCCGGTTACCACAAAGCTGAGCCAGGCCGGATTCGGCCGGGCGCCCGGTGCCGTAATGACTTCCACCGTCTGGCCGCTTTGCAGGGGCTGGCTCAGAGAGGCCAGGTTGCGGTTAACACGACAGGCTACCGTGGCGTTGCCGATATCAGTATGAATGGCGTAGGCGAAATCCACCGGCGTTGCCCCGCTGGGCAGCTCCATAATCCGGCCCTTGGGAGTAAACACGTAGATTTCGTCCGGGAACAGGTCGACCTTCACGTGTTCGATGAACTCCATGGAGTCGTCGGCCCGCTCGCGCATTTCCATCAACCCTTTCACCCAGCGGTCCACACGGGACTGGTTGATGTTGGTAACGCCGGATTCCTCGTTCTTGTACATCCAGTGGGCAGCAATACCATTGTTGGCGATGTGCTCCATTTCCTCGGTACGGATCTGGATTTCAATGTTCACATGCATGCCGAACAACGTCGTGTGCAGCGACTGGTAGCCGTTCGCCTTGGGCATGGCTATGTAGTCTTTGAAACGGCCCGGCAGGGGCTTGTACAGGCTGTGTACGGCGCCCAGGATGCGGTAACAGTCGTCTTCCGTGTCGGTGATGATGCGGAAGGCATACACATCCATGATTTCATGGAAAGATTTCTGTTTGAACTTCATCTTGTTGTAGATGGAGTTCAGGTGTTTTTCCCGGCCCAGTATCCGGCCCGGCAGGCCGCGCTCTTCCAGCTTTTCCTGCAGTTTACCCCGGATATCGTCGATAATTTCCTTGTGGCTGCCCCGCAGCTTGGCCACCGCTTTCGAGATGTACTTGGAGCGCATCGGATACAGCGAGGAAAAGCCCAGGTCTTCCAGCTCGGTAGAAATAGAATGCATACCCAGGCGGTTGGCAATGGGGGCGTAGATATCGAGGGTTTCGGTGGCGATGCGCTGGCGTTTTTCGTAGGGCATGGGGCCCAGGGTGCGCATGTTGTGCAGGCGGTCTGCCAGTTTTACCAGGATCACCCGAATGTCCTTGGCCATGGCCAGGGTCATTTTCTGGAAGTTCTCGGCCTGGGCTTCGGCCCGGGAGCGGAATTCGATCTGGGTCAGTTTCGATACGCCGTCAACCAGTTCGGCCACGTCTTCACCGAACTGTTCGCTCAGGGCGTCTTTCGGGATACCGGTGTCTTCGATAACGTCGTGCAGCATGGCTGCCATCAGGCTCTGATGGTCCAGCCTCAGGTTGGCAAGGATGCCGGCTACGGCCAGGGGGTGGGTGATGTAACGGTCGCCGCTTTTGCGCATCTGCCCTTCGTGGGCCTGTTCGGCGTAATAATAGGCCCGTCGCACCTGATTGATGCGATTGGTATCCAGATACGAGCTAAGCTCTCTGGCCAGATGTTCAACCGTTGGCTCTACCGACACCGCGCCTCCAATGTTTCTCTGAAAACCGGGGACAAAAAAGCCCGAATGCATGCATCCGGGCTTTTTTGTTGTCCTTCCGGCGGATTTCTATAGATACACTATAAAACCGCGCGGTCAGATTTCAATGCTTCTTAACGGTTGGCAGTAATTCTACGCACAACCGCAAGCGGGCATTTTAGTCTTCGTCGTCTTCGGTCAGCAGATCGCGAGTCACTTTGCCTTCGGCAATCTCGCGCAGGGCGATAACCGTGGGCTTGTCGTTCTCTTCCGGCACCATCGGCTCAGCACCCTTGGTGGCAATCTGGCGGGCGCGCTTGGTGGCCAGCATAACCAGCTGGAAGCGGTTATCTACGTTTTCCAGACAATCTTCAACGGTAACTCGTGCCATTATCTTCCCCGAACAAAAAGAATCACTGATTTAGCAGACCGCGTAGTTTACTGGCACCGGCTCAATTTGTATACAGTGGAAGCCACTATGCATGCCGGCACGCCAATCAGCCGCGGCCAGACAATCCCGACAGCAGGCTGGCGTGGCGAACTTGCTGCACGCCCATCTTCAGCCGGTGGCTGCGCGCAATCGCCAGGAGATCAGCCAGCGCCACACTGAAATCGTCGTTCACCACCAGGTAATCGAATTCTGCCGCGTGGCAACACTCCTCTTCTGCCTCGGCAAGCCGGCGCTCCACCACGTCTGGCGCGTCCGTACCACGGCCAACCAGGCGCTGGCGCAGAACCTCGGCCGACGGCGGAACAATAAAGATGCTCACACATTCAGGAATCAGCCGGCGCACCTGTTCAGCGCCCTGCCAGTCAATTTCCAGGATGACGTCCTGCCCGGTGGCCAGGGTTTCCCGCACCCATACTTGCGAGGTGCCATAGTAGTTGCCGAAAACGTCTGCATGTTCCAGGAAGTCACCCCGGGCAATCATCGCCTCGAACTCGTCCCGGCTGACGAAGTGGTAGTTCACCCCGTTCTGCTCGCCTTCCCGCATCGGGCGGGTTGTGTGAGACACCGAAACCCCCAGCCGGGAATCCTGGCGGAGCATTTCCGACACAAGGCTGGTTTTACCCGCGCCCGAAGGGGCGGAAATCACAAACAGGGTACCCTGCTCACCGGCCTGACTCATGGCGTGATGACTCCTGAACAACAGTTTGCGGCCACTACGGATGGCCAGAAAGCGGCAAATTATACGGGGTTTGACTTATCTCCGCACCCCGGGTGACTTTCTGCTGATAGTATTGGAACAAATTCCACGTTAGCTGACGGATACCGACATGGACAAACTGCTGATCATCATGGACCCCCAACACAAAGACCAGACCGCACTGACCCGCGGTGTTGAACTGGCCCGGGCAACCGGTGCCAGTGTGGAAGTGGTGGCGTTCGTGCATGACTACCTGGACGCCCTGCCGGGCGATCCGGAGGTACAGAACCGGGCCAAGAAGGCGCTGATGGACCATCGCCAGAAATGGCTGGAACAGATGCTGGCGCTGGCCGACTGCAACGACCTGAAGATCAGTGCACGAACCGTCTGGGAAAAGCAGATTCACCTGTGGGTCATTGCCCAGTGCCAGAAAGAGAAAATCGGCGCCGTGGTCAAAACCGGAAACCGCTCGGAAACCTTCCTGTACACCCCGACAGACTGGCACCTACTGCGGGAATGCCCGGCGCCGGTGATGCTGGTGGCCGAGCAGAAATGGAACAAGGCCCGGCCGATCCTGGCAGCGGTGGACCTGAGCTCAGATAAAACGGTCAAAAAAGCCCTGAACAACCGGATTATCGACCAGGCCTGGCACCTGGCCAAAGCCCTGGGCACAGAGTTACACCTGGTGCACGCCCTGCATACCTCGGTGATCCTGGCAGACCTGGACATCATCGACCCGGTTGCCCACGCCCGCAAACGGGAGGCGGCACTGAAGCCCCACATTGAACACCTGTGTAACACCTGGCACCTGGCGCCAGAGCAGGTTCATATCGCATCCGGGCCGGCCCAGAAGGTGATCCCCAGCGTGGCCAACAAAATCAAGGCCGACATGATAGTGATCGGCACCACCGGCAAGACCGGACTGGCCGCCAGGGTGATCGGCAATACCGCCGAGAAGGTACTAACTCATTTGCGGACGGATTTGCTGGCTATCAAACCGGCGGAGTAAAACAAAGCGGGCCGGCTCAACCCGGCCCGTCAATCACTCCAGGTTCTGCACCTGCTCCCGCATCTGCTCGATCAGCACCTTTAAGTCCACCGCTGCGCGGGTGACGGCGGCATCGATGCTCTTGCTGCTCAGGGTATTGGCTTCCCGGTTCAGCTCCTGCATCAGGAAGTCCAGGCGCCGGCCGATGGCATCGTCGTTTTGCAGGGTGTCGGTGACTTCGCTGATATGGGCATCCAGGCGGTCCAGCTCTTCGGCCACATCGCTTTTCTGGGCCAGCATGACCATCTCCTGGGCCACGCGCTCCGGGTCCAGCTCTACCTTGGCTTTCTCAAAGCGATCACGAAGGTTCTGCTCCTGGGCGGCCAGCAGCTGGGGCATCTTCTCCCGAACTTCTGCCACCAGCTTGCCCATGGTGGTCAGACGGTCTTCAAACAGTGGCCGCAGGCGCTCACCTTCCCGTTCACGAACCGTCATCAGCTCCTTGACGGTTTCCGCGAACAGCCCCGCCGCCGCTTCCTTGGCTGCGCTGTAATCCTTCTCCGGCAACGACATCACACCCGGCCAGCGGAGAATATCCAGTGCGTTGATGTGGGCCGGGTTATCCAGCATACGGTTAATGTGGTTGGCTGCCTCGTTCACCGCCTGGGCCATTTCATCGCTGATCTCGAAGCTCTGCACCTCGCTCTCCACCGACTGCAGGCGCATGGAGATATCCACCTTGCCCCGCTTCAGCCCCTGCTTGCGCAACTCCTCCCGAAACCGGTTTTCCAGTTCACGGAAAGCCTCCGGCAGGCGAAAAGACGGCTCCAGGTAGCGATGGTTTACGGTACGGATCTCACAGGTGAGAGTACCCCAGTCACCCCGGGTATCCTTGCGGGCAAAAGCAGTCATGCTGCGGATCATAATGGCTCCAGTCGTGTTCAACAGAGTTTCGAGTTTAACAGGCAAACGCCCGGAGCAGCGAACCCGACCAAATGCTATACTCGGAGCCCTTTCAAAACGCCCGACCGGTAACAGCCGGACATTCATCTTTAAAAACAGGACACACTATGCGACCAAGCGGCAGAACGCCCGAGCAACCCAGAGACGTCCGCATCACCCGCAACTACACCCGCCACGCAGAAGGCTCGGTGCTGGTTGAGTTCGGCGACACCAAGGTTATCTGCACCGCCTCGGTAGAGAACAAAGTACCGCCCTTCCTGCGCGGCGAAGGCAAAGGCTGGATCACCGCCGAATACGGCATGCTGCCCCGCTCCACCGGCAGCCGCATGGGCCGCGAAGCCGCCCGCGGAAAACAAGGTGGCCGCACCGTAGAAATCCAGCGCCTGATCGGCCGCAGCCTACGCGCCGCGGTAGACCTCGAAGCCCTGGGCGAACACACCATCACCATCGACTGCGACGTCATCCAGGCCGACGGCGGCACCCGCACCGCGGCCATCACCGGCGGCTGCGTGGCCCTGGTAGACGCCCTGAACCACCTGGTAGCGAATAAGCGCCTGAAAAAATCTCCACTTAAGCAAATGGTCGCCGCCATTTCCGTAGGCGTATTCAAGGGCACCCCGGTAGCCGACCTGGACTACCCGGAAGACTCCGAAGCCGAAACCGACATGAACGTAATCATGACCGATCAGGGCGGGTTCATCGAAATTCAGGGAACTGCCGAAGGCGCACCGTTCGAACAAACAGAGCTGGACGCCATGCTGACGCTGGCAAGGAAAGCGATTAATCAGTTGTTTGAACTGCAGAAAGAAGCCCTGAAAGGCTAACTCAGGAGTCTGGGGTGGCGTTGTGGCAAGCCTTCCCCAGAATTTCGAAGGCCATGGATGGCCTGAGAGAAGCGCACATGGATGATGGGATGAACACCTCTTGTTGAGATCGGCGTCAAAGCGCCACTATTAGATGTGCGAAATCAATAGGTCAACAACAAGAGGTGTTCAGATGAACGTTACCCTAATCGGAATCGACTTGGCAAAAACTGTCTTTCAGGTTTGTGGTGTGAACCGAAGCGGCAACCCGGCGTTCAATCATCAAGTGCGCAGGAATAGGCTGATTGAGAAGTTGCTGCAGTATCCGGAAGCGACGATTGCCATGGAGGCCTGCAGTGGTTCGAACTACTGGGGTCGGGAGCTAAAGAAGCTGGGCTTTGAGGTGTTATTGATTCCGCCCCAGCATGTGAAGCCGTTTGTGAAGGGCAACAAGAACGACCGGAACGATGCCTTTGCGATTACAGAGGCCGCCCGGCGACCGAGGATGCGGTTTGTGGAACCGAGATCGCTGGAGCAAACAGACATACTGGTGCTGCATAAGCTGATCAATCGGAAGGTCCAGGCCCGGACCGCGTTGATCAATCAGATCCGGGGCTTTCTGAACGAGTACGGCGTCATCGTTGCGCCGGGCAAGGAGCGATTACTCAAGGCGTTACCAGAGTTGCTGGAGGACGCGGAGAACCCACTGACCTGTGCTGCCAGAGAGGCCTTACAGAGTCTGTTGGAAGAGTGGAGAGAGGCCAATCGCCAGATACAGATGCATGAGGCGAAACTGAAGCAAACAGCCAAACAGCTGGAGCCGGCACGGCGCCTGATGGGCGTGAAAGGGGTTGCGGAGAAAACGGCAACCGCGGTGGTGGCCTATGCCGGTGACGGTAAGGCATTTAAGAGCGGGCGACACTTTGCAGCCAATCTGGGATTGGTTCCGAACGAACACTCCAGTGGCGGCAAGCAAAAGCTCGGACGCATCACCCGTCGAGGGAATAACTATCTGCGCCGATTATTGGTTCAGGGTGCCTGGTCGGTCATCCGATACACGGATAAAGCCACCGACCGGCTATCACGCTGGGCGGCAGGGGTTATTGAGCGCAGAGGCAAACACAAAGCGGTGATTGCCGTGGCCAACAAGTTGGCAAGAATTCTATGGGCAATGCTCTACCACCAAACGGAGTACCGGGCGGCGTAAAGCAGCACCCAAGGAGCAAAGGCACCCCACGCAAATGCGGTGAGTAATGAGTTAACAGGGTTAAACCGGCCCTTGTGAATGCTGGCGAGCACACGGAGCTCCAACTCCGTACGGACGATAAGCGGCAAGGGCGCGGTTTTCATTGAGGCCAGAGTCACCGAAGTGACTCATCATAAAGGCCGGATATACGTGCGCAGTTTTACCCAGTTAACTTTTTACACCACCGAGAGCTTGGGAGGCTTGCGCAACAAGAGGTCTACATATATGTGCTCGTAGCGGTTCTGGGGAAGGCTTGCCACAACGGCGCCCTCCCCCAGATTAAGGATCGGCTTAAAAACCGATTTCGATATCGTAGTCCATGATCACCGGCGCATGGTCAGAGAACCGCGTACCGTCATCAATCCAGCCATCGCGAATGGTCTTGCGAATCCCCGGCGTCAGCAAATGGTAATCCACCCGGATACCGGCCTTCTTGCGTGAACCCTCGGTCTGCTCCGGCCACCAGGTAAACTGGTTGCTCTGCTTGTTGATCTCGCGGAATGCATCAATACAGCCCATCTCATCGAACAAACGATCCAGCCACGCACGCTCATGGGGCAGGAAGCCGGAAAAATCTGTCTTGTGGTAGAGCGGACTGGCATCCGTTACATGGTGAGCCGTCTGCAGGTTGGCACAGAAGATAAACTGACGACGCTTGCGCAGGGTTTTCTGCATGTGCACGCCAAAGGCTTCCATGAACTCGTCTTTGTGATCGAGAACGGTCAGGTCGTCTTCGCCGGTCAGCTCCTCTTCGCGGCCCAGGGCACAGGGCGCCAGAACACAGGCTACGGATACCTTGTCGAAATCGGCCTGGATAAAGCGACCTTCACGGTCGGCCTGCTCATTGGCAAAGCCGTACATAATGGCTTTCGGGAAGTGACGGGTATAGATGCCCACACCGCCGTGCTCGTTCAGCTCGCCATCGATGAAGTAGGCCTCATACCCTTCCGGAATCAGGTTTTTGTCTTCAACTTCGTAGGCACGCATCCGGTGGTCCTGAACACAGACAACATCAGCGTCCTGCTCTGCCAGCCAGTCAAAAAAGCCCTTCTCAACAGCCTGCTCCAAGCCATTGACGCTGATTGATACTACGCGCATACGTGTTCCCTGATTCGGTTTGTGTAGTATGATACCGGTTTTACGCTTTAATTAAAGATCCTATCCCGCCAGAAGCCTTGCCATGCATGACTATCAGCAAAAATTTATCGAATTTGCCATCCAGCGGAACGTTCTGCGTTTTGGAGAGTTCACCCTCAAATCCGGGCGCACCAGTCCGTACTTTTTCAATGCCGGACTGTTCAATACCGGCGACGACCTGCTACAACTAAGCAAAGCCTATGCCGCCGCGATAGAACGCAGTGGGCTGGATTATGACATCATTTTCGGGCCTGCCTATAAGGGCATTCCGTTGGCTACGGTTACCGCGATGGCCCTTGCAACAGACGGTAACAGCAAACCTTTTGCCTTTAACCGTAAAGAGAAGAAAGATCACGGTGAAGGCGGTAATATCGTAGGCGCCCCCTTGCAGGGTAAAGTGCTGATTGTGGATGATGTGATCACCGCAGGCACCGCCATCCGGGAGTCCATAGATATTATCCGGGCCGCCGGGGCCGAGCCGGCCGGCGTATTGATTGCCCTGGACCGCCAGGAAAAAGGCAATGGCGAACTCTCGGCCATCCAGGAAGTCGAAAAAGAATTCGGCATTCCGGTCGTCAGCATCATCCGCCTTGAACAGGTACTGGACTACCTGAAGTCCAACCCGGAATTCGCCGGCCATGCGGAGAGCGTAGCCAGCTACCGGGACCGTTACGGAGTCTGATAAATGCAACACCGTGTGATCGCATCGCCGGTTCTCGCCGGTCTTGTCGCCCTGGGGCTCCTGGCCTCTGCCGGCGCGCAGGCGACCATGTATCGTTACACGGATGAAAATGGACAACTGGTGATCGGCAATACCATTCCCCAGGAAGCCACCAAGCGCGGCTATGAAATCCTGAGCGACAACGGCCGGGTTGTGAAAACCATACCCCGGGCGCTGACAGCCGAGGAAATCGCCGCGCGGGAAGCGGCCAGGCAAGCCGAAGAAGAGCGCCAGCGGCAACTCGAGGCCCAGCAAGAGCTGGACCGGCAATTGCTGAAGCGCTTCAGCCATCCGGACCAGGCCATCCGGGCCCTGCGCCGGAAAATCCAGGAAATGAACAGCCTGATCCAGCTCAAACGCGGCAATATCAACGTAATTTCCGGGCAGCTGGATAACGAACAGAGCCGCGCCGCCGATATGGAGCGGGCGGGGCGTGAAATCCCCGAAGCCACGCTGGAGAAAATCCGCAGGCTGGAAGCCCAGATTCGTGAGGTAGAGCGGGAAATCTCAGCCCAGCAGCAAGACATCGAGTCCGTGCGCAAGGCCTACGAGGAAGACGTTCTCAGGCTGGAAGAAATTACCGGGGATAAACGAACCATTCCCCTGAACCCGGAAAGCGAAAATCCTGATCCGGAAACAACAGAGGGCGCTCAATGAGCGCCCTCTGCTTTTTACACTACCGGCCTTAATCAGGCTGAGGCAGTTTCTTTCTTGGCCGCAGGCTTACGCGCCGCAGTTTTGCGGGCAGCCGGCTTCTTGGCGGTGACTGACTTCTTGGCGTCCTGGGCCGCCTCGGCCACATCTTCAGCGGCTTCGGATACGGCATCAGCACTTTCAGCCGCTTCTTTCTCCAGCTTGGCAACCAGCTCAGCCGCGAAGTTACCGAAACGGCCGTTCAGGGAGCGCAGTTGCTCGAACAGGGTTTCGGAGTAGCCGTTATAACGCTTGCGCAGGCTCTTCACGCTGTACTCGCGGGCTTCCGCTTCCAGCTTCTCGGCGTAGTCGAACGGCTTGGAGGCCAGCTTCTTCTGCTGCTCTTCCGCGGCGTTGATGCCCTTCTCTACGATGTCCTGCAGTTGTTCCTGGTAAGATTTGAGTTTACCCATGATGACTCTCCTGACGTTTCAGACGTTCGTGATTTTCCAACTTCGGCCGGCACTTCAGCGATCAGCACAGCCGGCTTCTGGTAACTTTCACAGTCAGGTTACGGGCAAAAATTAGAATGTTCATACTAGAACTGCTCAGGTAATCACCAACGGAAGATTACCCAACTCGGAACCAGCAAGTCTGAATCGGTATCCTGCACCCAGCCACCGCCATCGGCAGGCACCAGATAGTATTCCGGACCGGTTTTCGGCACCACCTTGATCTCCATAAGTTGGCCGTTGACCCGGTACTCGTAGAAGACTTCGTTCTCACCCGGGCGGATGACAATCTCCGGACCACCCTCGGGCGGCTGGTAATCGGAGATCACCAGCGGCTCCTGTGGCGTGACCACCGGGACGGCATCCAGGGCCCCCTCATCCTGGGCCACAGCCGGCACACAGAAGCAGCCCAGCAACAGGGCGGAACAGGCGATTCGTTTCATTTTCGTGGTACCCTTTGGTTCATCTTTCTGGCTAGAGTTGCACAAGCCAACCCACGCTTCAATCAGAATCCGGACCCGTTTTGACATGACTGAGAAAAAGACCCCACCCGTGGTTCTGGTAGACGGATCTTCCTACCTGTTCCGTGCCTACCACGCCCTGCCCCCGCTCACCACCAGCAAGAACCATCCCACCGGCGCCATCAAAGGCGTGGTGAGCATGCTGCGGCGGCTGGAGCAGGACTTCCCGGAATCAAAAGTCGTGGTGGTTTTCGATGCCAAGGGCAAAACCTTCCGGCACGACATGTACGAAGAGTACAAAGCCAACCGGCCGCCCATGCCGGAAGACCTGGCCATGCAGATAGAGCCGATCCACAACATCGTACGGGCCATGGGCCTGCCGCTGCTGATTGTGCCTGGGGTAGAAGCCGACGATGTGATCGGCACCCTGGCCCACGAAGCCACCAGCAAGGGCATCGATGTAGTGGTGTCGACCGGCGACAAGGACATGGCCCAGCTGGTGAGCGACCACGTTACCCTGATCAACACCATGACCGAAACCGCCATGGACCGTGACGGCGTAGTGGAGAAGTTCGGCGTAACGCCGGAGCAGATCATCGACTACCTGGCCCTGGTGGGCGACAAGGTGGACAACATCCCGGGCGTGAACAAATGCGGCCCGAAAACCGCCGTAAAGTGGCTGCAGGCGTATAACGACCTGGATAACCTGATCGAACACGCCGGCGAAATCAAAGGCAAGATCGGTGAATACCTGCGCGAGGCTATCGACACCCTGCCCCTGAGCCGGGAACTGGCCACCATCCGCCTGGATGTGGAACTGGAATTCGGGCTGGAAGACCTCACCGAGCGGGAGCAGGATGACGACAGCCTGCTGGAGCTGTTCAAGGAATACGAATTCCGCAGCTGGATTGCAGAGCTGGAAAACGCAGGATCTGCCAGCGACAAGAAAGCCGCTGCCTCCGAGACAGAGCCGGCCAAGGCCATTGAGAAACAGTACTCGGTGATCACCGAACAGGCGGAGCTCGACAAGTGGCTGGAACGCCTGAAAGCCGCCGACCAGTTCGCCTTCGACACCGAAACCACCAGCCTGCGTTATATGGACGCCGAAATTGTCGGCGTATCCTTTGCCATCGAGCCGGGCGAAGCGGCCTATGTGCCCCTGGGCCACGACTACATGGGCGCACCGGACCAGCTGGACCGTGACGAAGTGCTGGCCCAGTTCAAACCGCTGCTGGAAGACCCGAAACAGAAGAAGATCGGCCAGAACCTGAAGTACGACAAGAACGTGCTGGCCAACCACGACATCCACCTGGAAGGCATCAGCGACGACACCATGGTGGAGTCTTACGTGCTCAATTCCGTGGCCACCCGCCACGATATGGACAGCCTGGCCCGGGAGTATCTGGGCGAGCAAACCATCACTTACGAATCCATCGCCGGCAAGGGTGCCAAGCAGCTTACCTTCAACCAGATTGATCTGGAAAAAGCCGGGCCCTATGCCGCCGAAGATGCCGACATCACCCTGCGCCTGCATCAGGCCCTGAGCCCGAAACTGAAAGAAACCGGCAAACTGGAATCCGTGTACCGCGACATCGACCTGCCCCTGGTGCCGGTGCTCTCGCGCATGGAACAGCGGGGCACCCTGATCAGTGCCAGCACTCTGCGCCAGCACAGCCAGGAGCTGGCCGAACGCATGGCGGAGCTGGAGAAGGAAGCCCACGAGGTAGCTGGCGAAAGCTTCAACCTCGGGTCTACCAAGCAACTGCAGGCGATTCTGTACGACAAGTTCGGCCTGCGGGTGATCAAGAAAACCCCCAAGGGCGCGCCCTCCACGGCCGAGCCGGTGCTGCAGGAACTGGCCCACGAGCACGAACTGCCCCGGCTGATTGTGGAACACCGCAGCCTGAGCAAGCTCAAATCAACCTACACCGACACCCTGCCGGAGCTGATTCATCATCGTACCGGCCGTGTGCATACCTCGTACCACCAGGCGGTCACCGCCACCGGGCGCCTGTCGTCCTCCGAACCGAACCTGCAGAACATCCCCATCCGCACCGAAGAAGGTCGTCGCATCCGCCAGGCGTTTATCGCTCCGGAAGGTTACAAGCTGCTGGCAGCGGACTATTCCCAGATTGAGCTGCGCATCATGGCACACCTGTCTGGTGACAAGGGCCTGCTGACCGCCTTCGAGCATGGCGAAGACATCCACAAGGCCACGGCCGCCGAAGTATTCGGCGTCAGCCTGATTGAAGTCAGCTCCGACCAGCGCCGCAGCGCCAAGGCCATCAACTTCGGCCTGATCTACGGCATGTCGGCCTTTGGCCTGGCCCGCCAGCTGGGCGTGGAAAGAAAGGTGGCGCAGGAATACATCGACCGCTACTTCGAGCGTTACCCGGGCGTGCTGCGTTACATGGATAACATCCGCAAACAGGCCCACGACGATGGCTTCGTGGAAACCCTGTTTGGCCGTCGGCTGTACCTGCCGGAGATCAACGCCCGTAACAAGCAGATGCAACAGGCTGCCGAACGCACCGCCATCAACGCGCCCATGCAGGGTACCGCCGCCGATATCATCAAACGGGCAATGATCGATGTAGACCAGTGGCTGCACGCCGAGCACCAGAATGACGCATGCATGACCATGCAGGTGCACGATGAACTGATCATCGAAGTGCGGGAAGACGCCGTGGAGAAGGTCCGCGAGGGACTGGTGAAACGCATGTCGGCGGCCGCAAAGCTGGACGTACCGCTGCTGGTGGAAGCCGGCGTGGGCGACAACTGGGACCAGGCCCACTAACCCGGCGCTCGCATGGCATAAAAGCTGCATCGGCCCCGGTGTCCGGGGTAACACCCGATGCAGTGACATCCATGCGAGGCCTTCCCATGAATTCCGCAACCATTGAACGCAACTGGCTGTTCGACCCTTCCCTGTTAAAGCTGGTGCACCAGTGCCGGCGCCTGATCCAGTCCGAGTTCGGGGTTAAACTCCACCTTAACGAAGCCGACCTGGCGCAGAACCTGGCCAGTTATGCCGGCAAGAGCCGGTCAAAGAACCTGGTGTATACCTGGCAAGCCCTGAAACAACGGGTGCCGGAACTGAACGAGGAAACGGAAGAGGAACGTGTGGCGCCGCGAATGTACCGGGGACAGCCGATTGCCGCTGGCCGGCAGGAGAAGAGTTCTGTACAGGGGGAACCCTGCCCCCGGCAGAAGAAAGTGATCTACCGGGGGCAGGTGGTGGGCTGATTCCAGAGGGAATCAGCCCTGAGTTGAGGTCAGCTGATTAGAAGGCTTTGCTGAACTCGATCGCAGCACTCCAGGCGCTGAGTTCGTATTCAGCTGTGTAGTTAGACGCACCAGCATTTGGGTCCTTCTGGGACGGCGCATCGTGCTGGTATTGGAACTCATTAACCTTCACGTCGTCCGCAAAGATCAGGGTTCCAACCGCTGCATCAACGGTCCAGCCACTTGCCACATCATTCCACTGTGCACCCAGCGTCAGCCAGTGGCGATCTTCAGATGGAATACGTGCCGTCACGAACTGGTCCACAGGTGACTCATCAAACGCGTAGCCTGCTTTGAAAGCCCACTCGGGAGTCGCCTGCCAGATTCCACCAACGTTGAACTGCCAGGTGTTTTTCCATTTCTCGGTAATGTGGGTGATTGGAGTATCGCCTGTGCGGCCAGTTGCACTCGAAACGTCGCCGCTCGCGCCTTCTCTGGAGTTAATATCCAGTTCTTCAAAGCGGCCCCAGCGAGCATACGTAGCACCGGCCAGAACTGTCCAATCGTCAGCTATTTGATGACGCAGACCAACGGTCAGGCTCTCAGGAATCTCTAAAGGAACCTTCACTTTTTCGGTCTGTGTAGATTGAGCTCCTGTCGGAAACACTTGGTCACCTACACCGGGCAACGTTACAACCGTCGTGTCTGGAATGTTGCTTACCTTCGCATCGCCTTCCAAGTCAAATCGTGTTGGAGTCTGTGCAGACAAACCAATCTGAGTTTTTTCCGACAGTTCGTATAAGAAGCCTATACGGAAATTAACTGCAATATCGTCGCCCTCGATATCTGCGTAGCCTTGTTCAAAACCGTTCACAGAGCTAGGGTCAGGTACACCAATCGCTGAAGGGGGGGCTGGAGCGGTGATAGCACCGATATCGTTATACCCTTTCTGCCAACGGCCATAAGCACCAGAGTAGTCTTGGAACTTCGTCAAGCGACCTTCAGCATACATAACGTTTAGCCCCAACCCCATCGACAGGCCTTTGCCGTTATTGATGGAAATCGCAGGAGAAAATGAGATTACAGTTAACTCCGTCTTGTCGGCGAAATAACGACCAACAAAGTCATCATCATAATCAGCAGCCAAACCATAAGGGGCATGAATGCCGAAACCTACATCAATCGAATCATTGATCTCGTGGGTCAGGTAGAAGTTCGGAAGCACTGCTGCGTCCGCAATGTCACCACCCGTAGAACCAGAAACGTCTCCACCGAGCTGATTCTTAGCGGAAGCACTCTTCGCCTCAGCATCAATATCCAGAACCGCCGCACCAAAAGAAATATTGGTACCAGACAGCTGGCTCATGCCCGCCGGGTTAAACAGCACGGTGGTAGCGTTTTCGGGGTTGGCGGCAGCGCCGGCGTTGGCGACGCCCATCTGGCTGGCGCTTTGTTCGTTCAGAGAGAAACCACCGGCCATTACGCTGGCAGGTGCCGCAACAGCGGCCAGGGTAGCAAAGCGGATTGCTTTTACGAGTGCATTGGTGTTCTTGTGCATGGTGTCTCCTTATTAGTTTCGCGCGGAGTATACGCAGCACATGGCAACGGCCTCAAATGCCAAAGCTACTGATTCAACAGGCTAACCATCTACGACTTTTGTCTTAAATCAAAGCCCCGGAGCCGGGGCTTTGTACTGCGGAATTAATCGTGCTGGATCGAGAGTTTGTCGACGGTAGAGGACAGCTTGTCAGCCCCCTGGGCATCTGCGCCCAGTTTGATCATCAAACGCAGGTCGTTGGCGGAGTCGGCATGGGCCAGCGCATCCTCGTAGGTAATCGAGCCTTCAGAGTATAGACGGTACAGGGCCTGGTCGAAGGTCTGCATGCCGGATTCGTTCGACTTCGCCATCAGTTCTTTGAGCTTGTGTACCTCTGCCTTACGGATCAGGTCAGCCACCAGCGGGGTGTTAATCAGGACTTCGATAACGGCCTTCCGGCCTTTGCCGTCCGGCGTGGGTACCAGCTGCTGGGCCACAATAGCCTTCAGGTTCAGGGACAGATCCATCCAGATCTGGTTGTGCTGCTCAGGCGGGAAGAACTGGATAATCCGGTCCAGCGCCTGGTTGGCGTTGTTGGCGTGTAGGGTGGCCAGGCACAGGTGGCCGGTTTCGGCGAACTGCACGGAGTATTCCATGGTCTGGCGGGTACGCACCTCACCGATCAGGATAACGTCCGGCGCCTGGCGCAGGGTGTTCTTCAGGGCCACTTCGAAACTTTCGGTATCAATACCCACTTCCCGCTGGGTCACGATACAACCCTGGTGCTGGTGCACGAATTCGATCGGGTCTTCGATGGAAATAATGTGGCCGCGACTGTTGCGGTTACGGTGCCCCAGCATGGCCGCCAGCGAGGTGGACTTACCGGTACCGGTGGCACCCACAAACATGATCAGACCCCGCTTGGTCATGGCCAGGTCCTTGACGATTTCCGGCAGCGCCAGGTCGTCAATCTGCGGGATCTTCACTTCGATACGCCGCAGCACCATACCGCACAGGTTGCGCTGGAAGAAGGCGGACACACGGAAACGGCCGATACCCCGGGCGCTGATGGCAAAGTTGCATTCGTGGCTTTCGTCGAATTCGGCGCGCTGTTTGTCGTTCATGGCGCCGTACACCAGCTCGCGGGTCTGTTCCGGTGTCAGGGCGTTCTTGGTGACCGGCAGAACCTTGCCGTTCACTTTCATGCTGGGAGGTACGCCTGCTGTAATGAACAGGTCTGAACCACCCTTCTCGACCATCAACCGCAACAGTTTTTCGAATTCCATCTTGCTACCTACTTATCTCAGAAGTTATCCGGCATCTTGGCCTTGGCTCGAGCCTGTTCGCGAGAGATGAGGCCCTTCTGCAGCAAACGCTCCAGGCACTGGTCCAGGGTCTGCATGCCAATGGAGCCACCGGTCTGGATAGACGAGTACATCTGGGCGATCTTGTCTTCCCGGATCAGGTTCCGGATAGCCGGGGTACCGATCATGATTTCGTGGGCCGCAATCCGGCCGCCACCCATTTTCTTCATCAGGGTCTGGGAGATAACCGCCTGCAGGGATTCTGACAGCATGGAACGGACCATGGATTTTTCTTCCGCCGGGAATACGTCAACCACCCGGTCAATGGTCTTGGCCGCGGAGGTGGTGTGCAGGGTGCCGAATACCAGGTGGCCGGTTTCGGCGGCGGTCAGGGCCAGGCGGATGGTTTCCAGGTCCCGCAATTCGCCCACCAGGATGATGTCGGGGTCTTCCCGCAGGGCCGAACGCAGGGCTTCGTTGAAGCCCAGGGTGTCCCGGTGCACTTCACGCTGGTTCACCAGGCACTTCTTGGATTCGTGCACGAATTCGATCGGGTCCTCAATGGTGAGGATGTGCTCGTAGCGGGTGTCGTTGATGTAGTCCATCATCGCCGCCAGGGTGGTGGACTTACCGGAACCGGTGGGGCCGGTGACCAGCACCAGGCCACGGGGCACCGAGGAGATATCCTTGAAAACCTGGCCCATGCCCAGATCTTCCATGGTCAGAACCTTCGAGGGGATGGTCCGGAACACGGCGCCGGCACCGCGGTTCTGGTTGAAGGCGTTAACCCGGAAACGGGCCACGCCGGGCACCTCGAACGAGAAGTCGGTTTCCAGGAACTCTTCGTAATCCTTACGCTGCTTGTCGTTCATGATGTCGTAGATCAGCCCGTGCACTTCTTTGTGCTCCATGGGCGGAAGGTTGATACGACGAACATCGCCATCAACACGAATCATCGGGGGCAAACCGGAAGACAGGTGCAAATCCGACGCACCCTGTTTGGCCGAGAAGGCAAGCAGTTCAGTAATATCCATAGGATTCCTCGGAGGGCTTTTTCTTTTAGTCCAGAAGCGGCAAACTCACACTATGAGCAGCATAGCAGACAACATCGGGAGCGTAACCCGACGCATACAAAAAGCAACACTGAAGGCCGGGCGCGACCCCGACAGTGTGCGCCTGTTGGCAGTCAGCAAGACCCGGCCACCGGAAGACCTGCGCGCCGCATTCGAAGCCGGGCAAAAGGCATTCGGTGAAAACTACCTTCAGGAAGCGCTCGACAAGATTGGTGCGCTGGAAGACCTGCATGGCATCGAATGGCACTTCATCGGGCCTATCCAGTCCAACAAAACCCGGCAGATTGCCGAGGCCTTTGCCTGGGTACACAGCGTGGATCGCCTGAAGATTGCCCGCCGGCTGAGCGAACAGCGGCCGGAGTCTTTGCCGGCCCTGAACATTTGCCTGCAGGTGAACATCAACAACGAAGACAGCAAGTCCGGCTGCACACTGGACGAACTGCCGGAGCTGGTATCGGCAATCAGTGACCTGCCAAACATCAGCCTGCGCGGGCTGATGGCCATTCCGGACCCGGACCAGCCGGAATCGGAGCTGCGGCTGAGTTTCCGAAAACTGGCCGGCACCCTGAAAAACCTGAAACAGGACCACCCGGACGCCGGCCCGCTGGATACCCTTTCCATGGGTATGTCTGACGACCTGGAACTGGCCATTGCCGAAGGTGCCACCTGGGTTCGGGTGGGCACCGCCCTGTTCGGAGCCCGGGCGAAAAACAGAGCCTGAGCTGATCGGCCCGGTTCCTGCTATCATCCGGATCAACGAATCCATCGACCAAGCCCGGAGTTTACCGTGAGCAACTCATCCACCATTTCCTTTATCGGTGCCGGCAATATGGCCAGCGCCATTATTGGCGGCATGCTTGATAACGGCTACCAGGCCGGAAACATCTGGGTCAGCGCGCCCGACGACAGCCACCTGCAGGCCCTGCGCGATCGCTTCGGTGTAAGCGTGACCACCGACAACCGCCACTGCGCCCAACAGGCCGACATGGTGGTGCTGGCGGTGAAACCCCAGGTGATGGCAGAGGTTTGCCGGGATATCGCCCCGGTGGTTCAGAATACCCGGCCGCTGATGGTGTCTATTGCCGCCGGCCTGGCGTCTGACACCCTGGACGGCTGGCTCGGTGGTGGCCTGCCCCTGGTGCGGGTAATGCCCAATACGCCGTCACTGGTTGGCAAAGGCGCCGCCGGCCTGTTCGCCAATGCGGCGGTAACAGCCGAACAGAAAACCATGGTGCAGTCGGTATTTGAAAGCATTGGCTCTGCCCTGTGGGTGGAGGATGAAGAACAACTGCATGGCGTAACCGCGCTGTCCGGCAGTGGCCCGGCCTACTTCTTCCTGATGCTCGAAGCGCTTGAAGCGGCCGCCACCGAAGCCGGCATCGCCCCGAAAACTGCCCGGGAACTGGCCATCCAGACCATGGCTGGCGCCGCGGAGATGGCGGCCCGCAGCGAACACGACCCGGCCCAGCTAAAACGCAATGTGATGTCGCCCGGCGGCACCACCGAGCGGGCCATCAATACCTTTGAAGACGGCGGCATGCGAGACCTGGTGCAGAAAGCCTATAATGCCGCCTTCGAACGCTCGCAAGAAATGTCCAAAGAACTGGCAGACAAACAGTAACCGATAACGGAGACACAGCTTCATGCTGGCAGACATTGTCATTACCATCCTGCTGATCGCGTCCACCTTCTACATGACCATCGTGTTGCTGCGCTTTCTGCTGCAACTGGCGCGGGCGGATTTCTACAACCCCATTTCCCAGTTTGTGGTGAAGGCCACCAACCCGCCGCTGCGCCCCCTGCGCCGATTCATTCCCGGCTGGGGCGGCATTGACGGCGCCGCGCTGGTACTGGCCGTCATTATCCAGGCCATCACCTTCTTCCTGATCCTGGTCGCCCTGAACGGCGGCATCCCCGCCATCAACCCCATCACCCTGCTGGTGTGGGCGGTGCTGAACGTGCTCAGCCTGATTGTGAAGATCTACTTCTGGTCGGTTATCGCGGTGGTTGTGGTGAGCTGGATTGCGCCCCAGAGCGGTCACCCGGCTATCCAGCTGGTGGCGCAGATTACCGAGCCGGTAATGCGGCCTGTGCGCAACATGATGCCATCCATGGGCGGGCTGGACCTGTCTCCGATCATCGTGTTCCTGATCCTGAACGTGATTACTGTGGTGATCGATCACATGAAGGTGGCTGCCGGCCTCGGCTCGATCGGCCTCGGGATGTAAAACAGGTCTCGAAAATACATTTTGTTACACAAAAGTCGGAACGCAGACTTTTTGAGAGCCGGAAGATCAACCTTTTGATTTTCCGGCTTTTTTATTTTGTCATCCCGGGCCTTCCGCCTTGATCCGCGACAGGTTCAGGCGCCAAAAACCGGCAAAGCGGTTATGATTAACGGCATTTAATCTGGGAGCACCCGGAAGTCGCGCAGAAGGATAAACCGATGAAAATGCAGGGAACTCTGTCGCAGCAGGTTGAGGCCTATCATAACTGGAAGAAGGAACTCATCCGGCAGATCGGCCGTTACCGGCTGTGGCTGCAGGACAACGACCTTTTCTCAGAAGACGTCAGCACCCGCATCCGTAACGGCCTAGAGCTGCTCATTGAAGATGAGCTGACCATCGCCTTTGCCGGGGAATACTCCCGGGGCAAGACCGAGCTGATCAATGCCCTGTTCTTCTCCGGCTATGGCCAGCGCATGCTGCCGTCCCAGGCGGGCCGCACCACCATGTGCCCCACCGAGCTGTTCTACGACCGCAGCGCCAACCAGAATTACCTGCTGTTGCTGCCGATCGAAACCCGCACCGGCGAACTCTCCCTGCAGCAACTGCGCAAGCAACCGGAGCACTGGGTCAGGCACGACCTGGACGAGCACGACCCCGAAGTGATGCGAGAAGTGCTGGCCGAAGTTGCCCGCACCAAGAGCGTAACGCCCCAGCAGGCCCGCAAGCTCGGGTTCGACGAGGACATGCTGGAGCACGACCGCAGCAACCCCGGCAACGTACTGGTACCGGCCTGGCGTAACGCCCAGATCAGCATTCGCCACCCGCTGTTCGAACGCGGCTTGCGCATTCTCGATACCCCGGGCCTGAACGCCCTGGGTTCCGAGCCGGAGCTGACCATCAGCATGCTGCCCCGGGCCCACGCCATTATCTTTGTGCTCAGTGCCGACACCGGTGTAACCGCCAGCGATATGGCGATCTGGAACGAGCATATCGACACCGAGTACGCCGACCACCGGGCTGGCCGCTTCGCGGTACTGAACAAGATCGACGTACTCTGGGACGACCTGCAGGGCGAGCAAAATACCAACGATGCCATCGAGCGGGTGCGCGGCTACACCGCTGACCACCTGGGCATCCGCCAGCAGGATGTGATTCCGCTGTCTGCCAAGCAGGGCCTGATCAGCCGTGTTCGCAATGACGATGCCCTGTTTAAACGCTCCAACATCGACCAACTCGAGCAACTGATTGTCCGCCGCATCCTGATGCACAAGGAAGAGCTGATCACCCAGAACCTGATCAACGATCTCCTGGGGATGCTGCAGAACAGCCAGGCGGCCATGCATATCCGGCTGTCGGCCCTGGAAGAGGAACGCACGGCCTGCACCGGCGCCACCGTAGACAAGGCACCCATTGCCCGGCTCGCCGAGCGGGCCCACAAGGATTACGACTTCTACTATAAGAAGCTGATTACCCTGCGCTCATCCCGGCGGCTGATGGACTCCCAAGGCGAGATGTTGCGCAAGCTGGTGAGCGAGGAACGCTTTGAAGCCCATGCCGCGAAGGTACGGCTGAAAATGTCGAATTGCTGGACGACCGCGGGCATGAACGCGGCGATGGATCACTTCTTCGAGCTACTGGAAACCGACCTGACCAACCTGCTCAGCGAGGGCCACCTCGCGGAAAAAATGGTTGGCGCCATCTACCGCCGCTATAACGAAGATAACCGGGCACGGTACCTGGAGCCTATCCCCCTGCGGGCCGGACGCCATGTGATCGCGGTGCGGGAATTGCGCAAGAAAGCCAGGCGGTTCAGGGTCAGCCCAAAGAACCTGCTGACCGAGCAATCCCTGCTGGTTCGACGGTTCTTCAACGTGATGGTGGGTGAAGCCCGCACCCTGCATGCCCGGGTGCGAGCTGACGTGGAGCGCTGGCCCCATGAGGCCCTTCTGCCGATCATGCAGTACTCCATGGAGCAGAAGCAGTTGCTGGAGCACCAGATCCGCCGCCTGCGCGATATGGTGCGAACCGACCGCGACACCCGGAGTGAACGGGAGCGGCTGGACCACACCATTGCTGACCTGCGCAAACAACTGGAGCTGGCCGATGCCATGATGCGGCAAATCCGCAAACCGGCCCCCACCCTGCTGCAGCAGAAGGTGGTAAATATTTCCGGCGCTGTCTGACATACCGGAGCCCGGGCAGCACACCCCCGGGCTCCGGGCCTTGCTCGCCGGCACCGCGCCGGTTGCAGCAACCACCCCCCGCCTTTAAACTGCAGTGCTGGCGCGTTTTTTCCGCGCACCCCATGGCCTATGGCCAGAACCTTGTGGACCGGATCAGGAACTCAACACACCCATGCCCGATTCCCTGCCCTCGGATTCCGTTGGCCTTGTCAGCCCGCAGACCATCCATTTTGACGCCCCGATCGACCTGGCTTGCGGCCAGTCCCTCGAGAACTACGACCTGGTGGTGGAAACCTACGGCACCCTGAATGCCGATGCGAACAACGCGATCCTGATTTGCCATGCCCTGAGCGGGCACCACCATGCCGCCGGCTACCATTCGATGGAAGAGCGCAAACCCGGCTGGTGGGACAGCTGCATTGGCCCCGGCAAACCGATAGATACCAACCGCTTCTTTGTGGTCAGCCTGAACAACCTTGGCGGCTGCCACGGCAGCACCGGGCCCGGTTCCGTCAATCCGTCCACCGGCAAACTCTACGGCCCGGACTTTCCGGTTATTACCGTAGCAGACTGGGTAAAAAGCCAGGCCCGACTGGCCGATCATCTCGGCATCCAGCAATGGGCGGCGGTTGTGGGCGGCTCCCTGGGCGGCATGCAGGCTTTGCAGTGGAGCCTGGATTTCCCGGAGCGGGTTCGGCATGCAGTGGTGATTGCCTCGACCCCCCGGCTCAGCGCCCAGAACATCGCCTTCAACGAAGTGGCCCGGCAGGCCATCACCTCGGACCGGGAATTCCACGAAGGCCGCTACTACGAACACGACGTTCTACCTCGCCGGGGGCTGATGCTGGCGCGCATGGTCGGCCACATTACCTATCTGTCTGACGCGTCCATGGGCGAGAAATTTGGCCGGGAACTGCGGGAAGAAGCCTACAAGTTCGGCTTCGATGCCGAATTCCAGGTAGAAAGCTACCTGCGCTACCAGGGCGAGCGTTTCTCCGAAAGTTTCGATGCCAACACCTACCTGCTGATGACCCGGGCGCTGGACTACTTCGACCCGGCCTACGAGCACGGCGGCGACCTGTCAAAGGCCCTGGCACCGGCACAGTGCGAATACCTGGTGCTGTCATTCAGCACCGACTGGCGGTTCTCGCCGGAACGGTCGGAAGAGATGGTGAATGCCATGATCTCCGCCCGCAAGAAAGTCAGCTACGCGGAAATTGATGCGCCCTGGGGCCACGATGCGTTCCTGATCCCGACACCCAGATACACCGACATCTTCACGGCCTACATGGACCGTGTTGCCAGGGAGGTTGGCGCATGAGACCAGACCTCGAAATCATCCAGCAATGGGTTGAACCCGGCCACCACGTACTGGACCTCGGCTGCGGCGATGGCACCCTGCTCGACTTCCTTCAGAGGGAACGGGGCGCCAGCGGCTTTGGCCTGGAGATCAACCCGGACCACATCACCACCTGCATGGGCAAGGGCGTGAGCGTGATCGAGCAGAACCTGGATACCCAGGGCCTGGACAACTTCGATGACGGCATGTTCGATGTGGTGTTGATGACCCAGGCCCTGCAAGCCGTTCGCCGGCCAGACAAAGTCATCGAAGAAATGCTGCGGGTAGGCCGGGAAGGTATTGTGACCTTCCCCAACTTTGCCCACTGGCGACTGCGCTGGGGCCTGGCCCTGAGCGGCCGCATGCCCGAATCCAACGCGCTGCCGTATAAGTGGTATAACACGCCCAATATCCGGCTGTGCACCTTCAAGGATTTCGAGGCGCTGTGCCGCCAGAAAGGTATTCGCATCAAGAGCCGGCGGGTGGTCGACGGCCAGCACCAGAACAGCTGGCTGGCCAGGCTGTGGCCGAACCTGCTGGGAGAAATTGCCATCTACCGCATCACACGGGAGAACCCATGATGATCACACGCACTGTTTCAAAACTGGTGTTTCTGGCCTTTGCCCTGTTGGTAGCCGTTCAGGCCCAGGCCGGGGAGAAAGATTTTGGCGACTACCAGGTTAACTGGAGCGTTTTTCCCAGCACCTTCCTGGACCCGGAAGTCGCCAAGGCCAACAAACTGCAGCGCAGCAAGGGCATCGGCATCGTCAACATTTCCATCATGGCCGAGAACGAACACGGCCAGCCTGCGCCTGTGGGTGGCCAGGTTGAAGGCCAGGTGTCCAACGACATCCAGCAGGTAAACTTCCTGGCGTTCCGGCGCATCCAGGAAGGCGATGCTGTGTACTTCATCGCCCAGTACCAGTACCGGTCCGGCGACCTGATGACCTTCAACATTACTGCCCGCCCCACCGGCCACCAGCAGGACCTGCCGGTGCGGTTTTCCCACACGCTGTTTAACGACTGAACCTATGTCACAGAAACTCGTCATCGCCAGTAACAACAAGGGCAAGATTGCCGAACTGACGGACCTGCTCGGCCCACTCGGGCTTGAGCCCGTTGCCCAGGGCGCGCTGGGCGTGGGTGAAGCTGAAGAACCGGCGGTCACCTTTGTGGAGAACGCCATTCTCAAAGCCCGCCATGCCGCCCGGGAAACCGGTTTGCCCGCACTGGCGGATGACAGCGGGCTGGCAGTGGATGCCCTTGGTGGCCAACCCGGTGTGCGCTCTGCCCGCTATGCCGGCGCCAATGCTTCCGATGCCGACAACGTGCAGGCCCTGCTGACGGCCCTGAAAGACGTTCCGGAAGCACAGCGCAGCGCCCAGTTCCACTGTGTGCTGGTGTACCTGCGCCACGCCGACGATCCCACTCCGGTTATCTGCCACGGCCGCTGGCCCGGCAGAATCCTGGCCGAGGCCCGCGGTGAAGGCGGCTTTGGCTACGATCCGGTGTTCTACGCCCCCGAATTCGACTGCAGCGCCGCCGAGCTGACCCGGGAGCAGAAAGGCAGTGTCAGCCACCGTGGCCGCGCCCTGGCCAGCCTGCTGGAACAGTTAAAGGCGGAGGCCTGACGGCATGACCGCCACCTCCCCCGTGGCGGTCTGCCCGCCCCTGAGCCTGTACATCCACGTACCCTGGTGCGTGCGCAAGTGCCCCTACTGCGATTTCAACTCCCACGCCATCCGGGGCGATATCCCGGAAGCGGCGTACCTGCAGGCCATCCTGGAGGACCTGGAGCCCGACCTTGCCTACCTGCGCAGCCGCCCCATCGAAAGCGTGTTTATCGGTGGCGGCACCCCGTCACTGGTGACCGGGGACTTCTACCAGCAGCTGTTTACGGCTTTACGCCAGCGTATGGACTTTAGCGACAACGCCGAGATTACCCTTGAGGCCAACCCCGGCACTCTGGAAGCCGGCCGCTTTGAGAGCTTTCGGGAAGCCGGCATTAACCGGCTGTCGATCGGTGTGCAGAGCTTCAACCCGGAGCACCTGAAAACGCTGGGCCGTATCCATAATGCCCAGGCCGCCCACGAGGCCATCGCAGCAGCCCGGGCCGCCGGCTTCGACAATTTCAATATCGACCTGATGCACGGCCTGCCGGGCCAGACCCCGGAACAGGCGATAGGCGACTTGCGAGAGGCCCTGAGCCACAACCCTGCGCACTTGTCCTGGTACCAGCTGACCATCGAGCCCAATACCGAGTTCTTCTCCCGGCCGCCACCGCTGCCGGATGACGACCGGCTTTGGGCCATCTACCAGCAGGGCTCGGAGTTTCTGCATGCTGCCGGCTTCACCGACTATGAAGTGTCCGCCTGGTCCCGGCCCGGCCGGGAAAGCCGCCATAACCTGAATTACTGGTTGTTCGGCGATTACCTGGCCCTGGGTGCAGGTGCCCACGGCAAGGTCAGCCTCGAAGACGGGCGCATCATTCGTTACTGGAAAACCCGGCAGCCGGACGCCTATCTGAACCGGATCGGCAGCCGCACTTCAGGCACCGAAGCCATCGAGCCGGAAGACCGGGCACTGGAGTTCATGATGAATGCCCTGCGCCTGAAACAGGGGGCTGATGAGCAACTGTTCAATGAACGAACCGGTTTACCCCTGAGCACGGTTGCGGTACAACTTGAATCATTAAGAAAACAGGGTTTGTTGACCCCGCACCGGATTCAGGCAACGGAGCAGGGGCAGAGGTATCTGAACAGCCTGCTGGAGCAATTTCTCTGATGGTTACCGTACAGCGTCCACCGTTCCTGCCGGTAAAACCCATGCGTTCGCCCATGAAGGCGTCCCTGGTGCTGGCCGTCGGCCTGTTTCTGGTCATCGCGGTGCTTAACCAGTCCCTGAAAACCGAAGCCGCGCCCCAGGGCATTTTCAGCTTCCAGTTGGCGGCAACGGCTGAACAAAGCGGTGCCATACTGCAGAGCTGGGGGCAGGAGAACCTGGCTTTCGCAGAACTCTCGCTGTGGCTCGGGCTGCTGTTCACCGTGGCCTGGCTCGCGGCCCTGCTTCAGCTGACCCGGCACTTTACCCGGGACCGGCCGGGTATCCGGGAACGCAAGGTAGCGCGCTGGGTGCGGGTACTGTTTGTAATTGCAGGGTTGTGTGACGTAGCGGAAAACTCGGTGCTGCTGAATAACCTCGCAACGCCGACCGATGCCATGAGCAGCTCCGCTGCGATCCTGGCGCTGGTAAAGATTACCGGAGTGATGCTGGGTATTGCGGGATTGGTGGTGATCCGGGCGGCGCGCCGGCACCCCCTCAGCCAGCCTGGCTAAGCCGCGTGGCTGAGTAAGCGCCGGGGCAGCAGATCAGTTGGTGCGATAGAACAGCAAGTCCCAAACGCCGTGGCCGAGCTTCTCGCCACGCTTCTCGAACTTGGTGATCGGGCGGTCATCCGGGCGCGGAGAATAGCCACCCTGCTCCTGGGTGTTGGCGAAGCCTTCGGAATCGTTCATCACTTCCAGCATGTGTTCCGCGTAGTTTTCCCAGTCTGTGGCCAGGTGCAGCACACCACCCACCCGCAATTTGTGACGGATGCGCTGAATAAACTCGGGCTGGATCAGCCGGCGCTTATGGTGCTTTTTCTTGTGCCACGGATCCGGGAAGAAGATCATCACCCGGTCGAGGGAGGCATCCGGCAGGCACAGGTCGATCACATCATTGGCGTCGATGTTGTAGACCCGCACGTTCTCCAGGCCACGGTCTTCCACATCCTTAAGCAGTGCGCCCACGCCCGGCAGGTGCACTTCCACGCCGATAAAATCCTGCTCTGGCGCGGCTTCGGCCATATCCGCCAGCGACTTGCCCATACCGAAGCCGATCTCCAGGTTCAGCATGTTGTCGCGGCCGAACACCTCGCGGGGGTCAATCATACCGTTGTCACGGCTCAGGCCGTACTTGGGCCAGCTGCGGTCAAAGGCCTTTTTCTGGCCTTCAGTCATCCGGCCCTGACGCAGTACAAAGCTGCGCACACCACGGCGGGTGGTAATCGGGTTTTCGCCGGAAGTGTCCTTCGGGTCGTTCTGGTCGCTCATCTGTTATCCTCACGCGCCTTCGCGGATGTGTTATCAGGAAATTGCCGACAGTTTAACAGACTCCGCAGGGCCAGACCTGCTCCCGGACAGGTGAAACTCAGGCTGAAACCACCGGGCCCTGATTCTGCTGGCGATCAAGCTGACGGTAGCCCAGGGCTTCCATCAGATGGTTGCGGGCGATGCCCCGCTCACCGTCCAGGTCTGCCAGGGTGCGGGCCACCCGAAGAATCCGGTGCAGGGCCCGGGCCGAAAGCCCCAACCGCTCCATGGCGGCCGACAACAATTTTTCGCTGCCGGTATCCAGCTGGCAGGACTGGTGCAGCAGATTGCCTGCCAGGGCGGCATTCAGGCTCCCCCGCTCCGTTTGCGCAGCCCGGGCTTTCAGTACCCGTTCCCGGACGCTGGCACTGCTTTCTCCTGCCTCACCGGAGCCCAGCAGCACCTCGCCGGTCTGCACCGGCACCTCCACATGCAAGTCAAAGCGGTCCAGCAACGGGCCGGAGATCTTCGAGCGGTATCGCATCACCTGCGCCGGCCCGCACTGGCATTCAATGGTGGGATGGCCGCTATAGCCGCAGGGGCACGGATTCATGGCGGCGACCACCTGGAACCGGGCAGGAAAGGTTACCTGCCGGGCAGCCCGGCTGATGGCAATCTCCCCGCTCTCCATCGGCTCCCTCAGTACTTCCAGTACCCGCCGCTGAAATTCCGGCAGCTCGTCCAGGAATAATACGCCCCGGTGCGCCAGGGAGATTTCTCCGGGGCGGGGGCTGCTGCCGCCCCCGACCAGGGCCACCGCCGAGGCAGTATGGTGCGGCGCCCGGAACGGTGGCTGGCGCCAGCCACCGGGCTTCACCGGCAAACCGGCAACGGAATGCACGCTGGCAACTTCCATGGCCGCGGCATCATCCAGTGCGGGCAGAATGCCGGGAAGCCGGCTGGCCAGCATGCTTTTGCCGGTGCCCGGCGGGCCGAAGAACAGCAGGTTATGACCACCGGCTGCGGCCACTTCCAGCGCTCTCCTGGGTACCTGCTGGCCCCGGACATCCGCCAGGTCGGCGCCGGAATACTGCCCCTGCGGCTCAGGATCTTCTGCCCGGGGCACCGGTACCAGCCGCGCCCGGCCCGACAAATGCTCGCACACCGTCAACAGGTGGCTGGCCGCCAACACATCGCCGTTACTGGCCAACGCGGCTTCGTCGGCATTGTCCTGGGGCAGGAGCAGTGAACGCCCCGCCTCCCGGGCCGCCAGCACCGCCGGCAATATCCCTTTAAGTGGCCGCAACGCACCATCAAGGGACAGCTCGCCAATACACTCCAGGTCTTTCAGGCTTTCGGCAGGAATCTGGCCGGAGGCGGCCAGAATACCCAGGGCGATAGGCAGGTCGAAGCGGCCACCCTCTTTGGGCAGGTCGGCAGGGGCCAGGTTTATGGTGATTCTGCGGGCAGGGAATTCGAAGCCGGCATTGAGCAGCGCGCTGCGCACCCGGTCTTTGCTTTCGCGCACGCCGGTTTCAGGCAGCCCGACAATCGACAGCGCCGGCAAACCACCGGACAGGTGCACTTCCACGGTAACGGCAGGGGCAGACACGCCAATGCTGGCGCGGGAATGGACAATAGCTAGCATGACAACCTTCCTTGGTAACAGACAAATGGCCCCCGGTTACGAATCGGGGCCGCCGGGCAGGCATCCTGCGCCCGGCTGTTTCATTTACGACTGCAGCTTCTGCTCCAGTTCGGCTACCCGCTTTTCCAGCGCTTCGACTTTCTCGCGGGTTTTCATCAACACCGCCTGCTGGGCATCGAATTCTTCCCGGGTCACCAGTTCAAGGCGGGACAGCACGGTCATAACGGTAGCCCGCGCCTGGGTTTCAAAATCTTCCCGGGCGGCACGGGCCATGTCGGGAACAAACTGGCCAAACTGGCCCTGCAACTGTGCAAAGAAATCCTGCGGCCCTTTCATCGAAAACCTCGCATATAACACTTCATTCAAATCGGATTGCCGGCCAATTCAGACTATTGGCCATGGCAGTAACCGGGTTTGCGGGAGTGTATCACACCGCCGGCCCTGCCATACTGTACCCGGTCGGCATTATAATGGCCGCCGGATGGCCACCGGGCCTGCGCATTTTTGGACCGCAGCCCCGCAGCACGCACCACAACGGTGCAGGCGCTTGCGCCATTCTGGAACCAGGTATTTTTAACTTACTGATAATAAATACCTTTTTTGCGTTGGCACACCCGATGCTATAGACCTCGTACGCAATCCGCACAATTGATGTGCGAGGTGGCAGCATTTACCAAGGAGAAAGCAATGAAACTTGTGACAGCGATCATCAAGCCTTTCAAGTTGGATGATGTCCGTGAGGCACTATCCGAGATTGGCGTTCAAGGCGTAACCGTTACTGAAGTTAAAGGCTTCGGACGGCAGAAAGGCCACACCGAACTCTATCGTGGCGCGGAATATGTAGTGGATTTCCTGCCCAAGGTGAAGGTTGAAATCGCCATCGGCGACAACCTGCTGGACCAGGTTATCGAAGCCATCACCAAGGCTGCCAATACCGGCAAGATCGGCGACGGCAAGATCTTCGTGACCGAACTGGAACAGGCGATCCGTATCCGGACCGGCGAAACCGGCGAAGAAGCGGTGTAAACCCGGCCTGATCCCCGAATCAGCCAACGCAAAAAACCTATAAACCTGAAGAGCCTTGTGCGGAGGGCTTCCTATGGAAACCAATCTCTTTCACCTGCAGTACGCTATAGATACCTTCTATTTTGTCATGTGCGGCGCATTAGTTATGTGGATGGCGGCTGGCTTTGCCATGCTCGAATCCGGCCTGGTGCGTGCCAAGAACACAACCGAAATCCTGACCAAGAACGTGGCCCTGTTTGCCATTGCCTGCACCATGTACATGGTATGCGGATACGCCATCATGTATGGCGGCAACGTGTTCCTCACCGGCATTGCCGATGTGGATGTAGACGGCGTTCTGGGTGACTTCGCTACCCGTGAAGACGGCTTTACCGGCGGCTCTATCTACTCCGGTGCAGCAGACTTCTTCTTCCAGGTGGTGTTTGTGGCCACCGCCATGTCCATCGTCTCCGGTGCGGTTGCCGAGCGCATGAAGCTCTGGGCCTTCCTGATCTTCGCGGTGGTCATGACCGGTGTAATCTACCCGCTTGAGGGTGCATGGACCTGGGGTGGTAAAGACGTGTTCGGCCTGTACAACCTCGGCGACCTGGGCTTCAGCGACTTCGCCGGCTCCGGCATCGTACACATGGCTGGTGCTGCAGCTGCCCTGGCCGGTGTTCTCCTGCTGGGTGCCCGTAAAGGCAAGTACGGCCCCAACGGCGAAATCCGCGCCTTCCCGGGTGCCAACATGCCGCTGGCTGCCCTGGGTACCTTCATCCTGTGGCTGGGCTGGTTCGGCTTCAACGGTGGCTCGGTGCTGAAACTGGGCGATATCGCCAGCGCCAACTCCGTCGCCATGGTGTTCCTGAACACTAATGCTGCCGCCGCCGGTGGTGCCATTGCGGCCCTGCTGACAGCCCGCCTGATGTTCGGCAAGGCTGACCTGACCATGCTGCTGAACGGCGCCATCGCGGGCCTGGTGGTGATCACTGCCGAGCCGTCCACTCCCAGCGCACTGACCTCCACTATCTGGGGCGCACTGGGCGGTATCCTGGTGGTGCTGAGTATCGTGACCCTGGACAAGCTGCGCATCGACGACCCGGTCGGCGCCATCTCTGCCCACGGTGTGTGCGGTCTGCTCGGCCTGCTGCTGGTACCGGTGACCAACGGCGACGTAACCTTCAGCGGCCAGCTGATCGGCGCCCTGACCATCTTTGTCTGGGTATTCGTAGCCAGCCTGGTTGTCTGGGGCATCCTGAAGGCGGTCATGGGCATCCGGGTAACCGAGGAAGAAGAGTACGAAGGGGTAGACCTCGCAGAATGTGGCATGGAAGCCTATCCGGAGTTTGTCAGCGGCAAGCAGTAATCCCGCTGCAAACCCAAACACAAGAGGGGCGCCGGTTGGCGCCCCTCTTGTTTTACTGGATGATTGACGGAACTAACCCACTCCCCGAAACAGGGCATCTTCGGCATGGCGAAGATACAGCAGCAATTCCATTTCCGCTTCGCGGACATCGTCGAAAGGCCCTTCTACCGTGCCTTCACGGGTCTGGAAATACCATTGCCCGTTAACCAACGAAAACCGCTCGCTCCGGAACCAGTGACGTTCCTGTTCACCGCTACGGACATCCATAACAACTCCTTCTGACTGCTAAACGGAAGACTGGCCATTAGATGACCATTGCAACCAGTTTAGACCAGCTTCGGAGCCTGTCCAATTTTTAATCAACCCTCTTCCGGGTGCACCTCGTCTTCTAGGGCATCCACCATAAACTGCGGCATGGCCAGGGCACCGTGGTGAATACCAGCGTTGTAGTAACGGGTTACGAACGGGCGGTTGTTGGCGTCTTCCTCGCGGAAATACTTCAGCGGGTTATCCTTGCTGCCCATGGTGCAGCTCCACCAGCCGGTGGGATAAACCGGCTGCGGGAACGGAAGGGTCTGCACGTGGCCGAAGCCGGCCTTGCGCATATCGGTGTGGATATCCTTGATGATGCTGTCGGTATGCAACAGCGGCGACTCACTTTGCTGAACGATGATGCCGCCTTCCCGGAGGGCGGCCATGGCATCGCGATAGAAATCCAGGGCAAACAGGCCTTCGGCCGGGCCGACCGGGTCGGTACTGTCGATAATCAACACATCGATGCTGTTGGGCTCGATGTCCCGCATCCACTGGATACCGTCGCCAAAGAAGAAATTGGCGCGAGGGTCGCCATTGGCCTCACACAGCTCCGGGAAGTATTTTTCCGACATGCGGGTTACCCGCTCGTCGATTTCCACCTGCCAGGCTTCTTCCACACCCGGGTGCTTGAGCACTTCTTTCAGGGTGCCGCAGTCGCCACCGCCCACAATCACCACTTTTTTCGGGTCTTTGTGAGTGAACAGGGCCGGATGGGTCATCATTTCGTGGTACAGAAAGTTGTCCCGGGTGGTGAGCATCACGCAGCCGTCGAGCACCATCAGGTTGCCGAAGGTTTCGGTTTCGTAGATTTCCAGCTTCTGGAACGGGGTCTGTTCCTCGTGAAGCTTGCCTTTAACCTGCAGGGAAAAGGCGGTGCCCTGGTCCTGGAATACCTCGGTAAACCAGCCTTCGTTCAATGCTGTCATGTCTGTCTCCCACTGTGTGCCACTGCATTGCGCCCGGGCATCTGAAAAGAGGCGTATTGTAGGGGCAGCGGTCAGCTCCTACAATGCAGCCTGACGCCGCTTTGCCGGCCACCCCGGGTTTCCTGACAGGATAGCAACAATGGCTGAAACCACCGCATCGCCGGCCCACAAGGTTTACAACATCGCCCACTGGAGCGACGGCTATATCTCCGTCAATCCGCAAGGCCAGGTGGAAATCCGGCCAGACCGCGGCCGGAGCGAGGCCAGCATTAACCTGCCAGACCTCACCGCCTCGCTGGCCGATGCCGGCATTGCCCTGCCGGTGCTGATCCGCTTTACCGATATCCTGCACGACCGGGTCAACAAACTGTGCGGCGCCTTCAACAAGGTAACCGAAGAACACGGTTATCAGGGCCGTTACACCGCGGTGTATCCCATCAAGGTGAACCAGCAACGCCGGGTGGTGGAAGAACTGCTGGCGGCCGAACCGGCCGCCTCGGCCAACCAGGTGGGGCTGGAAGCCGGCAGCAAGCCGGAGCTGATGGCAGTGCTGGCGTTATCGCGCCAGAGTGGTTCGGTGATTATCTGCAACGGCTACAAAGACCGGGAATACATCCGCCTGGCGCTGATCGGCCAGAAGCTGGGGCACCGGGTATTCATTGTGGTGGAGAAGCAGTCCGAACTGCCGTTGATCCTGGACGAAGCAAAAAAACTCGATGTGGCCCCGCTGATTGGTGTGCGGGCCCGGCTGGCGACTATTGGCAAAGGTAACTGGCAGAACACCGGCGGCGAAAAATCCAAGTTTGGCCTGTCCGCCAGCCAGGTGCTGGATGTAGTCCACACCCTGAAACAGGCCGGCGCCCTGGACACCCTGCAGCTGCTGCACTTCCACCTGGGTTCCCAGATTGCCAACATCCGCGACATCCAGACCGGCCTGAAGGAATGCGCCCGGTTTTACCGTGAATTGCGCCACCTGGGCGCGCCCATCGGCACCGTGGATATCGGCGGCGGCCTGGGGGTGGACTACGAAGGCACCCGTTCCCGCAGCAGCTGCTCCATGAACTACACCGTGTTCGAATACGCCTACAACGTGGTGCACGTGCTGCAGGCAGAATGCGACCGCCAGGGATTGCCGCATCCGGACCTGATCAGCGAGTCCGGCCGGGCCCTGACCGCCCACCATTCGGTGCTGGTGACCAACGTGATCGACCGGGAAGAACCGGACCACCGTGAACCCGCTGCACCCGCCGAGGAAGCACCGGCGCCCCTGCAGGATCTGTGGCGGGACCTGGAAAGCCTTAACGACGACGATTCCCCGCGCTCCCTGGCCGAGATCTACCACGACGTGTTACACGCCATGACCGACGTGCACGCCCAGTTCGCCCATGGCCTGTTGTCACTGCAGGAACGGGCCCAGGCAGAAACCCTGTACACCAGTTGCTGCCGCCTGCTGCGCGGCCAGCTGGACAGTGCCAACCGTGCGCACCGGGAAATCATCGACGAACTGAACGAAAAACTGGCCGAGAAGCTGTTCGTAAACTTCTCCCTGTTCCAGTCCCTGCCAGACGTGTGGGGCATCGACCAGATCTTCCCGGTGATGCCGATCAACGGCCTGAACCGCCCCCTGAACCGGCGGGCCGTTATCCAGGACATCACCTGCGATTCCGATGGCCGGATCGACCAGTACGTGGATGGACAGGGCATCGAAACCACCCTGCCCCTGCCGGAACATGATCCGGATGAGCCGCTGCTGATGGGCTTTTTCATGACCGGCGCCTACCAGGAAATTCTGGGCGACATGCACAACCTGTTCGGCGACACCCATTCGGTGGATGTTCGGCTGGACGAACAAGGGAACTACCGGATCGGCAAACCCATCACCGGCGATACCGTTGCCAAGGTGCTGCGCTATGTGAACTTCGAGCCGGACACACTGTTGCAGGCCTACCGGGAAAAATTCCGGGCCAGCACTCTCGAACCCGGCCTTCAGCAACAGTTGCTGGATGAGCTGACCGCAGGTCTGGAAGGTTACACCTACCTGGAAGAATAACTTTCAGCATTAATTTCGCCCGGAGCAATCCGAACCTTTCGGGCTGGCGTAAAAACACTCACTGACAACACTGTGGTGAGTGCATAGAATGATTAGATTAGCCAGCTCAAATCATGCGACCGTCAAGGAGCGTCCGGTGACGACACTGGATAAGCAACCCGCCAAAGGCGAGGGCCGCAGCAAGGACCCGTGGGGAGCCCTGCTGGAAAAAGTCGGCAAGAGCCAGGATCGGGCCGCGTATCACGCCCTGTTCGAGCACTTTGCACCACAGATCAAGTACTACGCCATCTCCAACGGCCTGGCCAGCCACGCCGAGGAGCTGGTTCAGGAAGTCTTTATTTCGATCTGGCGCCGCTCGTGCCTGTACGACTGGAAGAAGGCAGCCGCGTCTACCTGGATTTTCACCATCGCCCGTAACCAGCGCATCGACATGCTGCGCAAAATGCAGCGGACCAGCGCCGAAATGGCCGTGGAAACCGAAGATTTGTGGCAGATTCCCGGCGAAAACGAAGATGAACCGGTAACCTCCCTTCACCGTCTGATGTCTGAGCGGCGCATTCGCGAATCCCTCAGCCAGTTACCGGAAGAGCAAATTACCGTGATTGCCAAGGTATACATGGAGCACAAATCGCACCAGATGGTGGCAGACGAGCTCGATATCCCGCTGGGTACCGTCAAAAGCCGGGTACGCCTGGCATTGAACAAGCTTAAAGTGATTTTGCAGGACCAGAACGTATGACACGGCACCACCCCGACAGCCTGAGCCTGATGGAGTACAGTGCGGGCAACCTCACGGAGCCCTATGCCCTGTGCATCCGTTTGCACCTGGACCAGTGTGCTCACTGCAGAAGCCGGGTAGACACCCTGAACAGCCTGGGCGCCGTGATGATGGCCGAACAGCCCAAAGTCAGTGTGTCTGATACCAGTTTCGAGCAGCTGATGTCCCGTATCGACAGCGCGCCGGAGCCGGTTTCCCCAATCGCAGAAGCGCCGCGCATGAGCCCGCTGCAGAAGCTGCTGGGCGACGACATCAACGACCTGCCCTGGAAACGTCAGCTGGGTGATGTCAGCGTGCTGGACATCACCGAGAAGTTCCCTGGCCAGGGCGAACGTGTGGTGCTGCAAAAACTGGTAGCAGGTGGCAAGGCTCCGGCCCACACCCACCGCGGCACTGAAACCACCATCGTGCTGCAGGGTGCTTTCTCGGACCAGAAAGGCGTGTTCAATCAGTGGGACTTCGTCGTGCTGAACGAGGAAGACGAACACAAACCGGTAGCCGTTGGCTGCGAAGACTGCATTACCCTGTCGGTTCTGAGCGCACCGCTGAAGCTTACCGGCACCTTTACCCGCCTTCTGAACCCGTTTATTCGATGACCTTTACCGCCGCAGCCCGTCTGCGGCGGCTTTTTCCCCGCTTTTACCAAGGCAAGTCGCTGCCATCCCAGCTGATAAAGCGGCCGTTATCATGCTCCTGCAAGGCTTCAATAACCCGGTACAGATTGTCTGCCGTGCCCTCAGGCTCGTGCACCGCCAGGCTCGCCAGAGACTGGCTGAACGGCTCACTCAGCCCCGACCGGGTGGTTCCCGGATGCAGCGCCACGCAGGCTACAGGCCGATAACGCCGGGGCAGCTCCACCGACAGGTTTTTCACCAGCATATTCAGCGCCGCTTTCGAGCAGCGGTAGCCATACCAGCCACCCAGGTGATTATCGCTGATGGAACCCACCTTGGCTGAAATGGCAGCAACACGGGTTAGCTGCGGCCCCCGGAACCAGGGCGACAACGCCTGCACCAGAAGCCCGAATCCGACACAGTTCACCTGGAAGGCCCTGGCCAGATTATCCGCCGTCAGGTCCTCAAGGCGCTTCTCCGGAAACATGCGGTCGTCGTGCAGCAACCCGGCGGCGTAGACCAGCCGGTGAATGCCTCCGGAATCCGCCAGCGTTTGTGCCAGTTCATCATCCACCTCCAGCGGCACTGCAGACTCCGCGTCCCAGGGCCGCAGCTGCAGTCCTGGCGGCTTCCCCATCGCTTCCGTTGCCTTGTCCGGATTCCGGCACAGACCGATCACCGGTTGCTCCGGAAACTCATCCAGATACTTCAAGGCCAGTGCCTGGCCAATCGCGCCCGATATACCGGCAATGATGGTTGCCATTCCACTCTCCCCAGTTGTGATCAGAATTGTGATGACGGTTGTGATCAATCCGATTCATTCCAACCATACGAAAAAACCATCCAATCGGGCTCGCCTGCAGCAAACCAAAACATTCAAACAGCCGTATGAATGATCACATCGACTTTGTACCCCCCGTGCAAGGCGAATACCGGTAGCCCCGAGCTACCCACCGATAACAGGAGAGAGTCCATGCAATATCAGGCACCTGCCAATGATCTTCGCTTTTTGCTGTTTGATGTCCTTGGTGCAGACAAGCTGCACGAACTGGAAAAACACGCCGATGCCACGCCCGACCTGATCTCGGCCGTGATCGACGAAGCCGGCAAACTGGCCGCGGAAGTGATCCAGCCCACCAACCAGGTTGGCGATCGCCAGGGCTGCAGCTACGACCCGGAGACCAAGCTGGTCAAAACCCCGGATGGCTTCAAGGCCGCTTACGACAAATTCGTGGAAGGTGGCTGGACCGCACTGGACGCACCCATCGAGTTCGGTGGCCAGGGTCTGCCCCACACCCTGAAGTTTGTGGTGGATGAAATGGTGTGCTCCACCAACCTGTCGCTGGGTATGTATCCGGGCCTGACCCACGGTGCCATCAGCGCCCTTTACGCCCATGGCTCCGACGAGCTGAAGCAGACCTACCTGGAAAAACTGATCTCCGGTGAGTGGACCGGCACCATGTGCCTGACCGAGCCCCAGTGTGGCACCGATCTGGGCCTGATCCGCACCAGGGCAACCCCGAACGACGACGGCAGCTACGCCATCGAGGGCACCAAGATCTGGATTACCGGCGGCGAACACGACCTGGTCGACAACATTGTGCACCTGGTACTGGCCAAGCTGCCGGGCGCACCGGATACCACCAAGGGCATTTCCCTGTTTGTGGTGCCCAAGTTCCTGCCGGATTCCGGCGAGCGCAACCCGGCCTTCTGTGGCGGCCTTGAGCACAAGATGGGCATCAAGGGTTCCGCCACCTGTGTAATGAACTTTGAAGGCGCCAAGGGCTGGCTGGTGGGCGAGCCCAACAAGGGCATGAGCGCCATGTTCACCATGATGAATGAGGCCCGCCTGATGGTAGGCATGCAGGGGCTGGGGCTGGCTGAAATGGCCTACCAGGAAAGCCTGGCCTTCGCCAAAGAGCGCCTGCAAAGCCGCTCCCTGAGTGGCCCGAAGAACCCCGACGGCCCGGCAGACCCGATCATCGTACATCCGGATGTACGCCGCATGCTGATGCGCCAGAAGGTACTGAACGAAGGCATGCGTGCGCTGGCCCTGTTTACCGGCCACCAGTTGGACCTGTCAGTGGCGCACCCGGACGAACACGTGCGGGAAAACGCCGACGACCTGGTGCAGTTGCTGACACCGGTGGTCAAAGCCTTCCTGACCGACGAAGGCTATAACAACGCCAACTGGGGCCAGCAGGTGCTGGGCGGCTCCGGCTTTACCCAGGACTGGCCGTTGGAACAACTGGTGCGTGATGGCCGTATCGCCCGCATCTACGAAGGCACCAACGGCATCCAGGCCATGGACCTGGTAGGCCGCAAGCTGGCCCTGAAAGGTGGCCAGCTGGTACGCGCCCTGTTTGCCGAGCTGACCGGCTACCTGAAGGACAACCCGGAAGCACCCTACCGGGAAGAATTGAAAGGCGCCATCAAGGGCCTGGAACAAGCCACCCTGTGGCTGGCCCAGAACGCTCCGAAAGACCCGGAGCAGGCCGGTGCTGCCGCGGCTCCGTACCTGCGGTTGATGGCCCTGACCGTGATCGGATACCTGTGGTCGCGGATGGCGGGCGTTGCCGGCCAGCAACTCGAAGCCGGCGAAGGCAACAAGCCATTATTGGAAAGCAAGCAGGCCTCGGCCCGCTTCTACTTCGAAAAGCTGATGCCGGAAACCGACTGGCTGCTGAAAGACATCCAGAGCGGAAAGGACAGCCTGATGTCGCTTTCCGATGAGCACTGGGTGGCCTGAGCGGCCACAAATGCCGGCCAGACCAAAAATCTGGCCGGAAATGACCGGTAAATGTCCATTCATGACCTTTATCAAGACATGTTTCCGGTCAATAATGAATGCGTTGATTAGTGTCTCTGAACTAGTCCAACCCGCCTCCTTGTGAGGTTGGCACCTTCTTGAAGCCGCGCTTTGCGCGGCTTTTTTTGTGGACAGATAATCAAACAGAGGTGCAGGCCCGGGACAACAGTGACACCAACTCGCCCTGACGACGGGTGCCGGTTTTACGGAATATATTGTTTAGGTGATACTTCACGGTTTCCCGTGACCGCCCCGAGGTTTGCGCAATATCCGACAAGCTCTGGCCACCAACCAGCTCAGCCGCAACCACCGCTTCCGCATCCGTCAGATCGAACAGACTCTTCAGCAGGTCGTCGCTGATTTCGTTGCTCCAGCTCCAATCGTGCAATGTAACGAGCGCCCCCTGCGCCAGGCTCCCTGCCTCAGCCGTTCCCTGCAGCGGAGTCACCACCAGCGTGATGCGCTGCTGTCCGTGTTCAAGGCTGAAAACCTGGTCCTCAAGCTCCCGCCTGGCAATTGACGCTTCAACAGCAGCCGATAAGAGGACGGCAAACTGCCGCGCACTCTCGTTTCCATGGGCCACCAGCATGCCATCACTGTTTACCCTTAAACCGGCGTTGCGTTTCAGGATGTCATCCGCTTTGCCATTCCTGAAGGCCACCCGGAAGGATGCATCACAAACGATGATGCCTCGATTGACACGCTCGAGTACCAACCGCTCAACCGCCGGACCACACCGCCGCTGCATCAGCCGGGTATACAGGCCCACAGCTCGATGCAGGTGGGGTAAGAATCCATCAAAGACCTTGAGTTCTTCATAACTGAATTCAGGTTGATCAGGAGAACGCTGCATTCCGAAAAAGTTGAGGTAATGCCCGTCCATATAGGCAATCGCTCCGGCAGCTTCACAAGCCCCGTAGCTTTCCAGCCACTCTCCTGCCCGGGTATCGCGCCGCAAGCGCTTAACATCCGGGCCAAGATCGAGGTTACTGGCGACAAACCTGCAGTTACCTTCGCGGTTGACCGATATCGCTTTTTCAACCAGTACGTCCCGGTGGGAAACATGTTCGGAATAGAAACGCAGAGCCTCTTCGGGAATATTCACGGTCCAGGCACCGAGAAGAGAATTTGCCGCAGTGTTATAAATTGCAAACGATGCACTGTGGCCGTTAAACACCTGGATAAACCGCTTCAGAAACGGAAAGAAACCCTGTTCCGAGGTGACCGAATCGTAGATCAGGCCAATCAGCTCATGGAAGTCATGTTTAAAAAAGCCTTCCCGGTCGGAGCAATGCACAGCAGTCCACTCTTGTATCGATGTTTCCTACACAATTTAGTGTAGGTTTCAAAGATATTCCAACTGCTCATAGTTACACATTTCATACAAATCGCCGGCCCGCACTCCCCAAACGGGTGGGGCGCCCCTCAATTTCCCTTGCTATATCTCAAGAACCCTTCCTCAGGGAGCCTTCGGGCAGAGCCTGGTTCACAGGGCGAACCAGGGTACTTTGTTGAATCAAGGAGTTGTTATGAACGGTTATAAAAAACTGGCATTGGCCGCAGCAGTCTCATCGGTTGTTGGTATTGCGGGATGTGGAGGAAGTAGCGGTGGAGGGAGTACCGGGGGCGAGACAGTATCCGGAGAAACTATTTCAGGTACCGCCACCGCTCCTGGTGAAGAAGGTACTATAGCCAGCTTTACTCAGCCGAGTATTTTTGAAGTCGCATTGAACTTTGTTGTAGCTCCTGTTGCTGCAGCCATTACCGGGCTCAACCCCGTAAAAGGTGCCACGGTAGAACTCATTCGCGTGGATGATGAGGGCAACCAAATCGGCGACGTGCTCGCTCAAACCTCCACGTCAACAACAGGAAACTACAAGCTAACACTGCCGCAAGGCGTTAACCTTGCAGGTAATCTCGTGGTTCGAATTACCGGGCAAAACAATAAGCAACTGCGCGCACAGGTTGTCGAAAAAGACGTCGATATAAACCCGGTGTCCGAGTTTGTTCTTCGCAAGTTCATCGAGACGGGTGCCGACCTAGATCAGTTGGTTGTCACCGATGTGGTCAAACTCAGTGGCAAGGTTGAAGAGTTTGATCTGACTGCCGGGGCCAATCTTGATGAAATGTTCAGCACACTGGAGAGCGAAGTCGGCGATTTCGTAGAGAGCGAGGTTGCCGTGGTAGCCGGTGGCAAGGGTGAGGCCAGCACAGTCGCTGGCGATTACCGGAGCGCCGCCTTCGCACTTGAACTCCACGACGCTGAAAATCACAGTTCGGGCACCTATGCCCACAGTTTGTGGGCATCCAGTTTTCAGCTGGCAGACGGTGGCGAAAACGTCGTCAACGTCACCCTGGTCGATGAAGATGATCTCTACGGAAGCCGGGGAGGCCCATCCTTGTCCAGCGCTGAATGGCTCAACCATGAGTCCGAATTCGAAGAGGTTAATGAAACCTTCGACGGCATTCTGACCCAATCGGGCATCCTCGCTATCCAGGGCGAGTTCGAAGAGGAAATCGAAGAGGAGGAAGGCTGGCGCTGGCCTGCAGTAACCTACAATCTGGTGCAGGCTGGTGAGCGAGGCCTGTTTTTTGTCCAACCCAATGAAGCCAGCGTTCGTTACGCCGTGATCGATACCAACGACGACGGCACACCCGATGCGCTAGACCCCTCCCAGAAACTGGGCGACGAGATCTCCCGGTCTTTTGAGGTCTTTGCACGGCAACCAACCAACTTTCAGAGCAGCGACCTGTCAGGCCAGTTTGGCCGGGTTTATATCGCGTCTGAAATCACGACCGGTGAGCTGATACTGAAAACCGAAGTCAACACCATCACCTTCGACGGCAATGGAAACTTCAACTACGCAGAGGTCATGGAAGGACATGGTCACCAGATCAGTCTTTCAGCAAGTGGCCCGGGCTATGTACCGATTACAGACCCAGCGGACACTGGCACCTTTGTTGTCGACAGTTCCGGTGATATCACAGAGGCCGGTGGTGAGCCTGCCGATGGTTTTATTAACGATACCGGCGACTTCATTGTCATGTCTGGCGGCGATGGCGAGCTTGGCAGTTACTCTGAGCTCGACATGACCCTGATGACCAAGCTGCCCACAGACAGTGGGCCCAGCGTGGCAGGCAAGCAATACCGGTTACAACTTATTTCGATGAAACTGGATACTCAGGAGCGTTTCCTGCTTTCCAGCAGCAAGTTCAATACTTTCCTGACCATGGCAAGTGAAACCGAAGGCGCAATCAGCGGTGGCTTCCTGGAAGTAGAAAAGATCACCCTGGGTGGGCAGCTATCTGTTTCTACCGACATGGTGGATGGTGCAGAGGCCTCTGCCAGCATCAGTGCCAACGGTGCAACGACGATAACCGTCGGTAGCTCTGAGGGTTCAACAACCTTGGATGGGTTCTTCAATGCAGACGCCTCACTTGGCTTGTTTGCACTGCGCTGGGAACCCACCGAGGGCGATCCGGATGAACTGGGGCTCGTGATTCTGACCGAGACAAACTAAGACCTGACCCGCAACCAAGCAGCGGCAAAAAGGCGGGCTCCCATGAGCCCGCCTTTTTGTTCTGAACCCACATGGTCGTCAGGAGGCTCGCTGCGGTACAATCTGCGCCAAATTCATGTTGAACTCTTCTGCCTACCGGAAAGCCTCAATGGCATCAAACCCTGCACAGACCGACGACTACGCTTTCCGCTTCGGCGGCATAGAGCGCCTCTATGGCCGCAAGGCCCTGAACGCTTTCCGCAGTGCCCACATCGCCATTGTCGGCCTCGGCGGCGTGGGTTCCTGGGCGGCGGAATCACTGGCTCGCAGCGGTATCGGAACGATTACACTGATTGATATGGACGACATCTGTGTCTCCAACACCAACCGCCAGTTGCACGCATTGCAGGGCCAGTATGGCCGCACCAAGACCGATGCCATGGCTGAGCGGCTGCGGGCCATCAATCCCCAGGCGGATATCCGGGTGCACTTCGGGTTCCTGACCACTAAAAACGTGGCCGACCTGATTACCGAAGACATGACCGGGGTGGTGGATGCTATCGACAGCGTGAAGGCCAAGGCGGCGCTGATTGCCCACTGCCAGAGGCGCAAGATTCCGATTGTCTGTGCCGGCGGTGCCGGGGGGCAGATGGACCCGACCCAGATCCAGGTGGCGGACCTGAGCAAGACCACCCAGGATCCATTGCTGGCCAAGGTTCGTAATATGCTGCGTCGGGAATACGGCTTTTCACGAAATCCCAAGCGGCGTTTTGGCATTGAGGCCGTATACTCTCTGGAGCAGCTGACTTATCCGGCGGCCGATGGTGAAGTGTGCCTGCAGAAGCCCGCCACAGACGACCCGGTAAGGCTGGATTGTGCCTCGGGTTTTGGCGCCGCCAGCCCGGTAACCGCCAGCTTCGGATTCTTTGCCGCGTCCCGGCTGCTGAACAGAATTGCACGCAAAGCCAACCTTTAATTAACCAACCGGAACCCGCTTATGGCCATTAGTACCACCCTGATCCTCGCAGGTATCGGCCTTACCTCCCTGATTTGCCAATGGGCTGCCTGGCGGGTACGCATGCCGGCCATCCTGTTTCTGCTCGCTGGCGGCATCATCGCCGGCCCGGTGACAGGCTTTCTGCATCCGGAAGATATTTTTGGCGACATCCTGTTTCCGATGATTTCGCTGGCGGTGGCCATCATTCTGTTCGAAGGCAGCCTGACGCTCCGGTACGAGGAAATCAAAGGCCACGGCAAGATGGTGCGCAACCTGATCCCGGTCGGCACCATTGTTACCTGCATTATCGGCACCCTGGCCGCCCGCTGGATCCTGGAGGTGTCCTGGGAAGTGGCCCTGTTGTTTGGCGCCATTTCCGTGGTGACCGGGCCAACGGTGATTGCACCGCTGCTACGGGCGGTGCGGCCCACCTCCAAGCTGGCCAATATCCTGACCTGGGAAGGCATTATCATTGACCCGGTCGGCGCCCTGCTGGCGGTGCTGGTGTTCGAAGGAATTGTGTCCTGGGGCCAGGGCAATGTCTTCAGCCACTCCCTGTATATTTTCGGCAAAACCCTGCTGGTGGGTTTCCTGATCGGCGCGGCAGCCGGTTACCTGAATGGCCTGGTGCTTCGCAAGCACTGGATTCCCCAGTACCTGCACAATGCCGGCACGCTGACCTTCATGCTCGGTGTGTTTGCCATTTCCAACGAGATGGCCCATGAGTCCGGCCTGTTGACCGTGACGGTAATGGGCATCTGGATGGCCAACATGAAACAGGTGCCGATCGACAGCATCCTGGAGTTCAAGGAATCCCTCAGCGTACTGCTGATCTCGGCCCTGTTTATCATCCTTGCCGCCCGGGTAGAATTTACCGCCATTGCCGACCTGGGCTGGGGCCTGGTGGCAGTGCTGGCCTGCCTGATGCTGGTGGCCCGGCCTGCCAGTATCTTTCTGTCGGCCATCGGTACGTCCCTCACATGGCGAGACAAACTTTACCTGAGCTGGATTGCGCCCCGGGGTATCGTGGCAGCTGCTGTCTCCGCCCTGTTCGCTTTCCAGCTGGAACGGATCGGCTATGAGAGCGCCCGCGTGCTGGTGCCGTTGGTGTTCATGCTGATCATTACCACGGTGGTGATCCAGAGCCTGACGGCACGGCCGGTCGCCAAGCTGCTGGGCGTACAGGAACCACCGGCCCATGGCTTCCTGATTCTGGGTGCCAACCCGGTAGCCCGCCTGATTGCCCAGGCCCTGAAAAAACATGAAATTCCAGCCATGCTGACCGATACCAACTGGGAAAACGTGCGCCAGGCCCGCATGGAGAACCTGCCGGTGTATTTCGGCAACCCGGCTTCGGAACATGCTGCGAAACATATGGACCTGACCGGCATCGGCAACCTGCTGATCCTGTCGCCGTACAAACAGATGAACAGCCTGGCCACATATCACTTCCTGGACTGGTTCGGCGAGCACTCGGTATTCGGGTTGACGGAAGGCGACCAGGACCAGCGCGCCCGACTGCAAACCGCCGGCAAGGTGCAGCAGACCCGGGGTCTGTTTGACGGTGTGAGCTATGCCAAGCTGGCCAGTCTGGTGAGCCAGGGCTATACGGTGAAGACCACCCAGCTGAGCGAGGAGTTCAGTTACGAGCAGTTCCTGAACCAGTACCAGAACGAAGCCCTGGTGCTGTTTGTGATGGACGGGCGGGAACACATACATCCGGTGAAAGCGATGGATGACCTGGAACCGGAAGACGACTGGGTTCTGATCAGCCTGGTGCCACCACAGCCCCAGAAAGAACGGAAAGAGCGGGCATCCGATACCGACGACCAGAAAGCCACCAGCAACGGAGAGCAGCAGGCCTGACGGCCTGCTGCTCCCGGCGGGGACACATCAACGGCAGTCGAGCACCAGCTTGCCACGCACGTGGCCTGCTTCCAGCAGGTCGTGGGCGTCGCGGGCCTGCTCGAGCGGGAATACCCGGTCAACGTGCACCCGCACATCGCCGTCTTCGATCAGCTCGGCAATTTCTTCCAGGTGGAAGACATCCGGCCGGGTTTTCATGCCGTGGGCCCTCACGCCCATGGCTTCTGCGGCACTGACCACCTCATCGGCAGTCACCGTGGGAATGGTCACCAGCACACCGGATTCCGACAGGGTCTGCAATGACCGCTTGCCGGTTTCACCACCGATCAAATCCAGCACCACATCCAGCCCGTAGCACTCGTCCGCAATGTCGGTGGTGTGGTAATCAATCACTTCATGCACGCCCAGCTCGGCCAGGAAATCCCGGTTGCTGGCAGACGCCGTGGCAATCACATGGGCACCGCGCTCCAGGGCGAACTGCACGGCAAAGTGGCCAACGCCTCCAGCCCCGGCGTGGATCAGGATCTTCTGCCCGGACTCCAGCCCCGCCACTTCAAACAACGCCTGCCAGGCCGTCAGTGCCGCCAGTGGCACGCCCCCTGCGGTAACCAGGTCCAGCTCTTCCGGCACGATGGCCAGTTCGTCAGCCCGGGCCACGGCATACTGTGCATAGGCCCCGCCAGATTCGGCAAAGCCGATCATGCCCATCACCCGGTCCCCCGGAGCCAGGGTGGTCACGTCATCGGCCACGGCCACGACTTCGCCGGCGGCATCGTAGCCCGGGGTCCACGGCATGCGGCCTTCGATCTGCGTGGCGACAAAACCCAGGCCTTTGCGGGTTTTCCAGTCGATGGGGTTCAGGCCGGCGCCGTGTACTCGAATCAATACCTCGCCTTCGGCGGGCTCAGGTACCGGAGACTCCGTTACCTGCAGAACATCACTGTCACCAAACCGGTCATAAACCACGTGGCGCATCGGCACAGCGTCAGTTGCTTCAGAGGATTCCATGGGTGTCTCCAGACAACAATGAGTCAAGCGCCTGAACAGGCGCGTAGTTTCAGCTTCAGACTAGCAGAATTTCTCCCGGCGGGCTTTATAGGGGCAAACCACGACCACCCGGCACCAGGGCACCGGAGAGGATTTCGGCAAAGGCTTTCGGTGCCCGGGACGGCCGCTGGCTCTTCATATCCACGCAGGCATGGGTTGAAAGCCCCCGCAGCAGGGTTTTGCCATCGGCCACGCGAATCAGCTGGAACTGGCGGGCCGAGCGGAACCGGCCGTCCCAGTCCGTCAGCCAGGTACCCAGCACCAGCTCGTCGCCGGCATTGGCAGACAACAGGTAATCCACCTCGGTGTGGGTGATGGCCATGGCCTTGCCGGTTTCTTCGTGCAGGGCCCAGGTCATCCCCAGGCTTTCGATGTGGGCCCAGCTGACGTCTTCCATCCAGCGCACGTATACCACGTTATTGGCGTGGCCGAGGCGGTCGGTGTCTTCTTCCCGCACGGTGATGGGCAGGATGAACGGATCCGGCAGATCCCAGTTGTGTGCTTGTGACTCACTCATGGCTGTTTCGTCGCTCAAGGCTGTTTCATCGCTCAAGGCTGTTTCATCGCTCAAGGCTGCTTCATCGCTCAAGGCTGCTCCCCCAGACCGGAAATAGCCTGCAAAGGTAGCCGGCCGATGCGGTCATTGTGAAGTGAACCAAAGTATAGAAAGCCGTTGTGCGGGTTCACCGAGGTGATTTCCTGCAAATGGCTGCCGGTCGTGTCGTGCAGGCTGGTGAGCATACGGCCGCGGTCATCAAAGGCCACTACCAGGCCGTATTCCTCCGGCTCGGGCTGGAAGCCGGCAGGCAGGCGAGCAACCAGGTTCTTCATCCAGGGCCGGCGGTGCATGGCGTCCACCTGGGGGTTACGCAGGGTCGGGAAGGCAACCCAGTAACGGCCCCGTTCATCCACGGCCAGGTTGTCCGGGAAACCGGGCAGGTTGTCTGCAAACACTTCGGTACGGCCGGCTTTCGGGCCGTTGATCCAGTATTTCAGGATGCGATATTTCCAGGTTTCGTTTACCAGCAGGTAGTCACCATCCGGAGACACCGCCACGCCATTGGCAAAATACAGGTTACGCAGCAGTACTTCGGTTCTGCGGGTTTTCGGGTTGTAGCGCAGCAAGCGACCGTGGGGGCGCATTTCCAGCAGGTCCAGGATGTAATCCGGCTGGCGGAAGCGGGAGCTGGCATCGGTAAAGTAGATACGACCATCCGTGGCGACAATCACATCGTCGGTGAACCGGAACGGTGTGCCTTCCGCCTCCCGGGTGAGCACGGTAATCTCACCGTCCGGCGCTATCGACAGCAAGCCCTTCCAGGCATCCGCCACAATCAGGTTACCCTGGCGATCAAACACCATGCCCAGTGGCCGGCCTTCGGTCTGCAGCCAGGTTTCCACCCGGCCGTCGGGAAATACCCGAACGATTTTGCCGTCCTGGGTGCCGGTATAGAGCACGCCGTTAGCATCCACCGTGGTGTCTTCCGGGCCGTACACCTGGCCCCGGGCCAGCAGATCGGCCTGTCGCAGCTGGTTATTGGGCGCCAGGATTCCGGTCAGGGCCAGAGGCTCGGGCGGCTCCCAGGCCTTGCTGTCGACAGGAGATGGTGTCAGCAGAAAGCTGCCCACCAGCACAAAGAGCACCAATATTGCGGCCAGTAACCATTTCATCATGCACGCCCGATCCGTTTTATGATTTTTCGTTTGGGACCATTCACCTTAGCAGACATTCACCGGTTGCCGGCAATGGCCGCGTCACACCTTACTGTTCCAGAAACCGCCGGCACAGGGTGGCGAAGGTATCGGCTTTTTCGGCGTGCAGCCAGTGGCCGGTGCCTTCGATAATTTTCAGTTCAGCGTTCGGAAACAAGCGGCGGATGGTGTCCTGGTGTTTTTCCTGGATGTAGGCCGAGTCTGCCCCCTTGATAAAGAGCACCGGCCCTTCAAACGGGCCATCACCCTCCGGTGCGTCCGCCAGGTTCTGGTAATGGGCATCAATTACCGGCAGGTTCAGGCGCCAGCGGAAGATGATATCGCTGTCGGTCTGTTCTTCGGCCGGAATACGCTCCAGGTTCTTGAGCAGGAACTGCCGCACACCGGGGATTTCCACGAATTCTGCCAGGCGCTCGTCTGCCTGTTTTCGGGATTTGACCCCGTTCAGGTCGAGGCTTTTCATACCTTCGAGGATGTCGTCATGGCGGGGGTGGTAGGTCACCGGGGCAATGTCCGCCACGATGATGGCTTTCACCCGCTGCGGATAACTCAGGGCCACCTGCATGGCCACCTTTCCACCCATTGAGTGGCCAAGAATAGTGGCCTGGTTCAGCCCCTGGGCATCCATGTAGGCGATGATATCGGCGGCCATGGCCGGATAGTTCATTTCATCGCTGTGGGGAGAACTGCCGTGGTTGCGCTCGTCCAGCGCGTGAATCTGCCAGTTATCTTCCAGCCGGCGGGCTATGCCACCCAGGTTCTCGAGGGATCCGAACAATCCGTGCAACAGGATCAGCGGCTCTCCCTGGCCGGAAATACGGTGATTCAGTTCAACGCCCATACGCAGGCAACCTCCGGTTATCTGAATTAACCGGATACACTACCACCGCCAGTGCACGGGGCAAGGGAAAATTCAGGCAGAAAAAAGCCGGGCAAAGGCCCGGCTTAATGGTCACGACATTACGACTGAGAAATCAGCAATAGAAGATGCTGTCCAGATATTCAGCCAGCGCCACGATGTTTTCGCGCTCGCTCTGGGTACGGGGAACAAAGATTTCCTGTGTCATACAACACCTCCAATTGGCGTTATGGCTACTTCAACCTGATGCCACACATGCTATCGTTTAAGGTGTTGATACCCGTTGACCAGCTGTGCCAATCGTTTGACATTTTGTATCAGCCTGAACCGAACCGCGGAGCCAGCGAACACCATGCATCCCCAAGCGGATCCAGCAACAACGCCCCATGTGGCGGCCTCCAGCACCCTTGCGCTGGTGCATTACCTCGAAAAGCGGGGCCTGCTGGACCGTGCCCGGGTGGAAGACATCGCAGGGGTGCGCCTGGAAGAACTGGATGACCCGGACCTGCGCATTCCCGCCAGCATTCACTACCAGCTATGGAAACTGGCCGAGCAGCTGACCGCAGACCCGGGCGTAGGCCTGCACGCAGGGCAAGTGATCGACCCGGAACGCATGGGGCTGGTAGGCCATGTGTTCTTCAATTGCGACACCCTGGGGGAAGCCGTTGTCCAGTACGTAAGGCTGCACCGACTGATCAACGAATCGGTGACGCTCAGCTTCGAGCAGACGCCGGAGCAGGCCATTCTGACCTGGCAACCGGATAACCCCGCCCACTACTGCCGGCAGGACATGGACCGCACCCTGGCCGCCGCCCTGTGCCGCACCCGGCACTATATTCATCGGGGCATCGAGGCAGACTGGGTGGAAATTGCCCACCCGGAACCGGATTACGCCGCGGAATACCAGAAGCTGTTCGGCGGCCAGGTGCTGTTCGGCTGTGGCATTACCCGCATGGCCTTTGCCAGCAAGCACCTGGGGCACCGTATTCCACACCGCAACCCCTATGTGTATTCGGCGGTACTGAAACAGGTAAACGCCGTACTGGCCCGGCTGCAAACCCGCCGGTCATTCAGCCGCAAAGTACGCCGGCTGATCTCCCGGCAAATGTCGACCGATCGCATTGACGCCGACACCCTGGCCAGGCAATGCCACATGAGCCGGCAAACCCTGTACCGCCGGCTGAAAAAAGAAGGCCTGAGCTTCCACGACCTGGTGGAACAGGTCCGCAAAGACAAGGCGCTGCGCTATGTTGCCGACGATCAATATGCCCTGGGCGAAATTGCCTTCCTGCTCGGGTTCTCCGAACTCAGCGCCTTCAGCCGCGCCTTCAAGCGCTGGACCGGCCTGGCCCCCGCGCAATACCGGGCCAGGCACCAGGAGGCAAGCGCATGACCGGTGATACCCTGTCCTGGCTCGCCATCCCCCTGGCATTGCTGTACCTGGCAGCCATCGCCTGCATCTATCGCATTCTGCTGACCTACCGTACCTCCCAGGGCGCCATTGCCTGGATTATTGCCCTGCTGGGCCTGCCCTACCTGGCCGTGCCGGCGTTCCTGTTGTTCGGGCGTATCCGCTTTGGCGGCTACGTAAAGGCCCGGCGCATGGGCAACAAGGATTTGTCTGACCTGCTGGACACCTTTGAAAACCAGAGCACGTCGATCGCCAAGCCCGGCGACCGGCACTTCAGCGATGAACTGCAGGTGCTGTGCAAACTCAGCCGGCAGCCGTTTACCAGCGGTAACCGCTGCACACTGCTGCGGGATGGCGAGGCCACCTTCGAGGCCCTGTTCGAAGCCATGGAGCAGGCCACCCACTACATCCTGCTGGAGTTTTACATGGTGCGCTCCGATAAGGTGGGCCACCGGATCAAGGAAATCCTGGAGCGCAAGCTGGCGGAAGGTGTGTCGGTGTGGTTTCTGTACGATGACATCGGCAGTGTCTCCCTGTCCCGCCGCTGGCTCAACGAACTGAGCGCCGCCGGGGCACGGGTTGCCTCCTTTGGCGACGGCAACATCCGCCGCCGGCGCTTCCAGATCAACTTCCGCAACCATCGCAAGCTGCTGGTGTGTGACGGCCACACCGGCTTTGTCGGTGGCATCAACCTGGGCGACGAATATCTTGGAACTGCCATGGACCAGGAGCCCTGGCGGGATACCCACTGCCGTATCGAAGGGCCGGCGGTCATCGGCCTGCAACTGGCCTGGCTGGAAGACTGGAACTGGGCCAGCAACGACCGTCCCGAGCTGGAATGGGCGCCGGCAGAGCCACCTCCGGGGCAGCAGGAAGTGCTGGTACTGCCCTCCGGCCCGGCCGACACCTGGGAAACCTGCACCCTGTTTTTCCTGAACTGCATCAACAACGCCCGAACCCGGCTGTGGATCGCCTCGCCCTACTTCGTGCCGGATTTCCAGATCATGAACGCGCTGCAGCTGGCGGCACTTCGTGGCGTGGATGTACGCATCCTGATTCCGGAGAAATCCGACAGCCCGCTGATCCGGGTAGCGGCCTATTCCTACCTGGTGCAGGCCAGCCAGGCCGGTATCGGCATCTATCGTTACCAGCCGGGCTTCATGCACCAGAAGGTGGTACTGGTGGACGACCGCTATGCGGCCCTGGGCACCGCCAACATGGATAACCGCTCCATGCGCCTGAACTTCGAGATCATGGCCATCAACACCCACCCGGAGTTCATCGGGCAGGTAGAGCAAATGCTGGAAGACGACCTGAAACAGTGCCGGCTGATGACCGAAAGCGACTACCAGGACCGCTCACTTCCGTTCCGCCTGGGCTGTCGTGCCGTACGGTTGCTGGCACCGCTTCTTTGAACTGGTTCTCAGTGCAGGCTTGTGCCAATATGACCGCCCGAAAACCGGCAAGACAACAACCGATACTCCATGACCGCATTCAAACCCCGTGAGACCCTGACCGAGCAGGTCGCCCGCCACATCGAGAACCTGATTGCCTTTGGCCAGCTCCGTTCCGGCGAGCGCATCTACGAAAGCGCCATGGCCAAGGAAATGGACGTAAGCCACGGCTCCATCCGCGAAGGCCTGCTGCTGCTGGAAAAACGCCACCTGGTCAGGAACGTGCCCCGCAAAGGCGCCTTCGTAACCCCGCTGGACGAACACTTCGTCAGAAGCCTGTACGAAACCCTGGAGCTGTACCTGACCCACACCGGCCGCAAACTGGTGCGGCAATGGCAACCCGAAGACATGGCCCGGCTGGAATCACTGCACAGCCAGATGCAGGCTTGCTACCAGAACAACGACCTGATGGCGTTCCTGGAGCTGGGCATCGAGTACACCAAGGCCTCGCTGGCCTACGCAGACAACTACTTTATTGTCTCTGCCATTGAAGACCTGTGGCCATCGGCCAAGCGCTGCGCGTTTGTAGCCTTCCGCCAGGGCGGGAAGCAGGTTCTGGAAGACAACCTGAAGCATATGGAAGAGTCGATCCAGGCCATTCGTGACCGGGACGAAGAGGCACTGGCTTCGCTGCTGCACAGCTACGCACAACAGCAAAGCGACCAGGTACTGACGGCGCTGGATCAGTAGAACAGCTGGGTAAACGAGAAGCCGATGTTCAAGTAGGCGGTCCAGTCATCTTCATTATTATAGGCGCCGGCCAGCTGCACCGGGCCCAGGAAGGTATTCACCCCGGCAAACAGGCTCCAGGATCGTACCAGGCCAGACCAGCGCGCGTCGTCCATGGTGTCCCAGGCGTTACCGGTTTCAAAGCCCACGCCGGCGAACCAGGGCATCACCGGCCCGCCGAATTCCCGCCGGGCATAGGCCGACAATAGTGCCGCATCGTTACCGGTGATTTCACCCGGCGCATAGGCCGACAGCTGCCGGAAGCCACCCAGGCGGGCCGCATTCTCGATACCCGGCTCACCACTGACCACCTGCCGGGTGTACGCCAGGCCGGTGAGGTTGAACCGGCCCCAGGTGCCGGTGCCCAGGAGCATGCCGGTCACCGAATCGAACTCCCGGTCAGAACCCAGCCCGTCTCGCTCAAAACGGCCCCGGATACCGGCAAAGGCACCGGATTTCGGGTAAAAGGTATCGCTCAGGGAGTCGTGAACCAACTGCACACTGGCGTAGCCCTGATGAACATGGCTGGAAGGTGCCACCGACGCACCCAACTCATCGTCCACTGACGCCAGCCCGCGCACGTAGCCCAGGCGCACTTCACCGTTGCGGCCCAGCTCCATACCTACCGCCAGGTCTATCTGGCGGAAGCCAACATCAATCTCGGCAATCCGCTCGCCATCCTGGTATACGCTGTAATCATCCTGGCGGTATTCCACGCCCAGCACCGCGAACCGGTCATAGCCGTAATCCAGCGGCTGGTACCACTGGGTGCGCACCCAGGGCTGGGTACCCAGCTGCGCGGCGGTCTGCCACTCGGCTCCCAGCTGGTTCAGTTCGGTCATACGCAGGCCCGCGGCCAGGTTAAAACGGGTGTCGCCGTCAAAGTTGTCTTCGTAGTTGAGGCCAAACGACAGGTAGTTCGGCCCCCAGCTTTTCTCCCGGGCCCGCACCATCAGCACCGGGCCCTCGTCAGAGGGGCGCATCGACCAGGACACTGTCTCGTAGTAGCCCAGGCCGTAGATGCGTTTCAGGTCATCTTCCAGCTGTTCGACATCCAGTGGCTCACCGGCTTGCTGGCGAATCCGCTCGCGCAGGAATTCACTGGCCAGGCGGTCACCCTGTGTGAACTCGATCCGGGCGATCGGCCCCGGCTGCCACATGCCGCCTTCGACCGAATCCCGCCAGGCCTGCCAGGCCGGGCCGGAAACCGCCAGCCGGTTCAGCGCCACCGCATGTTCGCGGGCAGCGGTCGCGCCCAGCTCGAACAGTACCGGGCCATCAAAAAAGTCAGCAGAGGAGTGCCCTTCCAGGTCCGGCCGGATGAGTATGTCGCTGTCGGTCAGCCGGGCCAGCTGATCGTCGGTATTACGGCGGGTCATCATGGTGGTCAGCTGGCCAATCACCGAAGACGCTTCCTGCATTTCCTCATTGGTCAGCAGCGGGTCGGTGATATCCACGGCAATGATGATATCGGCGCCCATGTCCCGGGCCACGCTAACCGGCAGGTTGTTGGCTACACCACCGTCTACCAGCAGCCGGCCGCTCCGTTCTACCGGCGCGTAGACTCCCGGTATGCTCATACTGGCCCGGATGGCTTCGGCCAGGTCGCCACTGCCGATCACCACTTCCACCCCGGTTTCCAGGTCGGTGGCCACCGCCCGGAACGGGATCGAAAGCTCATCGAAATCCTCCACCAGCGCGGCATTGCGGGTCAGTTCGTTCAGGATAAAACCCAGGTTCTGGCCGGTCACCAGGCCGCCACCCAGCCGGATACCGTCCATGCTCACCCCCAGGCCGGGGGCCAGCGGCAAACGCCAGTCATCCTGCTTGCGCCGCACCGGCTTGTAGGCACGGCCGGGGTCGTCCCGGAAACTGGACAGCCAGTCCAGCTCGATAAACCGGCGTTCTATTTCCTCCACCGGCATACCGGAGGCATACAGGGCCGCCACCGCAGAGCCGGCGCTGGTGCCCACCACCATGTCCACCGGCACCTTCATTTCTTCCAGCGCACGCAACACACCTACATGGGCCATGCCCTTGGCGCCGCCGCCACTGAGCACCAGACCCACCTTGGGGCGAACCTCGGGCCGCGACTGGGCCCAGGCTGGCGCTGCCAGCATGGCCAGCAACGTCAGCGCAATGGCGAACAGCTTCGGGGGGCTCAAGATCGGGCGATCAGTGCTTTTTCTTGTCATCGTCGGCAAGGGAAAGGTGGGAGATATCCGGCACAACCGGCGGCGGAACCACCCGGTCTACGCCAAGGTCGGTGCCGGGCGGCGCCAGGGTCCAGTCGTCCAGATGCTCAAACATGGGGGCTTCGGCTTCCTGGTGTTCCACCAACGTGACTCCGGGCGGGTCCAGGCTCAGGCCGGAACCGGCCAGGATGTCATCCACTTTTTCACCCGCAACGGGCAGTCGGTCACCGGGCTCCGGTTCGGGCGTTTTACCGGTTCGGGCGGGAGCGTCCTGCGCAGCGCCGGTAGCTGCCGGCGCCGGGCTGGCAGGGCGTTCCGGTGCCGACGGTGCCGGTTCCTGCCGTGGCTGCGGCCTGGATGGCGCTGCACCGGCCATCGGTTGCACATAGGCCACCATGCCATGCTTTTTCAGAACCGCCTGGTATTTTTCAGCCTGCACCTGCTCAAGCTTGTTGCGGATAACCACCGGCTGACCGCTGAACATGCGGTCAAGCTGCTCGACACTGGCCTTGAATAGGGCCTTTGCGTTATTACGAACCGCAGCAGGGTCGGTGCCCGGCACGCACTCCCCTTTGAACACAAGCTGGAACATAGTTATGCCTCGTTATTTTTCGCAGACCAATGGGCCAATGATAGCTGAAAACCATTGCCGGAACAGGCCAGCCTGGTGAACCGCAAAAATGCCTGAAGATTGCAAACAATTGAAAAATCCGGAGCTCACCGGAGGAAAATTGCCAAATCCTCTGCAACAATCTAACTTAATAATCTGTTACATTGCGTTACACGGATTTAAGGCGCGACCCAAGGAGAATAACCATGCGTGCCCTGTTGCCATCCCTTGCTTCCGCCGCGGTCATCGCACTGACGGCACCCGCAGCTCAGGCAGAAAACCTGGATGTTCTGATGAGCGGCGTTTTCGCGGACAACGAAGCCACCTACATCGGCTTTGAAAGCATCGAGCGGGAAGACATTCCTGAACTTGCGGCAGTGGATCGCAAATACCTGGTGGTGGACTTCCGCTTCACCGGCCAGGAGCCGGCCAGCGAACAGCTTCAGGCCAGCGTACACAAAGTCTGCATGACCCTGCTTAAAGACCGCGACCTGATCCGCTCATTGTCGGATTCCGGTTACGACATGGTGTCGGTTGCCTTCGACCGCCAGTCCCAGTTCGACTGCCTGTAAGCCAGAGCTGCCTCAGCTCTGGCCCAGCAGGTGCGGGAAGGCTTCCAGCGCGGTATTAACAGCGTCCAGGTTGAAGGCTTCCACATCCGACAGCAACTTCTCACCGTACCGGGTCACCGACGGGGATCGATAACGCTGGCCCCACTCGACCACTCTCAGGGCAAAGTCTTTCATCTGTTCCGGGTCGCCACTCTCTCGAACGTCTTGCCATTCGTTACCGAAGTCTTCCGCCAGCTTTTCCCGCAACCAGCCCCGCTCCTGAATGCTCATGGTCTGGGCCAGTAACCGCTCCGATTCTTTCGGCGTACCGTCGTCTTCCACCTGTTCAACGGTAGCCTCCACCCGGGGCAATACCACCGAGAAGGTCGACCCCACGTCCGACTCACTCTCCACCGTCAGCTCGCCGCCCATCATTTCCACCAGTTTACGGCTGATTGCCAGGCCCAGCCCGGTGCCGCCGTAACGCCGGGAGCTCTGGCCTTCCTGTTGTTCGAAGGCGTCAAAAATGCGCTCCTGCTGGTCTGGTGCAATGCCAATGCCGGTATCGGCCACCGTCACCACCAGCCGGTAATACCGGGTTTCGGAGTCTTCCCCGCCCGGTTCGTCCAGCTCGCTCGCCACGGCCCGAACGGTGACCCCACCCTCGTGGGTGAACTTGATAGCGTTACCCACCAGGTTGAACAGCACCTGCCGCAGCCGGGTTTCATCCAGCATCATGGCCGCCGGCATTTTCTTGCCAACGCTCACTTCCAGGGTGATGCCCTGCTCGGTGGCGCGCAGATCGAAGATGTGGCGGACATCGCTCAACAGCCGGCGCACCGACACGGGGCCAAAGTCCAGGCGCATCTTGCCGGCTTCAATCCGGGACAGGTCCAGGATGTCGTTAATCAGCATCAGCAGGCTGCGGCTGCCGGCACGGATGGCGTTGAGGTAGTTACGTTGCTGGGGGTCGGTAACCGAGTTATACAGCAGGTCGCTGTAGCCGATTACCGCGTTCATCGGCGTCCGGATTTCATGGGACATATTGGCCAGGAATTCGCTTTTGGAGCGGCTTGCGGCTTCGGCCTGCCGCGCCAGCCGCTCCGCCTCCAACTTGGCTGCCCGCAGCTCGTCTTCACTTCGCCTAAGGGCATTCTCGGACCGGATCCGCTCGTCGACTTCCAGCGACAGCTTTCGGTTCCAGTACAGGAAGATCAGCACCACCACGATGGCGATCAGGATAATCCGGCGCACCACGGTGTAGTCGGCTTCCTGCTCGATATCCAGGTGAATCCAGCGGTTGTAAACCGCCTCGGTTTCCGATGCCGGCAAACCACTCAGGGCCTTGTTCAGTATCCGGTGCAACTGCTGGGCCGACTGGCCCACGGCTAACCGCAGGTCGTACTGGTACGGGGTGATGCTGGTAATACGCAGATTGGTCAGCCCCAACCGGGCGACGGTGTAACTGACCGCCGGGATATGGGTCACCATCACGTCCAGGTCGCCGTTAGACAGCGCCAGCAAGCCTTCTTCTACAGTTTGCTGCGGATAAATGTCGAGGTTCGGATGATTGATCAGCAGGTAATCATGGCTGGCCTGGCGATTGACCACCCCTACCCGCTCGTCACGCAACTCCCGCAAATCCCCGATAAACCGCCCGGTGTCCCGAATCGCCAGGGCAATGGGTACGTTCACATAGGCCCGGGTAAACAGGAAATCCTGCTCGGTACGGGGTGTTCGGGACATGCCTGGCAGGACATCCACTTCACCGGATTTCAGCTGTTCTTCCGAGGCACTGCGGCTATCCACCGGAACATATTCAAAGCGGATGTCCAGGTCCTGCTCCAGGCGCTTGAGCAGGTCGACCACCAGCCCGGCGGGCCGGCCGTCCTGCTGGAATTCGAAGGGCGGCCAGTCTGACCGGACGCCCACCTTCAGCCCGGGATTGGCTTTCAGCCAGGCCCGCTCTGAACTACCAAGGGACTGGTTACCGGCGTCCATCTCCGGCGCGCTGGCCTGCAACCAGGACTGCCGGATGCTGCGATGTTCCTGGTGGCCGAGGGCGGTAATGGCGCGGTCGAACACCCGGAACAGGTTGGCTTCTTCGATGGGCACCTGCAACACGACATCCACCTCCCGGTGGTCGAGCAGCAAGGACAGGCCAACGCCGTTGATCATTGCCGATTCCAGGTAGTCGGACACCACCGGCACCGGCCCCAGAAACGCATCCGCCTTGCCCGACAGCAGCAGGCTGACAGCTTCGCCAAGATTGGCCGCCGGCACCGGGGTAAAGTTGTTCACCGGGTCCAGCAGCGGGTACTGGTTGGGGTCGTCACCGACAATGGCCACCCGGCTGCCTTCAAGGTCTGACGGGCCGCGGATTGCCGCCGCTCCGGCATTCACAAAGACCCCATAGGTGAGCGACATCAGCGGCGCCGTATGGCGCACGCCCGGAATCACCGGGGCATCGGGAATGCGGGTGGTCAGGATGATATCCGGCTCTGGCTGGTTACCGGAGCCATCCAGGAGTTCCGGCTCTACCAGCACCCCCAGCTTGTTTTCAATCCGCTGCAGGTAATCGATCCAGATACCCGCCAGGGGGCCATCGCCGGTATCGAACACCAGGGGTACCTGGCTGTGGCGGATGCCTACCCGGAAGCTGTCCTGCTGCTCCAGCCACTCCAGGTCTTCCACGCCCAGCACCGGGTCCGGCGCGGCCAGTGGCGGATCTGCCAGCGCGGCCCCTTGAAATACCAGAAACAGCAGGCAGAACAATAACTGTGAAACAGACTTCACTGGATATCCTCGGCGGGTCCACTACATTTCAGGAAACCATACCCGTAAACGGGGTACATTGCATTTTGCCAACCCATCACAGAGGGCACTTCCATGGACACCAGCAAACATAGCCTGAGCACCCTGTTCAAACAACTTGGCATGCCGGCAGACAAAGCCAGCATCGAAGACTTCATTGGCCGTCACTCGCCACTGCCCTCGGAAATCGCGCTGCAGGATGCCCCGTTCTGGTCCGAGGCCCAGTCCCACTTCCTGGAGGAAGGCCTGGAAGAAGACAGTGACTGGGCAGAAATCATTGACGAGCTCGATGCCATGCTAAGGCACTGACGCCCGGTTTCAACTCTCGCCGGAACCCGAACCCCCGCGCCGGCGCCTGGCCCGGGGATGGCTCTGGTCATAGACCCTGGCCAGGTGCTGAAAATCCAGGTGGGTATACACCTGGGTGGTTGCGATATCGGCATGGCCCAGCAATTCCTGCACGGCCCGCAGGTCACCACTGGATTCCAGCATGTGGCTGGCAAAGGAATGCCGGAGCAGGTGCGGGTGCAGGCGCTGGTCGGCCCCCTGCAACACACCCCAGCGGGCCAGCCGGGCCTGGATGCTGCGCCGGCTCAGGCGATCACCCCGCTGGCTGACAAACACTGCGGGCTCGCCTTCCGGCGCCAGGGACGACCGCAGTGCCAGCCAGCTGTTCAGGGCCGTTACCGCCTTGCCGCCCACCGGCAGAATCCGTTCCTTGCTCCCCTTACCCAGCACCCTCACCTCCCGGCCTTTGAGGTCCAGGGAGACCAGGTCAAGCCCGGCCAGTTCTGCCAGCCGCAGGCCTGAGGAATACATCAGTTCGAACATGGCCAGATCCCGGACTTCCAGCGGATCGTCCGAATTTACTTCCAGCAACTGGTTGATCTGGTCGACATCGGCCACTTTCGGCAACCGGCGACCGGTTTTCGGGGCCCGGATATCCAGCGCCGGGTTATCCCGGGCCAGGCCTTCCCTGAGCAGATACTGGTAGAAGCGACGAACAGAAGATAGGTGGCGGGCAATGCTGCGGCCGCCAAGGCCGCCTTTGCTGAGGTGGGCGACATACCGGCGGACGTCGTGGCTGGACAGGTCCGCCCAGCAATCGCAACCGCCCCCTGTCAGCCAGAGCGCCAGGCGCTGCAGGTCACGCTGGTAATTATCGCAGGTGCGCGCGGAGTGCCGCTTTTCTGATTGCAGGTGGCGGATAAAGCCCGACAGCGGCGCGGCCAGGGCCCCGGGCGGCGTGCCGGGGGTGTCGAGGGCGCCGGGGTCAACCTCCAAGGTCACCCCTGACCGCTTTCCACCGCCAGGTCAGACACCGATGCGCCGGAGCCATGGCGTTTGAGCATGGGCGGCAGCAGGCGGCTCAGGGTATCGCTGATATAACTCAGGAACAGCGACCCCATGCTCTGGTCAAAATAACCCGACTCGCAGCTACCCACCGCAAACACCCCGACCAGGCCTTCATGGCGCAGTGGCATCAGGGCGACCGAGGCGATTGGTTCGTCCCGGTCCGGGAACAGGAATTCCCGCTCATTCTCCCGGAACTGTCCGCACACCGCCCGCTCACCATCCAGCAGGCTACCCAGTCGTTCCTGTGCCAGGTCGGCATTGACAACATGCAGGGCACCCTGGCCGGAACCGGGCAGTTCATCATTACTGAACAGCAAGACAGACGCGGCATCCAGCCCGAAATCACTGCGGATACTGTCATCGATAGCCGCCGCCATGTCGTTCAGGTTTCGGGCTTCGATCACCTGCAGCAGCAGGCGCTTGCTCTTCTCGAACAGCCGGTCGTTGTGGCGGGCAATCGAGACCAGCTCGACCAGCTCCCGGCGCAGGGTATCGCGCTGCTCACGGAACAGATGAACCTGGCGTTCCACCAGGGAAATCGCACGTCCACTGTCGTGAGGCAGGGTCAGGGTGCGCAGCAGTTCATCCTGGTCGACAAAGAAATCAGGGTTGTCGCGCAGATAATCCGCTACCTGCTCACGGGTGAGTTCTGCGACCTTCTGGCGGGCCGTTTGTTCTGTCATCGTGTTCTCCTGAGCTGTCAGGACCTTGTTTTAGGGCTGCGAGGGCCTTTGCGCCGGCGCGGCGGAGCCTCGCCCGGCAGTCGTAACTGGCCTTCAAATACTGTTGTCGCCGGGCCTTCCATCATAACAGGGGTACCCTCACCCTGCCATTCGATCACCAGGCGCCCGCCACGCAGTTCCACATCTACCCGGGCATCCAGCAAGCCGCACAACTGGCCGGCAACCACTGCAGCACAGGCACCGCTGCCGCAGGCCAGGGTTTCACCGGAGCCCCGTTCGAACACCCGAAGCCGGGCGTGGCTACGATCCACAATCTGCAGGAAACCGATATTGGCCCGGGCCGGGAACCGCGGATGCTTCTCCAGCGCCGGCCCCAGGCTGGCCACCGGCGCGGTATCCACGTCGTCCACCACCAGCACACCGTGGGGATTGCCCATAGACACCGCCGACAATTCAATCTGCTGGCCGTCCACTTCCACCGTGTACACGGTTTTCTGGCGGTCGGCGGCAAAGGGAATGGCGGGCGGGTTCAGTTCCGGCACGCCCATGTTCACCATCACCATGCCGTCTTTGCCAATTTTCAGTTCAATCACGCCCTTGGCGGTCTGTACCCGCACCACCCGCTTGTTGGTCAGGCGCTGATCCCGCACAAAGCGGGCAAAACAGCGGGCGCCGTTGCCGCACTGCTCCACTTCCGAACCGTCGGCATTGAAGATCCGGTAGCGGAAGTCGACATCCGGTAATCCGGGCGGCTCCACCACCAGCAGCTGGTCAAAGCCAATGCCAAAGTTACGGTCGGCCAGCTCCCGGATCATTTCCGGGCGCAGGCGAAACGGCTGGCTGATGGCATCCACCACCATGAAATCGTTGCCCAGGCCGTGCATCTTGGTGAACCTCAGCAGCGGCCCCTGATTCCGTCTTTGCTGGTTCATCTCCGGTTCCCCGCTCATTCCGGCAGACAACTTTCAGGAGCCAGCTGGTCTTCCAGGGTTTCCCGGCGCCGGACCACGTGCACCTTGTCACCATCCACCATCAGTTCCGGCGGGCGGTTTCGGGTGTTGTAGTTGGAGGCCATCACAAAGCCGTAAGCACCGGCAGAGCGCACGGCCAGAAGGTCACCGGCCTGCAGGCGCAGCTTGCGATCCTTGCCCAGGAAGTCGCCGGT
>NZ_DFLY01000011.1:98701-112319 GCF_002375525.1 Marinobacter sp. UBA3607 | reverse complement strand
CCATATATGGATTCCGTGGCTAACCATTTCAAACATGACAGGAGCACCACATGAGCACTCCGAACAATTTCGACGATTACAAAGTCCGCGACATCGAACTCGCCGGCTGGGGCCGCAAGGAAATCAAGATCGCCGAAGGCGAAATGCCCGCCCTGATGAAACTGCGTGAGAAGTACAAAGCCGAGCAGCCGCTGAAAGGCGCCAACATCATGGGCTGCATCCACATGACCATCCAGACTGCCGTGTTGATTGAAACACTGGTCGAGCTGGGCGCTAACGTACGCTGGTCTTCGTGCAACATCTTCTCCACACAGGACCAGGCTGCAGCCGCCATAGCGGCGCAAGGCATTCCCGTGTTCGCGTGGAAGGGTGAAACCGACGAAGAATACGAATGGTGCCTGCACAAGACCGTGGGCGCAGACGTAGACGGCTGGGAGCCGAACATGATCCTGGACGACGGCGGCGACCTGACCGAGCTGCTGCACAAGGAATACCCGCAGGTGATTGCCAAGTGCCACGGTGTGACTGAAGAAACCACCACCGGCGTGCACCGCCTGCAGGAAATGCTGCGTGACGGCACCCTGAAGATTCCGGCCATCAACGTCAACGACTCGGTGACCAAGTCCAAGAACGACAACAAGTACGGTTGTCGTCACAGCCTGAATGATGCCATCAAGCGTGCCACCGACCACCTGCTGTCCGGCAAGAAAGCGCTGGTGATTGGTTACGGCGACGTGGGCAAGGGTTCTGCCCTGTCCCTGCGTCAGGAAGGCATGATCGTGAAGGTGACGGAAGCCGACCCGATCTGCGCCATGCAGGCCTGCATGGACGGTTTTGAAGTGGTATCCCCGTACATCGATGGCATCAACACCGGTACCGAGCAAGGCATCAACACCGACCTGCTGGGCACCACTGACCTGCTGGTGACTACCACCGGTAACGTCAACGTGTGTGACGCCAACATGCTGAAGGCGCTGAAGAACGGCGCTGTGGTGTGCAACATCGGCCACTTCGATAATGAAATCGATACCGCCTACATGCGCAAGAACTGGGAGTGGGACGAGGTCAAACCGCAGGTACACGTGATTTACCGCGACAAGGCCAGCAACGACCACCTGATCCTGCTGTCCGAAGGCCGCCTGGTAAACCTGGGCAACGCCACCGGTCACCCGTCGCGCATCATGGACGGCTCGTTCGCCAACCAGGTGCTGGCGCAGATGTACCTGTTCGAGCGCAAGTTTGCGGACCTGCCTGAAGAGTCCAAGGCCAAGGGCGTTTACGTCCAGGTTCTGCCCAAGCAGCTGGACGAAGAAGTGGCCCGCGCCATGGTGGAAGGCTTTGGTGGCGTGATCACCAAAATGACTCCGGACCAGGCGAAATACATCGGCGTACCGGTCGAAGGCCCGTACAAGCCGGAAAGCTACAGGTACTAAGCGGAAACGATCATGGAATCCCAGAAGCAATTCAAACGCCGCTTCAGCTTCGAGTTTTTCCCGCCCAAGACCGATCAGGGCAAGGAGAAACTTCAAGTTGTGCGCGACCAACTGGCCGAGGTGAACCCGGATTTTTTCTCGGTCACCTTCGGCGCCGGCGGCTCCACCCGGGACCGCACCATTGAAACCGTGCTCAGCCTGCACAAGCAGGGCATTTCCACGGCACCGCACCTGTCCTGCGTGGGTGGCACCCGCGCAGAGATCGGCGAGCTGCTGGATCTGTATAAAGAGAACGGCATCAACCGGATCGTTGCTCTGCGCGGCGATCTGCCCTCGGGCATGGGGGCGTCTGGTGAGCTGCGGTATGCCAACGAGCTGGTGGAATTCATCCGGAACCACAGCGGTGATCACTTCAACCTGGAAGTGGCCGCCTATCCCGAGTTCCATCCTCAGGCCCGCAGTGCGGAAGATGATCTGAAGAATTTTGCCCGCAAGGTACAGGCCGGTGCCAACAGCGCCATCACCCAGTACTTCTTCAATGCGGACAGCTACTTCTATTTCATCGACCGTCTGGAGAAGATGGGCATCACCATTCCGGTGGTGCCGGGCATCATGCCCATCGTCAACTTCTCCAGCCTGGTGCGTTTCTCTGACATGTGCGGCGCGGAAATCCCTCGCTGGATCCGCAAGCAGCTCGAAGCCTACGGCGACGACACCGACAGCATCCGCAAGTTTGGTGAAGAAGTGGTCACCGAAATGTGCGAAAAGCTTCTGAAAGCCGGGGCTCCGGGGTTGCACTTCTACACCCTGAACCAGGCCGAACCCAGCATTTCCATCTGGAAGAATCTGGGCATCAGCGACCGCGAAAAGATTGCTTTCTAAGGCATTCTGCAAAGCAGTACAAAGAGGGGCTTCGGCCCCTCTTTCGTTTTCTAACCGCCTGATTTCCTGCAAATCCTGTCTCCATAGTCTAGACTGTATCTGATGCATCCCTATCAACGCTCCCTGTGATGCACGGTCACAAAGAGTGCTTTCACAGACTGCCTTACCGGGCAGACGGGGCATAAAAAAACAGAAAGGAGAAAGCATGAGCACGAAATGGCTGAAAACTCTGGGCGCTGGCCTGGCACTGTCTGTCGCCGCCACGTCGGTAAGCGCAGAGACCCTGCGCGTAGTCACCGACCCCAGCTTCGTCCCGTTTGAAATGATGGATCAGGAAACCGGCGAAATGATCGGTTTCGACATGGAAATCATCGCCGAAGTCGCCGAGCGTGCGGGCTTTGATTACGACCTGAACACCATGGATTTCAACGGCATCATCCCGGCCCTGCAAACCGGTAACGTCGACATTGCCATTGCCGGCATCACCATTACCGATGAGCGTAAGCAAATCGTCGATTTCTCCGACCCTTACTACGATTCCGGCCTGCGTATCCTGGTTCGCGAAGACGATGGCACCCAGGAAATGTCTGACCTGGAAGGCAAGAAAGTCGGCACCAAGATTGGTAGCACCAGCTACGACTTCCTCACCAAGAACCTGGACGATAACGACGGCGTAACCCCCTACCCCGGCAGCTCCGACATGTATATGGCGCTGATGTCCGGCGCGGTAGATGCGGTGTTCTACGACGCCCCGAACGTAGGCTACTTCGCCAGCACCCGCGGCGCAGGCAAGGTGAAAGCCGTAGGCCCGCTGTATGAAGGCCAGCAGTACGGTATCGCCCTGAAAAAAGGTAGCGAATGGGTTGGCCCGGTTAACGAAGCCCTGGCAGAAATCAAGGAAGACGGCACCTACAAAACCATTTACGAAAAATGGTTCGGCCCGATGCCTGAAGACAAGTAAACCTCCACTTGACCCGCCCGGGGCACACAATGCCCCGGGCGCCTCCTCCCAACCCAACGGAGAAACACACCGTGGAATTCCAGTTTCAGTTTGACTGGCAAGCGGCCATTGATTCCATTCCCTACCTGGCCAAGGGCATTCCCTACACCCTGATGATTTCCTTCGGTGGCCTGGCCATCGGCTTTATACTCGGCATCGTTTTTGGCCTGCTCAGCATCAACAAAAAATGGTTCCTGCGCTGGCCGGCAACCGCCTATATCGAAATTTTTCGCGGCACCCCCATCCTGGTGCAGGTGCTGTTTATCTTCTACGGCCTGCCGGACCTGGTCGGCGGCCCCATCGACCCGCTGACAGCCGGTATTGCCGCGATCGCCCTGAACTCCGGCGCCTATATATCCGAAGTGGTGCGCGGTGGCGTGCAGTCTATCGACAAAGGCCAGAGCGAAGCCGGCCTGTCTCTGGGCCTGTCCCGCACCCAGACCTTCTGGTCGATTATCTGGCCCCAGGCCTTCCGGCGCATGATCCCGCCGCTCGGAAACCAGGCTATCGTAAGCATCAAGGACACCTCGCTGTTCTCGGTGATCGGCGTGGGGGAACTGGTCCGCCAGGGCCAGGTGTATATCGCCAACACCTTTACCGCCTTCGAGGTTTACTTCGTAGTGGCCCTTATGTACCTGGCCATAACCTTGTCCCTGTCCCTGATTCTGCGGCTGCTTGAACGCCGCGGCGTTGCGTCTGTCTGAAGGAGCCCGGGTAATGACTCAGATCGTAAAGATGAAGGGCATGAACAAGTACTTCGGCAAGCTGCATGTCCTGAAAGATATAGACCTGACCGTAGAACAGGGCGAGGTCGTGGTGATCATCGGGGCCAGTGGCTCCGGTAAATCTACCCTGATCCGCTGTGTTAACGGCCTGGAAGAATTTGAATCCGGCACACTGGAAGTGGACGGCCAGAAACTGGCGCCGAAAGGCGGCAACCAGCAGGCCCTTGCCGAAATCCGCAAGGAAGTCGGCATGGTGTTCCAGCAATTCAACCTGTTTCCGCACCTGACGGTAAGAAAGAACATCATGCTAGCGCCCATGAAGGTAAAAAACACCTCCCAGGTCGTCGCCAACGCTACCGCCGAGAGGCTGCTGGAACGTGTAGGCATTGGCAGCCAGGCCGACAAATACCCCAACCAGCTATCCGGCGGCCAGCAGCAGAGGGTCGCCATTGCCCGGGCCCTGGCCATGGAACCCCGGCTGATGCTGTTCGATGAACCCACCTCGGCGCTGGATCCGGAAATGATCGGTGAAGTGCTGGACGTGATGCGGGAGCTGGCCAAAGAAGGTATGACCATGATGGTCGTCACCCACGAAATGGGCTTCGCCCGGGAAGTGGCAGACCGGGTGATCTACATCCATGAAGGCCAGATTGTCGAAGAAGGCCGGCCTGAAGATGTGTTCGACAACCCTAAGAACGAGCGCACCCAGGCGTTCCTGTCCCGGGTGCTGGCGCACTGAACCGGCGGGTCAAAGCAACTGGCGGATGACTTCATACTCCCGTTCAATCTTGGCGTGGGAGTCATCCGCCAGAAATCTCGCCACTTTCTTGCCCAACAACGGCATATCGCAACGAACCGACAGATTCACATAATTGATGCAGCGGTTACCGTTACCCTGAAGCCGCATTTCGCCCTTGATCTTCGCCGGCACACCGTCGATTTTCACCCGAAACTCGCAGTGCCACTCATCGTCGTCTTTACGGAACCAGTGTTCCTCCTGCCGCACGCGATTCCACTCCCGGTGAAAGCCTGAGAGCACTCCCGGCACGGGCGCAGAAGCCATCATTTCACGCTCGATCACCAACTTGCCGGACACATCGTCTTTGCGCAGCTCGGCCAGCTGTACATTGCGGGACCCGATTTTCTCGTTCTTTTCGATAATGTGGCTTTCGCTGAAAAAACGCTCGAGCACATGATCCACACCAGCCTCATAGGGGTGTTTCAGATTCAGCTCCATATTCGACTCCTGTTATTTTTATTCCATTGTTGCCGCAGGCTGGTGCACCAACATTGGCCGGTCTGGCGCCGGGCTATGGCAAGCCGGTCATCCGACTGGTTCACAGTAAGGAGCTGTTAAGGCTGCTGACAGCCAAGTATCATGTCGCATCCGGATATTTATTCACCGCCTCCGCAGCCTGACAGGAGACAACCATGCGCAATGCCGACCTGGTCGCACGGGACCTTAAATCCGTGTGGCACCCCTGTACCCAGATGAAAGACCACGAAACCCTGCCGCTGATTCCCATCAAGCGGGGCGAAGGCGTATGGCTGGAAGATTTCGAGAGCAATCGCTACATCGATGCGGTCAGCTCCTGGTGGGTAAACCTGTTCGGCCACGCCAACCCGCGCATCAACTCCGCTATCCAGGAACAGATCGGCCAGCTGGAGCATGTCATCCTGGCGGGCTTCAGCCACGAACCGGTAGTGAACTTGTCCGAGCGGTTGATTGAGGTTACGCCGGAGGGGCTGAACAAATGCTTCTACGCAGACAACGGCTCGTCTGCCATCGAAGCGGCCCTGAAGATGAGCTATCACTACTGGAAAAACCAGGGCCATCCGGGCAAGAAGAACTTCGTTAACCTCAGCAACAGCTACCACGGAGAAACCCTGGGCGCGCTGGCGCTGGGTGATGTTGCCCTTTACAAAGACACCTACCAGCCGCTGCTGATGGAAGTACTGACGGCGCCCTCGCCGGATGCCTACAACAAAGAGCTGGGCGAAACCGATGAAGACTACGCCCTGCGCCAGTTCGAGGCCATGGACAAGCTGCTGGCCGAGCGGCACCACGAAATCTGTGCCGTGGTGGTGGAACCCCTGATACAGTGTGCCGGCGGCATGCGCATGCATCATCCGGTTTACCACACCAAACTGCGCGAAGCCTGCGACCGCTATGGCGTACACCTGATTGCCGACGAAATCGCCGTGGGCTTTGGCCGCACCGGCACCCTGTTCGCCTGCGAACAGTCCGGCATCACCCCGGATTTCATGTGCCTGTCCAAGGGCCTGACCGCCGGTTACCTGCCGTTGTCCGTGGTGCTCACCACCGACACTGTCTACAACGCCTTCTACGACGACTACGAAACCCTGCGTGCGTTCCTGCACAGCCACAGCTACACCGGCAACCCCATCGGCTGCGCCGTCGCCCTGGCCACCCTGGACATCTTCCGGGACGAAAACGTCATCGAAAACAACCGCCAGCTGTCCCGCTGCATGGCCGAATCCGTCGCCCACCTGGCCGACCACCCCAACGTGGGTGACATCCGCCAGCACGGCATGACCCTGGCCATCGAAATGGTCAAAGACAAAGCCAGCAAAACCCCGTTCCCCTGGCAGGAACGCCGTGGCATCAAGGTGTACCAGCATGCCCTCACCCGCCAGTCCCTGCTGCGCCCGCTGGGCAACGTGGTGTACTTCATGCCGCCTTACGTGATCACCGAAGACCAGATCCGACACCTGGCCCAGGTGGCCACCGAAGGCATCGAAATCGCAGTTAAGGGCTGACCATGCGCATTCCCAGAATCTACACCGACAGCCCCCTGCACACCGGCAGCCCGTGTGAACTCGACGACAACGCCGCCAACCACGTAGGCCGGGTACTGCGCATGCAGCCCGGCCAGCAGCTCCGTTTGTTCAACGGCGACGGTAACGACTACACCGCCACCATCACCGAAGCCGGCAAAAAGAACGTCACCGTAACCATCGAAAGCGCCGAGGCCAACGCCACCGAATCGCCCCTGACCATCGTCCTGGGCCAGACCCTGTCAAAGGGCGACCGCATGGACTACGCCGTGCAGAAAGCCGTGGAAATGGGCGTAACCACCATCGCCCCCCTCACCACCGAACGCTCCGACGTAAAACTCAAAGGCGACCGGGAAGAAAAACGCCTGCGCCACTGGCAACAAGTCGCCATCAGCGCCGCCGAACAATGCGGCCGCGCAAAAGTCCCGAACATCCTGCCGGTGATGACCGTAGCGGAATGGCTGCAATACAGCCAAACCTGCGACCTGCGCCTGGTGCTGCACCACCGCACCGAACAATCCCTCAACACACTCGAGAAACCCGCCAGCGTCGCCCTGATGATCGGCCCCGAAGGCGGCCTGAGCGCCGACGAGATTGCCCTGGCAGAACAAAACGGCTTCCTCCCCGTCGCCCTCGGCCCCCGAGTTCTGCGCACCGAAACAGCGCCGGTGGCGGCCATGGCACTGTGCCAGTGGTTGTGGGGAGATATCGGCGGTTAACCGCGAATGGCCTTCTGTAACGTGATGCAGTGGCGGTTCAGTCATTGACAGATTCCGCTGTCACCAACATGATCCGTGTCTGACAATTGCAGCAAGACGCTCTGCCCATGATGGGCGGCAGTGCGAGAGGGGGTTTCCAGAAATTTGCGGAGCCATGGATGGCGGAGCAGAAGCGCCACATGGATGTGCCGCAAGGAGCGTTTTCTGGAAACCCCCTCTCGCACTGCCGCTTGCACCCAGGACAGAACCAACAGAATCAGAACAAAACCAGCGAGTACCGGATGACCAGCCTACTTACCAACCCGGAATTCTGGCAATACCTAAGTATTCCAGTGATCGCAGCCCTCATCGGCTGGAGCACCAACTGGCTCGCCATCAAAATGACCTTCTACCCCCTGGAGTTCATAGGCAAACCACCCCTGCTCGGCTGGCAAGGCATCATCCCCTCCAAGGCCCGGAAAATGGCCGCCATCAGCGTCGATGCCACCATCTCCAAAATCGGCACCGTACAGGAAATCTTCGAACAGATTGACCCGAAGGTACTGGCCGCCCACATCATCTACACCGTCGACCCCAGAGTGGAAGAATATGTCGACGAACTCATGCTCAAAGAGTACCCCACCTTCTGGGAAAACCTGCCCGCCTCCGCCCGCAAAATGGTCTACGACCGGGTGCGCAAATCCACCCCGCAACTGGTCGACAACCTGGTAGAAGACGTATCCGACAACATCGAAGACCTGCTCGACATCAAAGGCATGGTCATCGAACGGCTCGCCAGCGACAAACAGCTGCTCAACCGCATTTTCCTGGAGTGTGGCGACGTAGAATTCCGCTTTATCATCAACTCCGGCATGTACTTCGGCTTTCTGTTCGGCCTGATACAAATGGCAGTCTGGTACCTCTATCCCGCTATCTGGGTGCTGCCACTGTTCGGCCTGCTGGTGGGCTGGGCCACCAACTGGATTGCCCTGAACGTCATCTTCCGCCCCCTCAGGGAACACAAGGTGGGCCCCCTGAAAATCCAGGGCCTGTTCCTGAAGCGCCAGCCGGAAGTGGCTGAATCCTTCTGCCATATCGTGACCCACGAAATCCTCACCGTTGGCAACATCATCAACGCCATTATGGAAGGCCCGAAAGGCGACCGCGCCCGCAACATGGTGAAGAAGCACATCAAGCCGCTGGTGGACGAAACCGCCGGTATGGGCAAGGCCCTTACCCAGATGGCGTTCGGCCCGACCGGCTTTGCCACCCTGAAGAACCAGGTGGGCGAAAAGGCTATCGAAATCTCCCAGACCTCCTTCAACAACCCGGTGTTCGAGAAGGACCGGGCCCGGGCGGTGGAGTCGATCATGGTAGAGCGCATGATTGCGCTGTCGTCAGAAGAGTTTCAGGACCTGCTGCGGCCCTGTTTCCAGGAGGACGAGATCAAGCTCATCCTGGTAGGTGCCTTCCTTGGCTTTGCCGCCGGCGTGTGCCAGCTGGTGTTCGTATTCGGCGAAGCGCTTATCTGAGCAGCTCCGAAAAACTGACATCTTCACGGCCGGACGAGAGCTCCAGCAACCGCTCCGGCATCGACTGCACCGGCAAGCGCTCCACAACCCGGTCTTCATCCCGGCGCACCGCCTGCAGCACGTTACCCACGGTGATCAGGTCCAGCGCCCGCCCGGGCACCAGCTGGTCACCATTGCGGCCGGCCAGGCTCAACAGGCCGGCGCGAATCAGCTTGTCACTGATATTCCGGGTAATTTCGCCCGGCACATGCATCTGGTACTCCAGTGATTCCTGCTGCGGCGCCGGCTCACCCCGGCTGAACGGCCTGGCGACCATCCACATCAAGGCCAGGGCCACCCGCTCTTGCAGCTCCGGTGCCAGCTGCACTTCACGGCGCTTGGCCACCGAGCCCGGGTTCTGCATGTAGTACGACAAACTGGCACCGAGCAGCAGGATCATCCAGTTCAGGTAAATCCAGATCAGCAGGATAATCCCCACCGCAAAGCCGGAGTAGATGGCCGCATACTTGGTAGAACCCGCCACAAAGGACGCAAAGATCATACCCGCCGCCTGCCAGGACACACCGGCAATCAGGCCCGCCAGGAAAGCGTAGCGGAATTTCACCCGGGTGTTGGGAATGAAGATATAAACAAAGGTGAATGCCGCCACCACCAGGAAGAACGGGGTAAAGCGGCTGACGGCCACAATCACCGAACCGAACGGCTCAACCGCCATCAGGGTCTGCATCATGTCGGACGAAAACACCGTGGCGGTAGCACCAATGGCCGACACCATCAGCAAGGGGCCCACCATGATCACGCTCAGGTAGTTGCTGAAGCGCTGGGCCATGGAGCGCATTTCCGGCACCCGCCAGATCATGTTAAAGGAGCGTTCCACCTTCTGTACCAGCGAGATCACCGTGTACACCAGCAAGCCGAGGCCTACGGAACCCAGAACCCCCACCTTGATGTTATCCACAAAGCCCAGGATCCGTTCCGCCATCTCGATCCCCTGAGGGCCCATGGGCTGGAAGAACTGGTAAAGGAAGGGCTCCATCTTCTGGTGCACCCCCAGCGCCTTGAGCACGGAAAAGCTCAGGGCCAGCAAAGGCACAATACTCAGCAGCGTGGTATACACCAGACTCATAGCATGCAGGGTGAGCTGGCCACTGAGTACATCCCGGATCAGTGCGTACAGCGAACGCCCGGTTTTGTAAAACCAGGTCCAGGGCCATTTCTGGGGCGGGTTGGGGTTGGCAAGAATCCAGTCTTCAGCAGCCTGGAGCCGGTCTTTCAATTGAATGGAAGCCACGCAAGTTCCTGTTTGTCAGTCTTTTCTACAGCTTATCAGCCAAGGGGCAGTAAACAAGCCGATTCTCTCAGCAATAATGCAACGGCGGCGCTGCCGCTGGCCTGAAAAAACAATATAACCATATCAAGTTTTGTTACTTCCACTTATAACCGTATTAACGTCAAAAGGCGCGCCTAAAGAACTGATTCATTTATAACCACAGGGTTTGATCAATGCGCTTGTCCCGGATTCTTGCCACCACCGCCCTTATTGCCGCAGCACCGTCTGCCGCACTGGCCACCAACGGCTACTTCAGCCACGGCTACGGTACCAAGAACGCCGGAATGGCAGGCGCAGGAACCGCGCTGGCCCAGGACAGCATTGCCGCAGCCACTAACCCGGCAGGTATGGCGTTTGTGGGCAGCCGCGTGGACGGTGGGCTGGAGGTGTTTTCTCCGCGCCGGCGTTATGGCGTGGAAGGTGGCGTTATGCCGCCACCTGCTCGAACTTTCTATCTCGCCCCCGGAACCGTACAAAGCGAAAATGACGCCTTCCTGATTCCTCATTTCGGTTATAACCGGGCCCTGGGCAATGGCCACAGCCTTGGTCTGTCGGTGTTTGCCAACGGTGGCATGAACACTGAATACAGTGGCGAGAATGGCGGCACCTTTGGTGCGGGAAAAACCGGCGTCAACCTGGAGCAGCTGTTCATCGCCCCCACTTGGTCCTGGGAATTCTCTGACGGCCAGGCACTGGGCATTTCACCCCTGATTGCCTACCAGCGCTTTGAGGCGAAAGGCCTGCAGGCGTTTGGCAACCTGAAATTATCCTCAAACCCGAATGCCCTGACCAACAACGGCACCGACGAAGCCTGGGGCTACGGCCTGCAGATCGGCTGGCAAGGTAAATTGACGGATACCCTCCGGGCCGGCCTGAGCTGGCGCACCATCCTGGAAATGGAAGAGTTCAACAAATACGAAGGCCTGTTTGCCGAACAGGGCGGCTTCGACATTCCCCAGATGTTCAACGCCGGCATCGCCTGGTCCGGACTTGAAAACCACTGGCTGCTGCTGGATGTTCAGCACATCCGCTACAGCGAGATCAACAGCATTGGCAACCCGATGATGCCTGCACTGATGAACGTACGGGACGGCGATGCCAGCTCCCAACTGGGCAGGGATAACGGCCCAGGCTTCGGCTGGGACGACATGACCATCGTCAAACTCGGCTGGCAGTGGCAGCAAAGCAACGAACAAACCTGGCGTGCCGGCGTCAGTTACGGCGAGCAGCCCATCCCGGACGAAGAAGTGCTGTTCAACATCCTGGCGCCCGGCGTCCAGGAATGGCACTTCACCGGCGGCTTCACCCACCGGTTCAGCGAAGCCCTGGAAGTTTCCGGCATGGCCTTCTACTCACCGCGCAAAACCGTCCGTGGCGAAAACCCCATGGGCCCCGGCCAGCACATCGAGCTGAGCATGAGCCAGGTGGGTGCGTCCTTCAGCGTCGGCTATCAGTTCTGAACCGACGCCAGGTTCCTTGCAGTAATCCCCACAATCCGCTGACGAGCCTCACGGCTGGCCCAGGCGGAGTGGGGCGTCACAACCAGGTTGGGAACATCATCCGCCAGCAGCGGGTTACCGTTGCGGGGCGGCTCTTCGGTCAGCACGTCAAAGCCGGCACCGGCAATCTCGCCGCTTCTTAACGCGTCCGCCAGCGCCTCCTCGTTTACCAGGCCGCCACGGCTGGTATTGACCAGCAATGCGGTTGGCTTCATCAGGCGCAATTCCCGCTCACCAATCATATTCCGGGTTTCATCCGTCAGCAGGCAGTGCAGCGACAACACATCCGCCTGCGCCAACAGCTCATCCAGCGCAATGCGCGGATAACCATCCACCTCCCCCGGTGCCTGCCCCGGCCGGCAGCCCAGCACAACGTTCATGCCAAAGGCCTTCGCCCGCTCGGCCACACCCTGCCCCAGGTCGCCATAACCGACAATTCCCAGAGTCTTGCCTTCCAGCTCCATGATCGGGTGATCCATCAGGCAGAACATATCGCTCTTGCCCCAGGTGCCATTACGGGCATCCCGGTTGTAATCCAGCAGCCGCGTGGCCAGCGCCAGAATCAGCGCCATGGTGTGCTGGGCCACCGTGGAACGGCCGTAGTTGGTCACATTCATCACCTGAATGCCGTGTTCCCTTGCTGCCGGCAGATCAATGTTATTCAGCCCCGTAGCCACCACCGCAATGGTTTTAAGCTCCGGACAGGCCTCGAAATGCTCCCGGTCCAGCACCACCTTGTTCACCAGCACCGTATCAAAACCCCGAATCCGCTCCAGCACCTGCTCCGGCGACGTCCGCTCAAAACAGGTCAAACCGCCGGTCACCTGCTCAATCGGCGCCAGGTCCACATCGCTGCCCAGGGTAGTGCTATCCAGAAAGACTGCTTTCATACTTTTCTCCCGACTCAAGAACAGCACAGATTAAGGTAGACTGGGTAAAACGAGCAAATTCAGGGAGACCCACCATGGAACACGAATTCTGGCACGAGCGCTGGGAAAAGAGCCAAATCGGCTTCCACGAAGGCACCGTCAACCAATACCTGCATGACCACTGGCCCGAACTGGCCGGCGAAGGCACCGATGCCGTCTTCGTGCCCCTGTGCGGCAAAGCCCACGACATGTGGTGGCTCCACGACCGCGGCCACCCCGTCATCGGCGTGGAACTCAGCGACATCGCCTGCAAAGACTTCTTCGAAGAAGCCCGCGAAAAAGCCATGGTCCACCCCGGCGAACCCTTCACCACCTTCAAACACGACGACCTGCAACTCTGGTGCGGCGACTTCTTCCAACTCGTCCCGGAAGACCTAAAACACATCCGCCTGGTCTACGACCGCGCCGCCCTCATCGCCCTGCCCCCGGAAATGCGAAAAGGCTACGTAGACCACCTGACCGCCATCATCCCCGACGGCACCAGAATCCTGCTGATCACCCTCGACTACGACAGCGCAGAAATGAAAGGCCCTCCCTTCAACGTCAGCGACGAAGAAGTCTTCAAACTCTACGGCGAAGACTACGAAATCAACCACGTACTAAAACGTGACATGGCCCACGACAACCCCTTCGCCAAAAGAAGAGGCCTGAGAAACGGCGCCGCAGAAAGCGTCTTCACCCTCACGAAAAAGTAAAGTTTCACAAATTCCCACCAAACAGGGGCACCCCACCAAAAGGCGGCCCCACCGGGGCCCCGATCGACGTATGCCGGGGCAGGATTTTTCAGGGCA
>NZ_DFLY01000011.1:78708-98525 GCF_002375525.1 Marinobacter sp. UBA3607 | reverse complement strand
TGCCCTGAAAAATCCTGCCCCGGTGTACGTCAGCCCCCAAAACCCGGAAGCCGCCGCAAATCCCCCATACCACAATTTAATGAACCGAACATGACCCCCACCTGTCCAACCCCGCAACTGTGAACTAAGCTCAAAACAAGCAGGCCGGAACGCACCGGACAACGTATACCTGCCAGAACCAACCCATTTAATTCAGCGCCAGACACACCGCCCGGAACGGCGGCGAAACAAAAACGGGGACATTGCGTGACGCTATAACAGACAAGAGAAAAGCGAGGGGCCATCTATGACCATTCTGCAGCACTTCAAAGACCGGTATGCCCAGACTCAGGAGGAAGAGTATTCCCTTGAGGAATACCTGGCGATCTGCAAACAGGACCCGACAGCATACGCCACCGCAGCCGAGCGGATGCTGATCGCCATCGGCGAACCCGAACTCATCGATACCTCCCGTGACTCTAGACTGTCACGCATCTTCTCCAACAAAGTCATCAAGCGATACCCGGAATTCGATGAGTTTTACGGCATGGAAGAAGCCGTGGAAAACATCGTGTCCTTCTTCCGCCACGCAGCCCAGGGCCTGGAAGAAAAGAAACAGATCCTGTACCTGCTCGGCCCCGTTGGCGGCGGCAAATCCTCCCTGGCCGAGAAACTCAAAGCCCTGATGCAGAAAGTACCCTTCTACGCCATCAAGGGCTCACCGGTGAACGAAAGCCCGCTGGGCCTGTTTGACCCGGCCGAGGATGGCCCGATCCTGGAAGAAGAATACGGCATCCCCGGCCGCTACCTGAAGAACATCATGTCGCCCTGGGCGGTCAAACGCCTGCACGAATTCGGCGGCGACATCAGCCAGTTCCGGGTGGTCAAACGCTATCCCTCGGTGCTCGACCAGATTGCCGTTTCCAAAACCGAGCCCGGTGACGACAACAACCAGGACATCTCCGCCCTGGTGGGCAAGGTCAACATCCGCATGCTGGAAGACTTCTCCCAGGATGACCCGGACGCCTACAGCTTCAGCGGTGGCCTGTGCAAAGCCAACCAGGGGCTGATGGAGTTTGTGGAAATGTTCAAGGCACCGATCAAGGTACTGCATCCGTTACTGACCGCCACCCAGGAAGGCAACTACAACACCACCGAAGGTATGGGCTCGGTGCCGTTTGACGGCGTTATCCTGGCCCACTCCAACGAATCCGAGTGGCAGACCTTCCGCAACAACAAGCACAACGAAGCATTCCTGGACCGGGTGTACATCGTCAAGGTGCCCTACTGTGTGCGGGTAAGCGAAGAGATCGAGATCTACCGCAAGCTTCTGAAGAACAGCTCCCTGGCAGGTGCGCCCTGCGCCCCGGACACGCTGGACATGCTCGCGCAGTTCTCCGTGCTGTCCCGCATCAAGGAGCCGGAAAACTCCAGCATCTTCTCCAAGATGAAGGTGTACGACGGCCAGAGCATCAAAGACACCGACCCCAAAGCCAAGTCCATCCAGGAGTACCGGGATGCGGCCGGGGTGATGGAAGGCATGGACGGCTTGTCTACCCGTTTCGCGTTCAAGATCCTGTCCAAGGTCTTCAACTTCGACACCACCGAAGTGGCAGCCAACCCGGTGCACCTGCTGTACGTACTGGAAAAACAGATCGAGCAGGAACAGTACCCGCCGGAAATCCAGGAAAAGTACCTGCGCTTCATCAAGGAATACCTGGCGCCCCACTACGTGCAGTTTATCGGCAAGGAAATCCAGACCGCCTACCTGGAAAGCTACAGCGAATACGGGCAGAACCTGTTCGACCGCTACGTGACCTATGCCGACCTGTGGATTCAGGACCAGGAATTCCGGGATCCGGAAACCGGGGAAATCCTGGACAGGGCCTCCATCAACGATGAACTGGAGAAGATCGAGAAACCGGCCGGTATTTCCAACCCGAAGGATTTCCGCAACGAAGTGGTCAACTTTGTCCTGCGGGCCCGGGCCAACAACCAGGGCCAGAACCCGAGCTGGCTCAGCTACGAGAAGCTGCGCAGCGTGATCGAGAAGAAGATGTTCTCGAACACCGAAGACCTGCTGCCGGTGATTTCCTTCAATCCGAAAGCCAGCCAGGAAGACCAGAAGAAGCACAAACAGTTTGTGGAACGCATGGTCGAACGTGGGTACACCGAGAAACAGGTCCGCTTGCTCGCCGAGTGGTATCTGCGTGTACGTAAGTCCCATTAACGGCCAGCGGGAGCAGACCCATGGGTATGACCCACATTGTCGACCGGCGCCTGAACGGCAAGAACAAGAGCGCAGTGAACCGGGAACGGTTCCTGCGCCGGTACCGGCACCACATCAAGAAAGCGGTGTCGGATGCCGTTCAGAAGCGCTCCATTACCGATATCGAGCGGGGCGAGAAAGTCAGCATTCCGACCCGCGACATTGAAGAACCTATCTTCCACCATGGCCAGGGCGGCCGACAGGAAGTAGTGCACCCCGGAAACCAGGAATGGGTAGCTGGAGACACCATCCCCAAACCCGACGGCGGAGGTGGGCAAGGCCAGGGCCAGGGCAAAGCCAGCCCCGATGGCGAAGGCATGGACGAGTTCGCTTTTCAGATCACCCAGGAAGAGTTTCTCGACTTCCTGTTTGACGATCTGGAGCTGCCCAACCTGGTCCGCAAAAAGCTCAAGGACACCGAAGCGTTCAGTTACGTGCGCTCCGGCTTCACCACCCAGGGCGTCCCCGCCAAACTGGATGTGGTGCGTTCGTTAAGGGGGGCCCATGCCCGACGCCTGGGCCTGGGCGGCGCCCGCAAGAAGAAAATCCGGGGTCTAGAAGCCCAGCTGGCCGCGCTAAAATCGGCTCCTGAGGAACTGGATCCGGCCTTCAGCCACGCTGACCAGATCAACGTACTTGAGGAGGAGATCGCCCGCCTGAAAGCCAACGTGCGGCGCATTCCGTTTATTGATGAAATCGACCTGCGCTACCGGCAGCACGTGAAGCAGCCCAAACCGGCCACCAGTGCGGTGATGTTCTGCCTGATGGACGTGTCCGGCTCGATGACCCAGATGCACAAGGACATCGCCAAGCGCTTCTTTATCCTGCTGTATCTGTTCCTGAAGAAGAACTACAAGAAAATCGATGTGGTGTTTATCCGGCACCACACCAGCGCCAAAGAGGTCGATGAAGAAGAGTTCTTCTACAGCCGGGAAACCGGCGGCACCATTGTCTCCAGCGCCCTGAAACTGATGCACCGGATCATTGACGCCCGCTACTCCCCGGCGGAATGGAACATCTACGCCGCCCAGGCCTCAGACGGCGACAACTGGAACGACGACTCCCCGGTGTGCAGCAAACTGCTCTCGGAGCGTATTCTGCCGCTGGTGCAGTACTACTCCTACATCGAGATCACCCCCCAGGACCACCAGATGCTCTGGTATGAGTACGAGAAAATCCTGGCGCAGTTCCCGCAAAGTTTTGCCATGCAGCAGATTGCAGACCCTGCTGACATTTATCCGGTATTCCGACAGTTGTTCGAGAGGAAAGCGGCATGAGCAGCCTGATTGATCGCCCGAACGCACCGGAGAGCGAACAACCCGAGGCAGGAACACCTATTTCCACCGGCTCGGAGTGGACCTTTGAGCTGATCCAGAAGTACGACGAAGAAATTGCCCAATGCGCCGCCGAGTTCGGTCTGGACACCTACCCGAACCAGATTGAAGTGATTACCGCCGAGCAGATGATGGACGCCTACAGCTCCGTAGGCATGCCGGTGGGCTATCACCACTGGTCCTTCGGCAAGCAGTTCTTGCAGACCTCCAAGGGCTACCAGCGGGGCCAGATGGGCCTGGCCTACGAGATTGTGATCAACTCCAACCCCTGCATCGCCTACCTGATGGAGGAGAACACCCTGCCCATGCAGGCACTGGTGATTGCCCACGCCAGTTACGGCCACAACTCCTTCTTCAAGGGCAACTACCTGTTCCGCACCTGGACCGATGCCAGTGCCATCATCGATTACCTGGTGTTCGCCCGCAACTATGTGTCGGAGTGTGAGGAGCGCTACGGCGTGGATGCCGTGGAAGAAATTCTCGACTCCTGCCATGCCCTGATGAACTACGGCGTTGACCGCTACAAGCGCCCGGCCCCGATTTCAGCCGCAGAGGAAGCCCGCCGGCAGAAGGAGCGGGAAGAATACGAGCAGCGGCGCATCAACGATCTGTGGCGAACCATACCGAAAGCCTACGAGGATGAAGACACCGTTCACCGCCGGCCCCGTTACCCGGCAGAGCCCCAGGAGAACCTGCTGTACTTCATCGAGAAGAACGCGCCACTGCTGGAGACCTGGCAGCGGGAGCTGGTGCGCATCGTGCGCAAGCTGGCCCAGTACTTTTACCCTCAGCGCCAGACCCAGGTGATGAACGAAGGCTGGGCCACATTCTGGCACTACACCCTGTTGCACCGGATGTACGAGAAAGGCCTGGTCACCGACGGTTTCATGCTGGAATTCCTGCAAAGCCACACGGCGGTGGTGTACCAGCCACCGTTCAACAGCCCTTGGTATTCCGGCATCAATCCTTACACCCTGGGCTTTTCCATTTTCACCGACCTGCGGCGGATCTGCGAGAACCCCACCGATGAAGACCGGGAATGGTTTCCGGACATCGCCGGCAAAGACTGGCTGGAAACCGTGCATTTCGCCATGCGCAACTTCAAGGACGAGAGTTTTATCCAGCAGTTCCTGTCGCCCAAGGTGATGCGCGATCTGAAACTGTTTGCCATCGAAAACGACGACCAGGAAGACCACTACACCGTCACCGCCATTCACGACGACCCGGGCTACCGGGTTCTCCGGGAAAAGCTGGCCCGCCAGTACAACCTCAGTTACCGGGAGCCGAACATACAGGTGTGGAATGTGGATGTGCGCGGCGACCGCTCACTGACCATGCATCACATCCCGGTGGACCGGGTGCCGCTGGGACAGGAAACCGACGAAGTACTCCGGCACGTGCACCGGTTGTGGGGGTTTGATGTACACCTGGAAAGCGTGGATGAGGGCCGAATCGTAGCGGCGCACCACTGCCCGCCCCGTAACGACGATGCCGCCGACGACTAAACCGGGAAAATGGCCTTGGCCCGCAACCCGCCCAGCGGCGAGGGGCCAAGGTCCAGGTTGCCGCCGTAGAGCTCCACCAGCTCCTTCACAATCGCCAGGCCAAGGCCGGAGCCGGAGCGGCTTTCATCCAGCCGGGCGCCCCGTGTTAAGGCCTGTTCAATATCGCCCTCTGAAAGGCCCGGACCATCGTCTTCGATCACCAGCTCCAATCCTTCCACACCAAGCCGGGCAGAGAAACTTACCCGGTTTTCGGCCCAGTTGATGGCATTTTCCAGAAGGTTACCGGCAATTTCCTGAAGATCCTGCTGTTCAAAGCGGACCATGCCGGAACCGTTGATATGCAGATCAAGAACCAGCCCCCGACGCCCGGCGAGTGTACCCAGGGCAGACAGTACCGGCTCCAGCGCGCCAGCCAGGTCTACACCGCCCAATGCCGCCGGCCCGGCGGCGGAAGCCCGTGCCAGGTGATGGCGCACGGCATCGTCAATCCGGGCCAGCTCGGTACGGAACGCGGTTCTTTGCTCATCCGGCAATTTGTCACTCAGGGTGGTCAGCACCGAGACCGGCGTTTTCAGCGCATGGGCCAGGTTACCGGCGGCGGTGCGACCCCGGTCAATCAGCACCTGGTCGCGCTGAAGCACCTGGTTCATGGCATCCGCCAGCTTTGCCAGTTCATCCGGCAGGTCTGTGGTCAGGGAACGGGCCCGGCCCGCTTCCATGGCGCGCAGATCCTGCTCAAGCCGCCGCAAAGGAGCCAACCCCCAGCGAATCTGAAGGCCAATCATCAGTAACAGCAAGACCCCCAGGGTAGTCAGCGATATCCCCAGCAACCGGTTAAACCGCGCCACCTGGGTATCCACTTCCGACAGGTCGGCCGCCACAGACACCGACAACCAGCCATCAAAGGCCGGTAACTGAACATCCCGCTCTACCAGGCGGAGCCTCTGCTCCCGCGGCCCCGGAACGTCTACCCAGTCCGGCCCGCGGCCACTGACCTGGGGCAAGCGCTGATCCCACAACGAACGGGAGGTAATAACCTGGCCGCTGTTATCGTTTACCTGCCAGTACCATCCGGAGTACGCCCGCTCAAAGCGGGGATCACCCAGCTGCGAGCCCGGGGTCAGTTCACCGGTTTGCGGGTCGAATTCGATGCCGGCAATCACCACGTTCAGGAAGGACAGCAGGCGCTCGTCGAAGGACTGGCTCACGGTCTGCCGGAAATTCCAGGCCAGCAGGGCACCCGCCAGGGGCAAGATAACCAGCACCAGAACCAGCGCGGACACCAGCATTCGAACCGCCACCGGCCAGCGGCGCAGACGTGTAAGCATCAGGCAGGTTCCCCGCCACCACGCATCCGGTAACCCTGCCCGCGTACGGTTTCGATGGCATCGGCACCGAGTTTGCGCCGTAACCGGCTCACCTGCACATCGATCACATTGGAATCCGGCTCCTGGTCGCCGTCATAGACATGCTCGGACAACTCGGTTCGGGAAACAATTCTGGGCGCCGCATGGATCAGGTGTGATAACAGCCGGAACTCCTGGGCCGTCAAAGACACCGGCATGCCGGAACGGGTAACCTGCCCTGCGTGGGTATCAAGCGCTATGTCACCCACGGTAATCACCGGGTGCGCATGGCCATGGGCCCGGCGCACAAGGGCCCGCAGGCGGAACAGGATTTCGGCAGTTTCAAAGGGTTTGGTGACATAGTCATCGGCACCGGCGGAAAAACCGGCCGCTTTGTCAGACCACCGTTCCCGGGCAGTCAGAATCAACACCGGCAAATCAATGCCCCGTGCCCGCCAGCCGGCCAACCACTGGCTACCGTTACCATCGGGCAAGCCGAGATCGAGCACCACCGCATCGTAGCGCTCGGTACTCACCAGGAAATCTGCGCTGCGGCCGTCTCCGGCCACTTCCACCAGCAACCCGGCTTCCCGCAGGGCGCCGGCCAGGCCTTGTGCCAGTGCGGTGTCGTCTTCAACAAGGAGAATCTTCATCGTCGCTCCATGCCCCGGATATTCCGGCCCTCAATCTCCAGAACCTCGCCAGTCCGGGCGTTCACCTCAAACTCCACCACCTGACCCTGGGGGCCCAGCAGTTCAATCTCATAAATAATCTCACCGTCGTCTTTCTCGATATCCACATCAATCACATCCCCGACCCAGTCCCGGGCTAGGCTGTCGAGAATCTCGCTCAGGGGTTTGATGCGGCCGGCTTCCACCTCATGGTGCAGGCGACGCCAGTCATCGTCATCGTCGGCGCAGGCGACCTGCGCAAAGGGCACGGCGCCCGCGACAAGCAGCGCCAGTAGGAGCGCCCGAACCACCCGGCGGGAAAACCGGTCTGCGGGCAATAAGGGCGGAGAAAAACGGTCTTTGTCCATGCTCATTATGGTGACAAAAGTCAGATGAACGAATCATGAATGAGCCTATCACGATGCTGAAAGCCCTGCCCCGTTAATCTGGCCCCAGGCTGGTAGCCAACAGGGCAGAACCGGCAGGTCTCAAAACACAGAGAAACAAGGAGCACACCATGAAAAAGACCCTTACCATCGCATTGATCAGCGGCCTTATCGCAGCCCCCGCAGCCTTTGCCAAGGGCAGCTTTGAAGACGCCGAGCGCATGCTGCAGGTTGGCAGTGACTACGGCATCACCCACTTCCAGAGCATCGAGTTTGACGACGACCGGGCCGACGACATCGAGATTGAAGGCTGGATGGGCCAGGACTGGTTCGTGGAGCTGGACCTGAACGGCAACGGCGACATCGAGCGGGAACAGCGCCGCAAGCCCAGAGGCGAGTCGTATGGCCTGACCGCGCAGGAAGTCCAGGTCTTTCTGGATGCCGCCCGCGGGCAGGGCATGGAAACCATCGAAGAGCTGAAAATCAAGCGTAACGGCGACATCGAGGTAGAAGGCAACGATGACAGCGGCCGGGAGCTGGAAGTGGACTTCCGTACCGGCAGTCTGGACCCCGTAAAGGTCGAGCGGGACAACTAAACCGAACCTTTACGACGGCTATAACCACCCCGCTACCCGGTCGGGTAGCAGGGTCCTACAGGCGATATCTATCCACGATCAAGGGACGACTTGGGAATAACCTTGCGGCCATACATTGCCAGCAGGAAACCGATGGGGAACATCAGCACGCCGTAGACCGCCGCGGGAATCGACATGGTGCTGGATTCCAGCAGGGTGAGAGTCACCATCAGGCCGATAGTACCATTCTTGACCCCCAGCTCTACCGCCACGGCAAGGGACTCACGCTGGGTCAGCCCGGCCAGGCGGCCAGCCAGCAGCCCCAGAAGAATACCGGCCACGTTCAGGGCAATAGTCGAAGGCCCGGCTTGTTTGAGCAAATCCCAGATCTGGTCCCGCACACCAAACAGCAGGGCCACAATCAACAACGCCAGCACCACCCCACCGAAAATGCTCACCAGGCTTTCTGCTTTCAGGGCCAGCTCCGGTTTCCGGGTTTTGACCAGCATGCCGATGGCCACCGGCAACAGCACAATCAACACCAGCATGGCGATGGTCTTGCCCACCGGCAGGGAAATACTCTCTTCAGTACCCATGAAGTGCTGCAGCGCCATATTGGTAAACAGCGGCAAGGTAAGGATGGTGATCAGGCTGGCTGAAACCGTCAGCACAATCGACAAGGCAATGTTGCCCCGGGCCAGCAAAACGAAAAGATTGGAGGTGGTTCCCCCCGGGCAGGCGGCAATAATCACCAGCCCCACCGCAATGGCCGGCGATACGCCGAACAGATAGGCCAGGGCAAAGGCCACCGCCGGCATCAGCAAAATCTGGGCGACGGTACCGATCACCAGCCCCCTGGGATAAACCGCCACCTGGCGAAAATCCCGCAGGGTGAGGGTCATGCCGATTCCGATCATGATGATAAACAGGGCAATCGGCAAACCTGCCGAAATCATCGGGCTGGACTCCACAAAGCCTCCGTATGTTGTTATTGATCTGACCGCTGAAATTAGCACAACCCCTGACCGATCTGGAGCCTGCTTAAGCTACTTTATGTAACTGCAAGACAATCGTCTTACCACCTCGGTTTTTTGATCGTTTGCGGGCCGCTTAGCCAGTATACTTGCAGGCAACAACCATAAATTGAACGACTGGCGGAGAACACAACGGAATGAAACGGCTCGCAACACTGGACGCCTCCTGGCTGGCTGTGGAATCTGAAGACACCCCGATGCACGTGGGCACCCTGCAGATTTTTTCATTGCCGGAAGGCGCACCGGAAACCTTCCTGCGGGACATGGTTGCCCGCATGAAAGATGCCGGTGATGTAGCACCACCCTGGGGTTACAAGCTGGCCTGGTCGGGTTTTCTCGGACGACTGCTTGCCCCGGCCTGGAAGGTCGACAAGGATATCGACCTCGACTACCACGTACGCCACTCTGCCCTGCCCCGTCCGGGCGGCGAACGGGAACTGGGTATCCTGGTGTCGCGCCTGCATTCCAATCCGCTGGATTTCTCCCGCCCCCTGTGGGAATGCCACGTAATTGAAGGGCTGGAGAACAACCGCTTTGCCCTGTACACCAAGATGCACCATTCCATGATTGACGGCATCAGCGGCGTGCGCCTGATGCAACGGGTGCTGACCACCGATCCGGACCGGGTCAATATGCCGCCGCCCTGGACCGTGCGCCCTGAGCGGCGCCGTGGCAGCAAAACCGACCCGGAGGCGAGCGTGCCTGCTGCTGTTTCCCAGGCCATGGATGCCCTGAAACTGCAGGCCGACATGGCGCCACGCCTGTGGCAGGCCGGCAACCGCCTGGTGCATTCGGTTCGCCACCCGGAAGATGGCCTGACCGCCCCGTTTACCGGCCCGGTCTCTATCCTGAACCACCGGGTTACCGGCCAGCGCCGTTTTGCCACCCAGCATTACCAGCTGGACCGCCTGAAAGCCCTGGCCCAGGCGTCCGGCGGCTCCCTGAACGATATTGTGCTGTACCTGTGCGGCACCGCACTGCGCCGGTTCCTGCTGGAGCAGGACAGTGTGCCCGCCATCCCCCTGACCGCGGGCATTCCCGTCAATATCCGCCCGGCGGATGACGAAGGAACCGGTACCCAGATCAGCTTCATGATTGCCTCCCTGGCCACTAACGAGGCAGACCCGCTGAACCGCTTGCAGCAGATTAAGGCCTCGACCCGCCGGGCCAAGGAACACCTGCAAAAGCTGCCCAAGAGCGCATTGACCCAGTACACCATGCTGCTGATGTCACCCTATATTCTGCAGCTGATGTCGGGGCTGGGCGGCCGCATGCGGCCGGTGTTCAACGTGACCATCTCGAACGTGCCGGGGCCGGAAAACACCCTGTACTACGAGGGTGCAAAGCTCGAAGCCATGTTCCCGGTCTCGTTGATTGCCCACGGCGGCGCCCTCAACATCACCTGCCTGAGCTATGCCGGCTCGCTGAACTTCGGGTACACCGGTTGCCGGGACACCCTGCCGAGCATGCAGAAGCTGGCGGTGTACACCGGTGAGGCACTGGATGAACTGGAAAGCCTGGTGCTGCCGCCCAGGCCGAAGAAGCCGCGATCTACGGCAAAGAAGAAAAAGCCTGAGGCCTGATTAAAACCTGAGGCCCGATTAAAGTGCGGTGCCGGATTCGCTCTGCCAGTGTCCGGCACCCACGAAGATCATCTGCAGGAAGCGGGAAGTGCGCTTGCGTACCTGGCCAATCTGGTAATCATCATCCGCAGCGATACTGAGCAGGTCCGTCAGGCTGAAGGCAACGGTACGAACCACCAGGTCACAGGTCATATCCAGGTCGGCATCGCTCAGATGCTGCATCAGCCGAAGCCGGCGCAGATCGTTGGCAAGCTCACTGGCAAAGAACCGCATTTCACTGCGAATCCCTTCCTGAACCGCCCGGCTTTCACCCGCCAGCCCCTGGGCCATAAACATGAAAAAACTGCGATTGGCCTGAGCATGGGCTACAAATATACCCACTGACTCCTCGATCAGCTTGTCTGCCTGCAATACATTCCCCCTGGCCTCACGCATCATCCGGCGTAACACCAGCCCCAGCTCGTCCACCAGCTGCAGGCCCAGGTCGTCCATGCTCCGGAAGTGGCGATAAAATGATGTAGGCACCACCCCCGCCTGACGAGTCACCTCCCGGATACCCAGACTGGCAAAATGCCGCCCCTTACCCACCAGCTCCAGGGCTGCACTCATCAGTTTTCCCCGGGTTTCTCCCGGCCTGCGCCGTTGTTTGTCTGCCATCTTTTACCCGTACCGCGTTTATCAGGTTCACAAGTGTACACATTAGACCGTAGAAAAACCCTTCCAGCTTGTCATTTCGAGCCAACACTCCGGGCAGGTAATTGTTGAAAGTCAAACTTGTGTGTACAGTCGTACACATTAGTGAACACTTGTACACATAGACCCGTACAAGGCACCCGACAAACAAGGAGAACGAACATGCTGGCACGACTGACACAAACCAAGGCATTGCACTGGCTTGGCCGGCAATTACTGAACCGGGACGACCCCGCTGCCTGGCTGGACCCCCTCGCGGGTGCCATCAACCCGATGTGGGTACAGGAGTACACACCAGCCCGGGTAGAACGCATTATGGCCGAAACCGCCGGCACCAAAACCTTCGTACTCAAGCCCGCCAGCCGGTGGACCGGCTTCGAGGCCGGGCAGCATGTGAACATCTGTACCGAGATCGACGGTATTCGGCGCACCCGCACCTTCAGCCTGTCCAGCTCACCGGAGCTGTGGCACAAACAGGGCCTGATTACCCTGACCATTAAACGCCTGCCGGGCGGCCTGGTTACCAACTGGCTGCACGACTCCCTGAGCGAAGGCGATATCCTCGGCCTGGCCGATGCCTTCGGGGAGTTCCTGGTTCCGCAGCCCGCCAAACCCGTGCTGTTTATCGCCGGCGGCAGCGGCATTACCCCGGTTCTCAGCCAGCTGGAAACCATGGCCGCCAGCCACTACCCGGCGCCGGTTACCCTGCTGTATTTCGTGCGCACCGGTAACGACATTATTGGCCGGGAAAAACTGGAGGCCATCGCCGCCCGTTATCCCGGGCTGACCCTGAACATCATTGCCACCCATGAAGGCAAGGAACCCCGCTTCCTCTGCGATGCAGACCTGGAAGCGATTGACGGGCTGAAGGAACGCGAAGCCTACCTGTGCGGCCCGAAAGGCCTGATGGACCTTGCGACGGAATTGCTGCAGCAGCGTGGCCTGGCCGAATCGCAGATGCACAGCACGTTTTTTGCACCCCCTGCCCCGGCCGCCCTGGATAACGACCAGCTGGGTGGTGAGGTCAGCTTTACCCGCAGCAGCGTGGATGTGGGCTCCGAAGGCGATGCTAACCTGCTGGAAATTGCCGAAGCCGCAGGCCTCAAGCCCCGTTACGGCTGCCGCATGGGCATCTGCCACCAGTGCAGCTGCCGCAAGACCAGCGGCACCGTGGTTAACCGTTTGACCGGCAAGGTATCCGGCCCCGGCGAAGAAAGCGTCCAGCTTTGTGTTTCCGTGCCCCGCGGGCCGGTTCAGATAGACGTATAACCCAAAATTTTTGCGTTGCGGCCGGAGCGCCGCATGGAGAAAGCATTATGAAAAAGCTTAGCGAAGAACAACTGAACGGCCTCCAGCAAGACCTGGATGCCATCCGCGATGAAGTGCTGGCTGATCTGGGCGAGCGGGATGCCACCTACATCCGCAAGATTATCCGCCTGCACCGCACTCTGGAAGTGGGTGGCCGGGTGATGATGCCTTTTGGCTTCATACCGCCGGTCTTTGTAGCGGCCACCGCCAGCCTGGGTATCGCCAAGATCCTGGAAAACATGGAAATCGGCCATAACGTGATGCACGGCCAGTACGACTGGATGAACGACCCGGCCCTGAATTCCCAGACCTACGAATGGGACACCGTGTGCACCAGCGAATCCTGGCGCCAGACCCACAACTACGAGCACCACACCTACACCAACATCATCGGCAAGGACCGGGATTACGGCTATGCCGTGCTGCGCTTGGGCGATGATGTGAAGTGGCACCCGGGGCACCTGCTGCAGTTCGTGAACTACATCCTGCTGACGGTACTGTTCCAGTGGGGTGTGGGCGTGCATGAACTGGAGAGCGAGAAAATTCGCCGGGGTGAGTTGCGCTGGCGCGACAAGCTGCCGTTCCTGAAGGACTTCGCCCGCAAGGGTGGCCGCCAGGCCTTCAAGGATTATGTCTTCTTCCCGCTGCTGACCCTGCCCGTGGCCCCGATTGTGCTGGCCGGTAACGTGGGCGCCAACCTGATCCGGAACATCTGGGCATCCACGGTTATCTTCTGCGGGCACTTCACTCAGGATGCGGAAACCTTTACCGAGGAAGAGTGCGAAGGCGAGAGCAAGGGCCACTGGTACCTGCGTCAGCTGAGTGGCTCATCCAACTTTACCGGCGGCAAGTGGCTGCATGTGCTGAGCGGTCATCTGAGTTACCAGGTGGAACACCACGTATTCCCGGACCTGCCGGCCCACCGTTACCCGGAGATTTCCGCGAAGGTACAGGAAGTGTGCAAGAAGTATGACATTCCCTATAACACCGGCAGCTTTGCCAAACAGTACGGCACCGTGCTGAGCCGGATAGCCCGATTCTCCCTGCCGGATGCGGTCAGAACCCGCCTGGAACAGCGGGGAAGTGGCCAGCTTCAGGCAATCTGAAGCAGGCGCACCAACTGTGGCCGGTGCTGATCGCGGATCACATCGGCCAGGGTGTATTTATCGAGCACATCCAGGAACGCATTCAAGGCCTCACTGAACATGTGCTTGAGGCCGCACACCGGGGTAATCTTGCAGGCATTGTTGGAGGACAGGCATTCCACAATACTCAGATCCTGCTCGGTTTCCCGCACCAGGATTCCCACATTGATTTCGTCCGGGGACATGTGCAGGCGCATGCCGCCTTTCTTGCCGCGTACAGTCTCTATGTAGCCTTTCTTGTTCAGCTGGTGCACCACCTTCATCAGGTGGTTCTTGGAAATCTCGTAGCTGTCGGCGATTTCCTGGATAGTTGCCAGCCGGTCACCCTGTTCGGCCAGATAGATCAGAACCCGGAGTGAATAGTCTGTGTAACGGGTGATATGCATTTAATACTCCAAGGGGCCGTGCGGTTCAGCAGGACGGCCGGCTTATCAAGTAAGCGGCGATTGCCGAAAGACACAGGCCGGAAATTGTCAGTACCAGCAGGGGCGAGCCGAGCGCCAGCAGCATAGTCCAGCTCAGAACCATCATTCCCAGGGCCAGCAGTTTCGCTTTCAGGGGGATGGCTCGCCGTTCCCGCCACTGTTCAATGGCAGGGCCAAACGCCGGGTGCTGCTCCAGCCACAGGGCAAACGCCGGCGACCCTTTGCTGGCAAAAAAGGCGGCCAGCAACACAAAGGGCGTGGTCGGAAGCAGAGGCAACACTACGCCAGCTAACCCGAGCAATGCCGAGATATACGCAAGAATCCGGAAACCGGTTTTGTTTGGCTGTGCGGCCATCATGCGGGCCTCGTGACCGTTCATACCTGTATCCATTCTACCGTGATTAAGGAATAGGGTCTTGCTTTCAGTTTAGCGCCTATAACCTGCATAAAAAATACCCATTAATGGTTGTACGGTGGTAGCGGTGTTTATCCTTACCCAGGTCTCGGAATCTGTCTCAGGCTTTGCCATACTGCATCTATACTCATAACCATGTGTTGCAACAGGAATCCCCCAGATGCCCGCAAACCAACTGACAGACCGCTTCGGCCGCACGGTGAACTATGTTCGCCTGTCGGTGACGGATCGCTGTGACTTCCGTTGTGTTTACTGTATGGCTGAAGAGATGGTGTTTCTGCCCCGCAGCCAGATTCTCTCGCTGGAAGAGATTGCCCGGGTGGCCCGTAACTTTGTGGATCTTGGCACCGAGAAGATCCGCCTGACCGGGGGTGAGCCCCTGGTTCGCAAGGGTGTCCTGGACCTGGTCAGGGAGATCGGCAGTTACGGCCTGCGGGACTTCGCTATGACCACCAACGGCAGCCAGTTACCGCAGATGGCGGATGAACTGCGCCGGGGTGGGCTGCACCGCCTTAATATCAGCCTGGATTCACTGGATGCTGACAAGTTTCACCGTATAACCCGCACCGGCAAATTGAGCCAGGTGCTTGATGGCATTGAAGCCGCCCGGGAGGCGGGCTTTCGGGGTATCAAGCTGAATACGGTGGTGATGAAGGGCCGGAACGACGTGGAAGTGCCGGAACTGATCGAGTTCGCCCGGAAGAAGCAGCTGGATATTACCTTTATCGAGGAGATGCCGCTGGGGGAAATTTCCGAGCACGACCGTGGGCTGGCCCTGTGTACCAGTGCCGAGGTGCGGGATATTATCCGCCAGCGCCATGAGCTGATTCCCGCTACCGAGGATTCCGGCGGGCCTGCGCGCTATTACCGGATGCCTGACAGTCCGGTTCGGGTGGGTTTTATTTCTCCGCATTCCCATAATTTCTGCGACACCTGCAACCGGGTTCGGGTTACGGTGGAGGGGCAGCTTTTGCTGTGCCTGGGGAATGAGCATTCGATGGATTTGCGGGAGGTTCTGCGGGAGTTTCCCGGGGATGATGAGAAGCTTCGGCAGGCGATTATTTCGGCGATGGATTTGAAGCCGGAGCGGCATCACTTTTCTTCGGAGGGGGAGGTGCAGATTCTCCGGTTTATGAATATGACCGGCGGCTGACCCTTAGCCTTCCAGATCCGAGGCTGGAGCGGATGAGGACAGACTGTCCAAAAACCGCTCCTTGCGGCACATCCTTGTGACGCTTCTGCTCCGCCATCCATGGCTCCGCACATTTTTGGACAGTCTGTCCTCACCCGCTCCCTCGAGCTTTGGTGGCATAGTCCGAAGAACAGACTACTACTGTATCCCTGCTCTATCCTGAACGGTATTTCCCTGTTTCTGCCTCAGTGGTCCATATTGTGACCGCTGTGGTCTTCCTCCATGTTGTGGTCGCCAGCCATTCCGGCTTCTTCGGCCATGTCCATGTCGTGTCCATCATGCATACCTTCCATGCCACCCATGTCGTGCATGGTCATGCCGGCGTTGAGGTGGTCCATGGTGATATCTGCGAAGGCGAAGACTTCTCCGCCATGCTCTGAGGCAAAGTCAGCGGCTTCGGTCTCGGTGGCGAAGGAGGCCAGGGTCGGGCCCATGGCGCCGGCGCGTTCGGAGCCGACGACGTAGAAGGCTTCACGGGCGTCGATCAGGTGGGTGTCGTCCGGGTGCTCCCAGTCGGTCTGGGCCATGTTGTGAACGTACAGGGTGTGGTCCCGGTTTTCGTTTTCCGGCTGCAGGAACCAGGCGAACATGTCCTTGGTGGAGCAGAACTTGCGGATATCCTGTTCACGCTCCGTGAAGGCCTGGCCTTTCGGGCCCGGGAAGTTGGTGATGACCATGCCGCATACGTGGCATTCGTCGCCGGATTCGAAGTGGACGGGATCGGGCTTGGCGACGACTTCCTGTTCTCCGCCGGAGCAGCCGGCGAGGATGACGGCAGCCAGGGCGGCGAGGAGCCATTTGCTGAAGTGGGTTGTCATGGGTCAGTGCTCTCCGGTAAGGGTCAGATTCTTCGGTTTTTGAACAGTAACAGGGCGCCGCCGAGGGGAACGGCACACCACACCAGCAGGCCGAGCCACAGGCCGCCGGCGCCGATGGGCAGGTCGGAGCCCAGGCTGAGGACACCGCTCAGCTGGCTGCTGTCGCCGAAGGCGACGATGTTGAGCAACCGGTAGATGTCGGTGGGGTTGAGCATCAGCAGCCAGGGCAGTAACTCGGGGTTGAGTTTGCCTTCGCTGGCCACCAGGACGCCCAGCAGCACCAGGTCAAAGATCAGGACAAAGAAGAACCAGATCGCCAGGGCCATGCCGGCGGCAACGGGCTTCTCGCTGACCCGCACGCTGACCAGGTACGCCAGGGCGATGAAGCCCCAGCCCAGCAGGATGGTGGAGCCGATGAAACGGCCCATGGCAGCGGCCAGTGCGCCGATAGCAACGTCTCCCACCAGGGCGGCAATGGCGATACCGGCCACGCCAAAGCCAATCAGGGTGGCCAGGGCAAGGGTCAGGCCATGGCCCATGAATTTGCCCAGCAGCAGCTGGCTTTTGCTCAGCGGGTAGGTCATCAGCAGCAACAGGGTGCCGCCCTCTTCCTCACCGACGATGGCATCATAGGCCAGCAGCAGGGCAATCAGGGGGATCAGAAAGATACCCAGGCTGGCCAGGCTGGCGATGGTGGCAGGGGTGGAGGCGTAGCCTACCTGCCCGGAAGCGGCCGCGCCGAACCAGGCAATACCCAGTGCCAGGGTGGCGAAGACCACAGAGATTGCTACCAGCCAGCGGTTACGCAGGCTGTCGCTCAGTTCTTTGCGGGCGATGGTCCAGATTGCGTTCATTGGCTGCCTCCACGATGTGCCAGGCCGCCGGAGCCGATGAAGTGCACGTAGATGTCTTCAAGGCTGGGCTGGTGAATGCCCAGGTCGGCTACTTCTCCGGAGTTCATCAGGGTCTGGATCAGGGGCATTTTGTCCTGGGGCCTCACGTCTACCTGCAGTCGTCCGTTATCGGTTTTCATCATCAGGCCGGTGCTCTCCCCTGCCTGCTCAATCACTTTTTCGAGCGCAGCCAGGCTGTTGCTGGGCAACAGGCTCAGGGTAACCGGCATGTTGGCCTGCTGCCTCAGGGATGACAGGTCGCCGGCGGCTTTCAGGGCGCCTTCGGTCAGAATGGCGGCGCGGTCGATGTAGGGTTCAACGCCTGGCAGCACGTGGGAGCACAGGACAATGCCGGTGCCGTCGTCGCGCAGGTCGCGCAGCAGCCGGTACAGATCTGCGGTGGCCACCGGATCCAGGCCCACGGTGGGTTCGTCCAGCATCAGCAGCTTGGGTTTGCCCAGCAGCGCCTGGGCCAGGCCCAGTCGCTGGCGCATGCCCTTGGAGTAGGTTTTGGTGCGGGCGTCCATGGCATCACCAAGGCCCACCTGCTTCAGCAACTCCGGCACCTGGTGCAGGGGAGCGCCTTTGAGGCGGGCGAAATGGCTGAGAATTTCCCGGCCGGTCAGCTGCGGGTAGAACATCACGTTCTCCGGCAAGTAGCCAATATGCTGGGTCACGCTCGGGTCGCCGGCCTCGCCATCGAGGACTGACACTTTACCTTCGGTAGGCTTCATCAGCCCCAGTATCAGTTTGATCGAGGTGGTCTTGCCAGCCCCGTTGTGGCCGAACAGGCCGAGAATTTCTCCCGGTTCCAGCCGCAGGTCTACACCGTGCAGCACCGTCGCCTTGTCGTAACGGTGGCTGACGTTCTCAAGTCGAAAACAGCTCATCGGATCTCCGATTCCAGGTACTCGGGAATTCGCATCAGCGGATGGGGGTCACTCACACCGGCAGATTTCACTACCGGGAAGGCATCCTGCACCCAGCGCAGGGTGTCGACCGCAGGGCTGAACATCAGCACCTTGGCTTCCGGGTATTTCCACAGCAGCCGGTCCACGTTGTCGTTGGGCTCATAGGGTACATCGCCCAGGCCGTCCTGGTTGCGGTCCCAGCCCAGGTAGTCACTCCAGAAATTGCCTTTGCCCTCTTTGGCCCAGGACTGGGTGCGGGTGGCCACATACTTGACCTGGCGCTCGTTGTTCACGAAGGCGTTGTCAAAAACTTCGTTGTCTTCCGAGCCGGCGGTCAGGTGAATGCCGATGTTGCTGTCGGCAAACAGGTTGCCCTCAAAGGTGTTATACAGCGAGTTATAGATAAAAACCGCCTTACCTTCACCACCGGAGATCATCACACGGCCAGTTTGCCCTTCCGACACCCCGGTCACCACATTACCCCGAAGAGTCGAATTAGTGATGAAGTTCATCAAAATACCGTAGTTTTCATCGTTTTCAGAACGGTTATTCAGCACTGTCAGGTACTTACTCTGCATCAACGCATACCCGGTGCGCGTGCCCCGAGTCACATTGCCCTCCAGCAGATTGCGCATCGAATACATGTAATGAATGCCGTAACGAAGATCCGTCATCAGGTTGTTCAGAATCTTGTTGTTATTCGCCGTCTCTATGTAGATCGCATCCCGGGTCTGACTGATGTCATTGCCTTCAATCAACGCACCGGTGGTATTAAACAAATGAATGCCGTTGCCCCGGTCCTGGGACCGCAAACTCGTCTCGCCACGGATATGATTATTCCGCACAGTCACATCTGGCGTCGCATCCAGCCAAACCCCGAACGCCGGCCCTTGCAGACGATTGTCCTCTACCACCGAACCGCTGGCCTCACGGGCAACAAAAATACCGGCATCAAGCTCATTGAGATCCTTGCCCCAGTTACGCACCGTACACCCGGAAAACGTTACCCCCTCGGCCAGAATATCCACGGTATTCCCCTGCCCCCGACCATCAATGACGGTTTCCTGCGCGCAGGACACAGTCACCCCCGGCACCCTGATAGCCAGCGGCGACAATGTTTCGGGGGGCAGCTCGAAGGAAGAACCCGGTTCCAGGCTATCAAGCTGTTGTTGCAGGTCCGCATGGGCAGCAAGCGATAAAAGAGCGACTGACAGGGCCACTCCATAACGCAAAAGTTGGTACATCAATGTTTCTCTGAAAAGTGAGCGATTCCGGGCCCCGCACCCAATGTGCGGCAAGCCAAGTGGAGAGCCCTTTCCAAAACTGTGCGGAGCC
>NZ_DFLY01000011.1:40026-78606 GCF_002375525.1 Marinobacter sp. UBA3607 | reverse complement strand
ATGGATGGCGGAGCTCAAGCGCCACAGGGATGTGCCGCAGGAGCGTGTTTTGGAAAGGGCTCTCCACTTGGGTTGCTACCCCCAAACTAAAAAGCGGGGCCCCAAACAGGGACCCCGACCAGGAAAGCCTATCAGGCCTTTTCGACCAGCATACGACCGCCCATTTCCATGTGCAGTGCATGGCAGAACCAGTTGCAGTAGTACCAGTACACACCGGGCTTGCCGGCCGTAAAGGTAACAGACGCTGTCTGCTGCGGGCTGATTTCCATGCTAACACCGTGGTTTACCATACAGAAGCCGTGGGTTACGTCTTCGATGGTATCCAGGTTGGTGACATACACCGTTACCTCATCACCTTCCTTCACCTTGAATTCGGTCATACCGTACTGCGGCGCAACGGAGGTCATGTAAACACGCACCTTGTTGCCGTCGCGGATCACCTTGTTGTCGGATTCCAGAGTCACACCGTCCTTCTCAGCCTGGGCACGACAGCTGGCGAAGTAGGGGTCGTTGCGCTCGTAGATCTTCTTGGTCTTGATCTGGTCACGACGTACCAGGATACAGTCGTGCGGCTCGGCATAAGTCGGGCCATCGTGAACCAGTTTCATTTCCTCGCCGGAAATATCGATCAGCTGGTCGTTCTCCGGATGGAGCGGGCCAACCGGCAGGAAACGGTCCTTGGAGAACTTGGACAGAACCACCAGCCATTTGCCATCGGCATCACGAGACTCGGTCAGCGAAGCGTGGTTATGGCCCGGCTGATACTGCACGTCCAGCTTCTGGCGGATGTAGTTCACCTTGTCGCCATTATAGTGCTTGATGGCATCGGCAATGTTCCACTTGCACACCTGGCTGTCGATAAACAGCGTGGTGTAAGCATTGCCACGGCCGTCGAAGGTAGTGTGCAGGGGCCCGAGACCCAGCTCCGGCTCGGCTACGATGGTGTCACGCAGCTCGATCTTGTCATCGAACAGGTCGTCCAGCTTGTCGATCTGGATGACCGAGGCGGTCGGAGACAGCTTGCCGTTGGCGATGAAGTACTTGCCATCCGGAGAGGTGTTCAGACCGTGCGGGTTCTTTGGTACCGGAATATAGCGGGTAAATTCAGATTTACCACGTCCGTCTACAACCGGAACGTCGGAATCGCCGATGGTCTTGAACTTGCCGGCTTTCACGGCAGCCGCGATACGCTCGATGTTGAACACGACGACCCAGTCGCGGTCGTTACGCATGGTGCCGGCCAGGTCCAGCGCCCGCTCGGAGTTGTAGCAGGTAGAGGCCGCGTACTTGCCGGTGTAGTCAGCATCGGTGTTATCCAGATTGCCGTCCACAATCACCTGCCAGGCCACTTCCATGGTTTCTGCATCAAGCGCGGTGAACATGGTGTAGCTGTTTTCCAGGCTGAAATCCGTGCCGTCGTTCGGCTGCGGAATTACAAACTCGGCGTTGCAGAATACGTAGTTGGTGCGCGGCACCTTCTGCAGACGCAGGCCATGGATCGCCTGCACGTTCGGAATGAAGGTGACCTTGTCCGTCTTCATGATATCCAGACGGATACGGGCTACCCGGGTGTTGGCCTTGTCGTTGATGAACAGGTACTTACCATCGTAACGACCGTCTTCCATGGAGATATGCGGGTGGTGGCAGTCGCCGTTCAGGTACTGCTGGTCGCCGCCAAGAATTTCCTTACTCTCGTTGGTGATACCCCAACCTGTAGCCGGGTCCACGTTGAATACCGGAATCCGCATCAGTTCACGCATGGACGGCACGCCCAGAACACGTACTTCACCCTGGTGACCACCACTCCAGAAACCGTAGTATTCGTCCAGTTCGCCGGGCTCGATGTAAATCTTGTTCTTGGCTTCCTTGGCGGCAGCGGCAAACGATTCACGGGTCATGATGGTTGAGCCAAGACCGGTTGCACCGGCTACGCCTGCGAGCGCCGCCGCGCCCATAAAGCGACGACGGCTCAGGCCGCCTTCCGGTGCCTCCTGCTTGTCCTTGATCAGATCATCTCTTTTTTTCATAGCATCCAACTCCGTTATTGGTTATGGCGGTTATTGCTTCTCATGGTTTTCCGGGGCCTTATGATTGGCTCCTCGGGACAACTCAGTTCACCTGCACCACCGGGATTTCTTCCGGGTGGCCGGGCGCGTTGTGACCACGGCGCTTGCCACGGCGCTTCACAATCAGCGGCGGGCACTTGTGGTCATCGAAATACGTCATCTGGCAATCCAGGCAGTAGTGACATTCCATGTAGTTGATATGCCCGTCCGGATGGATGGCCTGGACTTCACATTCTTTGTCGCAGAGGCGACAGGGGTTGCCACACTCTTTGCGACGCTTGAGCCAGTCGAATACCCGCAACTTGGTGGGCAGTGCCAGGGCAGCACCCAGGGGGCACAGGTAACGGCAGTAAACCTTACGGGTGAAGATATTCACCACCAGCAGCAGCACGGCGTAGGTCACAAACGGCCAGCTACGGTCGAAATGCAGGGTGATAGCGGTTTTGAACGGCTCCACCTCGGCCATCTGCTCAGCGGTGGCCATGGACTCCAGGGACACACCGAACAGCACCAGCAGGATGATGTACTTGATCGCCCACAGCCGCTCATGCCAGGCAAACGGCACGGTGTACTGGGGCACCTTCAGCTTGCGGGCAATTTCGTTGATCAGCTCCTGCAGGGCACCGAACGGGCACAGCCAGCCGCAGTAAACCGCACGGCCCCAGAGCAGCACGATGCCGGCAACCACAGACCAGAGGATGAACAGCATCGGGTCGATCAGGAAGGTTTCCCAGGTAAAGCCGCTGATCAGGCTGTTCACAAAGGTCAGCACGTTCACAATGGAGAGTTGCCCCAGTGCATACCAGCCAATGAAGAACAGGGTGTAGACCAGGAAGCCATGGCGAATCCAGCGCATCATCTTCGGCTTCTGCACCAGCCAGTCCTGGAAGAACAGGATGAACAGCAGCACCAGAATACCGGCACCCAGCACCATCAGCTGGAACTCTTTCTGGTACCACACCTGCACCCACAGAGGTTGTTCTTCCAGCCATTCCTCTTCGGTCAGAACCGGCTCAGCGCGGGTGTAATACTGGTCCGGCAGCTGGTATTCCAGCGGGAATACCGCGAATTCGCTGTCCAGCGGGCCGGTCTGGCGCTTGACCGTCAGCTCCAGGGACCAGGGAGTACCCGGGTCAAACTTATGCTGCTGCCGGGCAATAAAAATGGCCATCTCGGAAAAGTCAGGCATGCCCTCGGCATAGACATCGCTGAGGCGGTAAAAGTCGAGATCCCGGAAGTTGAAGGTGTCACCAAACTGGCGAATCTGCACCCGGTCAAAGATACCGCCACGAACGTAGCCGGAACCTTTGAAGGAGTACTCACCATTGGCCATCACCGCGATGGCATGCTCACCGTCTTTCAGCTCGGACATCAGCCACTGGTACTGGCTCTCGCCCAGCAGGTTGCGGCCGATGGTGGGGGCATTCAGATAGGTGGCGTACAGGTCGATCAGCGGGTCATCCCGCTCATCCGGTGCGGCAGCTTCCACACCTTCAGCGGGGCCGCCCTTGAAAGCGTCGTCTACGGTACCGCGGGCCAGCAGCAGCCGGCGAACGGAACCATCTCCGGTCAATTCTTCCCAGGTCTTGTCCTGGAACGATTCGGTGTCTACTTCCGCTACCGGCGGGCGCTTGCTGCCTGCATTCACTTCGATCAGGCCCAGCTCGCCACCTACGCGGTGGGCGGTGCGCATGATCACTTCGTTGATCACCATCACGGTCACCGTGGCACCGGACAGGCCATCTACCGCCACACGGCGCTCGGATGACTTGCCACCTACCGTTACACGCTGGTCTGCTTTCAGCCCGGCGTACTGGTCAGTGAAGTCATGCATTTTTTGCTCGGGAATACCGATCAGCAGGATCGGTTCGTCGTGGTGGATAACCTTGGAGCCTTTGATCACCCCGTCGGTATCCAGCACCACCATGGCGTTCAGGGGCTTGCCGGAGTAGGCCGGAGTCTGGACAAAATCGATCGTCTGGTAGGCATAGCCCACCAGCTCTTCCCCGGCATAAAGTTCCTGGACGGCCCGGTTACCCTCAACCGGGCTGAAATCAGTCACCCCGGAAATGGCTCTCTCGATCACCTGGCGCCCGGCCAGCGGGTCGTATTCAGAGAGGGGTTGAGCGGAAACGGCGCTGGCCAGAAACAACAGCAAAAAAGACAAAGCAATCCGGGTGACAGCAATCACAAAGAATTCCCCAAACATGTTTGAATGACTACAAGGTTGGACGAGATTCCTGAAAAATCAAATACCTCTATGGGTATAGAGGCCCGAAGGCCTCAACCGGAATCAGAGACTGAGATCCATCAACCGCTGGGGGTCGGCGATGAACAGGCGGCTGCGATTAACCCGCACCAGCCCGCTGGATTTCAGGTCGGCCAGAATCCGCGAGAAGGTTTCCGGCTGCATGGCAAGGCGGGAGGCTACCAGGCACTTGGGCAACGGCAATTCCACTTCTCCACCACTGCGAGCTCCCTCCGGCAGCAGATCGATGAGATAGCGCACCAGGCGGTCACGGGCGCTCTGTACCGTCATGATTTCCAGGTCATGGAACCGGGTTACCGCACGCTGGGCATAGTGGCGCAGCGCAGCCTGTGCGTATTCCGGGTGCTGGGTGAGCAAATCCTGGTAGGCCTTCACCGGGATCATCAGCACTTCGCTGGATTTCAGCGCTTCGGCATAGCAGGCGTACTTGGGCGGGTCTGCATAGATCATCACCTCGGCAAAGCAGTCACCGGGCGCAAGGCTGTCCAGGGTGCGATCGATGCCGGAGGAGTCCAGGCGGTACAGCCGCAGCCGGCCGGAGATGACAAAGAAAAAATGGTGAGCCGGCATATCCTGGCGATACAGCAGCTGGTGATGGCCCAGGCGAAGCCGGCGGGACTGCTGGATCAGCCCGTCGAGATCTTCGTCTCGCAGAGTGCGGAACAAGGTGTGGTTACGGAGCGCATCAAGGCCGTCCTGTTCGCTCAGGGTCTGGTTTACGGCTACCAGTACGGGCTTGGAGTATCGGTTGTCTGCAACTTGCATCATGGCCATCGGTGTATCCCCTGTGCATTTTCATGCATACAAAATCATTGTTTTAATACTAGAGGGTAGACACGCCGAATTCCCTCCCCCGATGGGGGTATCCGGGCAATTACCGCCTGACATTTGATCTAACTCAAATATTGATAAACACGATGGCGGGTGCCTACCGCAAACATCAGCAGGCAAAGCCCTAAAAGACCGAACAACAGCATGAAAACCGCCGTGCGGATGCCCAGCCACTGGTTAATGGCACCAAAGGCCACGGGCAGCAGGAAGGCCACGGAGCAAGCGCTCACCAGCAGCAGGCCGGCAAACAGCGAGGCCTCGGCCCGGTTGGCCAGTATGACCTCCCGCTGCAAACTGCCCATGGCGCAGCCCAGGGCCACCCCCAGCAGGATTACCAACCCCCGTTCCAGGATAACCGGCAACGCGAAGTTGACCACGATATCCCCTTCCACCCCGCGGATGTGCAGGGTCATGGGCGGGTAGGACAACACAAACAGGGCAACCAGGCTGGCAATCAGTGCCAGGGCGGTCACCGGGGTGCTGCCCAGCCGGTCTGACAGCGCACCGCCGGCAATCTGGGCCAGCGCGCCGGGGATAACAAACCACTGGGCCATGCGGGCACCTGCCCCCAGCTGCAAGCCGAACTGGGCAGAGAGAAAGTCCGGCAACCAGAGGGCAAGGGCAAAAAAGCTGCCGGCCACCACGCCGAAATACAGGCACAGCGGGAGCGAGCGCCCGTTACGCAACAGCTCGGATACTGGCCGGCCCGTGGAACGAGCACCCTCCCCGGCGCCGTACTGGCGTGCGTCCGTGAGTAGTAGCACCAACGCAATCACCAGCAGCAGCACGGTCAGGTAGGCAAGGGGCACCCCCTGCCAGGAGTATGCTTCGTGGAACAGCGGAACCAGGTAATAGTTGAAGGCCGCACCGGTAACCCCGGCGCCAAAAATTCCGAGAACCAGCCCCAGCCTTTGCCGGCAATGGCTGGTCACATAATGAAGGCCGGCACTGTAAAAACCGCCCGCCAACCCAAGGCCCGCGGCCACAATCAGGTGTGCGGGGTAACTGTTGGCCACCAGCAGAAGCGCCATACACAATGCCAGGCCGGTAAGGCAAAACAGCATGACCGCCCGGGCACCGAAACGCCGGGCACACAGGCCCGCCGGAATGGCCAGCAGGGCGCTGACCGCCATCGGCGCCGCCAGCAGCACTCCGAACTGGACACTGGACAGCGCCAGCTGGGCCTTCACATGCACGCCCGCCACCGCAAACAGCGTCCAGCAGCCGGCAGCCACCACGAAGCCTGCCAGCGCCAACGGCAATACCACCGCCAGCGAGGCCAGTTCTTCGTCGTCCTGTTCCGGAAGCGCGTGCATTCATTCACCCTGCAAAAAAACCAATCCTCAGTCTCGGCTTTTACGTAGCGCAAGGTCAAAAGCTATGATGGGTTACCAACTATCGGGGTAATTGACTATCCTCAAAGAGGTATCCCGAGTAGCGGCTTTCAGCCATAATCCGCCCGAAGCTGCCTTTTATATGACCATTATCCGGAACACCTGCTACGAATGACTTCCAGAAGCCCGCTGGTAAACCGACTGGCCGTTGCGATCGGCGCTATTGTCCTGACCGCTATTGTCAGCATGGCCACTACCCTCGGCATTTCCAGCAGCATCGAGGGCAACGCGACCGCCATTAACCAGGCCGGCGCCCTGCGTATGGCAGCATTCCAGCTTGCAGCCCGCTCCGCCACTACAGACCTGACCAACGGCGATGCCAGCATTGAAGCCCAGACAGCCAGTTACCAGAACCGGCTGGAAACCTCCGCCATTGTGCGCTCCATACCACGCAGCACCGACCACCCGCTGGCTCTGCAGTACCAGAAGGTCAAGCAGTTGTGGCTGACCCGGCTGAAGCCGGAAATCGAGCAGCATGAGGCCGGCACACCGCTGACCCCCGCTATCGTGGCGTCCATCGAACAGTACACCAGCGAAGTCGACCAGCTGGTTTCCATGCTGGAACAACGCACGGAAGCCCGTATCGACCTGCTGCTGCTGATCCAGATCATCAGCATGATTTTTTCCATCCTGATTGTGATGGCACTGTTCCTGGACCTGAAAAACCGGGTACTCCGCCCGCTGCGCAAACTGATCCACATTGCCACTGCCGTGGGTGAGCAGGACTTCTCCCACAAGGCCAACCTGAAAGGCAACGACGAACTGGCCCGGTTGGGCCAGGCCTTTGACCAGATGACCAGCGAACTGGCTCTGACCTACTACGAGCTGGAAAACCGGGTACAACGGAAAACCGAAGAACTGGAAATCAGCCACTCCGCCCTGCAGGCCATGCACGTTGCCAGCCGCGGCCTGTTCGCCAACCACGACCTGTGCAGCGGTGCCATTCCAATCCTGCAGGAGCTGGAGCGGCTTCTGGGCATCGGCCCTATCCGCCTGTACCTGCATGAAAAAGGCTCACCAGAACCCATCGAGGCGGTAACCACCGCCACCAGCAAGCGCCCGTTCTACTGCCGGGACCACCACTGCAACGCGTGCCTGGTCACACCCGAGGTGTACGACGACCTGCCACTGGAAGGCAACGACGGCCGTCGCCTGTTGCTGCCTATCCGCACTCCGGGCCAATTGCTGGGTACACTGGAAGTCTGGTACCCCGCAGACAAGGGCCTGCCGGACATGTCCCGCCGACTGCTGGAAACCATGACCGACCAGCTGGCCACGGCCATATTCCTGGAACGCCAGATTACCGAAGAGCAGCAACAAACCCTGGCTGAGGAGCGCACCGTCATCGCCCGGGAACTGCACGACTCCCTGGCCCAGTCCCTGTCCTACCTGAAAATGCAGGTAACACGGCTGCGCCGGCTCAATATCAGCGGTGACCAGGAAAAACTGCACAGCGAGATCCTGGACGAACTCAGCACCGGCCTGAACAGTGCCTACCGCCAGTTGCGGGAACTGCTGGCCACCTTCCGCCTGAAACTGGATACACCGGACCTGGCCAGTGCCCTGAGCAAAACCATCGATGAGTTCTCTGAACGGCTGGGCCGGCCGGTGGCACTGGAGTACAACCTGCCGCCCCAGACCCTGTCGCCCAACGAAGAGATCCACACCCTGCAGATTATCCGGGAAGGCCTGGCCAATGCCGTCAAGCATGCCGATGCCACCGACATTGCTGTAGAGGTCGTATTTGAATCTCCCAGAGTCTGTGCCCGTATCAGGGATAACGGCAAAGGCCTGCCCGGAGGCGGACAACCCGTGAACCACTACGGCATGGTGATCATGCAGGACCGGGCCAGGACTCTGGGCGGAACCGTAGAAGTGAAAAACCGGGAGGAAGGCGGCGTGGAAGTTGAGTTAACATTCGTTCCCAAAAGCCGGAACCTGATTGCCGTGCAGTCATCAACCGCCTGAACCGACAAATGCCTTAAACGAGAAAGAATATGTCTGAAACACCCGCAAGTATCCTGCTGATAGACGATCATCCCTTGCTGCGCCAGGGCATCAAGCAATTGATCAGCATGGAACAGGATATGGAAGTTGTCGGCGAAGCCAGCAACGCCGCCGACGGCATCCGGATGGCAACCGAGATAGAGCCCGACCTGATCCTGATGGACCTGAACATGCCGGAGATGGACGGCATTGAAGCCCTGAAAAGGCTCAGGGCCCAGAACATCAGCTCCCGCATTATCATGTTCACCGTTTCAGACCAGGAAGACGACGTGGTTGCCGCCCTGCGCGCCGGCGCTGATGGCTATCTGCTCAAGGACATGGAACCGGAAGACATGATCGCCCAGCTGCACCAGGCAGCCGTTGGCAAAATGGTGATCAGCGACCGGCTGACCACCCTGCTGGCCGAAGCCCTGCGCTCCAACAAGCCGCAACAGGCCTCGCGCCCGGATTTCGACAGCCTGACCCCACGCGAAAAGGACATCCTGAAACTGATCGCCGAAGGCCTGTCCAACAAGATGATCGGCCGCAAACTCGACATCAGCGATGGCACAGTGAAAGTCCACGTAAAACACCTGCTCAAAAAACTGAGCCTGCGCTCCCGGGTAGAGGTAGCGGTGTGGGCTGTGGAAGAAGGCCTGCACAAGGGCTGAGTTATATCAAATCACCCCCGGGTTTTTTGCTTTACTCTGGGCGGGTTTCTGACCGCCCGGAGTAAACCATGGCCTTTTCGCTACCCCCCATTGCTGCCCTGCACAGCCCCTTGCTGGATCAATCCCTGGCGGTGCTGAAAGAGTTCCTGCCCTCGCCGGCACCGGCCCTGGGCACCATCGACCGGTCAATCCCCATGCCTTTCAAACAGCTGGTCGCGGAAGCTCCGCTTAACCGGCTGTTTGCCGAGGCCATGGCCGAGGGGGAATTTGATGACTTCGAGGGCCGGCGAATCCGGCTGGAAGTAAACGGCGGCCACCCCGGGATAACCTTCGGTTTCTGGGCCGGGCGTTTGCGCATTGTCGACGGCCCGGGCGAAGCCACCATCCGTGGCTCCCTGGCCGCGTTCAAAACCCTCGCCGAGCGCAAGCAGGACCCGGACCAGCTGTTTTTCCAGCGCCGCCTGGTGATTGAAGGCGACACCGAACTGGGGCTGGCCCTGAAAAACCTGCTGGACAGCCTGGAATGGGATTTCAGCCCACGGAAACTGCTCTTCACCAAGTCCTGAACAAGCTCAGGCGCGGCTAAGCGCCTGCAGCTCGTCCAGCGACAAAAGGTCTGACCGGGACAACTGATCAAGCGCCGTTTTGCCCATCAGCGAAAGTGTCAGCTCGGTTTCATACCGGATATTGGTCAGCAGGTTTTCAACAGCCGCCTGACCACCGGCCGCCAGGGCATAGCCCCAGGGGCGCCCTATCAGGCAACCACTAGCCCCCAGGCACAATGCCCGGACAACATCCTGGCCGGTCTGAACACCACCATCCACCAGCACCTGGCATTCCCCGGCCACTGCATCCACCATGGCGGGCAAGGCGCTCAGTGAAGCCGGCGCGCCGTCCAGCTGACGACCACCATGATTTGATACCACAATGGCGTCGGCCCCGACCGCCACCGCCGAGCGGGCGTCCTCCGGCTCCATCACGCCCTTGATCACCAGCTTGCCCGGCCAGTTTTCCCGCACCCAATCCAGGTCTTTCCAGGTAACCGATGGATCAAACTGACTTTCGACCCAGGCCTTGAAGTCCTCAGGTTTACGCCCGGAGGGCACCACACTGGCCAGGTTTCCGAAGGTCAGCGGCTTGCCGCCAAGAGCAACACGGGACAGCCAGCGCGGATGGCCCAACAGGTCCGCTGCCTTGCGCAGCTTGCCAACGGCAGACAGGCCTCCGTTCATACCGTTACGGACATCCCTGTATCTCAGCCCCAAGCGGGCCAGGTCGACGGTAAACACCAGCACCCGATAACCGGCCTGCCAGGCCCGGCGCAGCAGGTCTGCGGAGAAGTTTCGGTCCTTCAGGACATAAAGCTGGAACCAGCGGTCTGTCTCCGGCGCAGCCTCGGCCACTTCCTCAACAGAACAGATAGACACCGTACTCAGGCAGAAAGGTATTCCTGACTGGCCCGCGGCCCGGACAGCCTGGGTTTCGCCCCGGGTTGCCAGCATACCGGCCAGGCCCATGGGCGCCAGGCCCAGCGGTAATGACACCGGCTGTCCCAGTAATGTGGAGGAGGTATCCACCACCGAAACATCCTGCATGACCCGCTGCCGGAAATGCCATTGGCCAAAGGCCTCACGGTTTGCGCGCTGGGTGGATTCAGAAAAGGTGCCGCCATCCAGGTAATCAAACAGCATGCGGGGTAAGCGGCGCCTTGCAAGCAGCCGGTAATCATCAACGGAGGCCGGAGCCAGCATGGAAAACTCCTGTTTTTATTGTGTTTGCTACGGAATTCTCTATAACCGCGTTCGCGAGCGCAAGCCTGCCGAAACAACCAGTCAGTTAATCGGTTTTTCCTCCTTCAACCCCATTTTCTTGAGGATCATCATAGCCGGGCACCACTTGGTGAACGATGACTGAATCAGGTTCAGGGCAATAAAGCCGGTGAACAGCAGCCAGTAAGGGCTCACATAGTGGGCGAGCAGAATGGAAATCAGGATGAACACGCCTGCCATCAGGCGGAGTCCTTCGTTGATTGTCATGGCAAACCTCCTGAAGAAACTGGAATTACAGTTATACACCCGGGTGCCGGTCAGCGCATATCAAAAAACTCCCGGTGCATCCGCCGGGCCGGCATACCCCATTTCCGGAACTGGTTGAACAGCGTATTGGCCAGCCCCACCGGGCCGCAGTACCACAGGCTGGCATTCTGCCAGTCGGGTACCGCATCCCGGATTTCCTCCGGCGTCAGCCGGCCTTCGGTGCGGCTGCATCGAATGACCAGGTTAACGCCCGCGGCTTCCGCATCTGCCCGCAACTTTGCGAGGGCCTCCTCGCTGACATCCGCAGTAGGATGGAACAGATAGACAGTGCGGCTGTCAGGACGGCCCGCCAGGCGACCCATCCGGGCAATAAAGGGAGTAATACCGATGCCCGCCCCTACCCAGATCTGGGTGCGGCAATCATCTTCAAAATCAAAGCCGCCATAGGGCCCCTCCAACGTAACAGGCATACCCTCGCCGATCCGGCGGCTGGCCCGGCGGGTGTGGTCCCCCAGTTCCTTGACCACAAACTTCAGGCACCGGGTTTCCGGGTTCCAGTCTGATGCAATGGTGTAAGGGTGCGGGCCTTCCGTAGCATCCGACGTGATAAAGGCAAACTGCCCGGGGTTATGGCCAGACCAACCCTGCGTTACCTTCACCAGAAATTCGAAAACTTTCAGCTCCGGATATCGGGTGACCGAAACCACCTCCCCCGGTACCTTCCGAACCTTGCCCGGCCAGCCCACCAGCAGCAAAACGGCTGCAACACTGCCAGCCACAACAGCGGCCTGAGTCAGCCAGCCAATGGGCGCTGCCCAGTAATCAAACTCCATCAGGATAAAGCTGTGCCAGGCTAGGGGCAGGAACACCACCGCCAGCAATTTGTGGGTTTTACGGAACAGGTGGTAGGGAAAAGCCTTCGCCAGCGCCAGCACAATCAGCACCGCAGCCGCATAGAAGGCCCACTCGCCCAAAGTTTCTGCCAGCCCCCTTTGGCTGCGGAACCAGGCTTCAAGACCGGTGAGTTGCTGCCCGGCCCCTTTGCCGGCCGGCTTCTCCAGCCAGCCCCAGCCCACCATCCACTTGGTGCCCTGCGCCCACCACCAGTGCAACGTGGCCAGTACCAGCGAGCCAATGCCCAGCCATTTGTGCAGCCGGTACACCTTGTCCAGGCCACCAACCCAACGCTCCAGAATCCGGAGCCGCAGCACCAGCACCAGAGCCACCGCCATCATGACCACAGCAAGAACCCCCGAATACTGCACAAACACCGACCGGAACGGGAAGTAAGCAAACGGGCTCACCCAGAGGCTATCGGCTACGAACCAGACAGCACTGACGACTGCAACCAGCCCCCAGAAAAACAACGGAATACGCGACATGGCAATTTCCTCTGCGTCGCCATCAACAAATAGCAAACTACGCTTACCACCGATCGTAATGCTTGAGGTAAATCAAACCGGGTGACCTTTACACGGCTTTTACCTACACCCTGAACCACGGCTTGTTCACCTTGCTTCTTGCGTAATCGGCAATCACCTACCAGAATAAAGCAATTGATTACTTTCTTTCAGGGAAGCTCCAATGGCAACCACAAAAGCGCCCGATAAACGCACCTACCAAAGCACCGAACTGCGCCAGTCCGCCACTATCGAAGCGGTTATTCAGCTGTGTGCCGAGCAGGACCCGGCTACCCTGACCACCGCCCGGATTGCCGATGAAGTGGGGCTGTCGCAGGGGGCGCTGTTCAAGCATTTCCCGAACAAGAACCGGTTGTGGGAATCCGTGGCAGGCTGGGTCTCGGAGCAACTGACCAGCCAGGTGTTCCGGGAGGCGGACCGGCACGAACACGCTGATCAGGCCCTGGAAGCCATGTTTCGCGCCCATGTGGGCTTTATCGCCCGACACCCGGGCATTCCCCGCCTGATGCTGGGTGAGCTGCAAAAACCCGGCAACGGCCCCGCCAAAACCATCGTCCGCCAGGCCCTTGCCCGCTACCGCAAAAAGGTGGTCGGTTTACTGAAGCTAGGCATCGAACAGGGGCGCATAGCCGCCGGTATCGATACCGAAGCGGCGGCGGTGTTGTACCTCGGCGCCATTCAGGGGCTGGTGGTTCAGGCAATGGTCAGCGGAGAGATTGCGACGCTTGAGCAGACTGCCCCCCGAGTTTTCAAACTTTACAGCGCCAGTTTTCAGGAGATGAGCAATGACCCGGAAAAATAAACTGACCCTGGCGCTGGCCCTGATTGTCGGCATTGCCTTTGTGGTGATCATGATAAAACTGAAACAGCCACCGGAAAGGGGCGAGGCACAGGCAAGTGCAACGCCGGTGCGGATAATGGAAATCACTCCCCGTAAGTTCCGTACCGAAGCCCGCGGCTATGGTCAGGTGCTGCCGGCCCGAAGCTGGAATGCGGTGGCCAACGTGGGTGGCCGGGTTATCTGGAAACACCCGGATCTGGAGAGCGGCAATATGATCCCAGAGGGCACGCGGCTGCTTGAAATCGACCCTACCCGTTACGAGCTGGCCGAAGCTTCCGCCAGGGCGGACCTGACAGGCATTGAAGCGGAACTGCGACAGCTTGAGCAGGAAGAACTCAATACCGGCGAGTTACTGAAGCTGGAAGAACGCCGGTTGACACTGGCCCGTCGGGAGCTGGACCGGGCAGAAACCCTGGTGGCGCGGGGTGCCCTGTCGCAAACCCGGTACGACGAGCAGCAACGGGCCACCTTGCAACAGGAGCAGGCGGTCCAGTCCCTGCGCAACCAGCTGAACCTGGTTCCGGTCCGACGTGACACCCTGCAGGCCCGCAAGGCCCGAGCGGAATCTTCCCTGGCCAGTGCCCGGGAAGACCTGGACGACACCCGTTTTGAAGCGCCCTGGGATCTGCGTGTCCACCAGGCCGACATCGACACTGGCCAGCATGTCAGCCCCGGGCAGACGCTGTTTATTGCCGACGACATCACCCGCGCCGAAGCCACCGTGCAGCTGGAAGTGGCGGAACTGCGCCGGGTGCTGTCGCAGCTGTCCGGGCGCAGCCTGCCGGAAACGGGCTCCACCAACCACTTCACCGACTTTCATGACCAATTGCCCCTGGGCGAACTTGATATCCGGGTAACCCCCACCAACGTGCCGGATGCCCACTGGCCCGGCAAACTCACCCGGGTCACCAGCAGCCTGGACCCGGCCACCCGCACAGTCCAGGCCGTTATTTCTGTAGACGAACCCTACCGCAACGCCAATCCGCCAGCACGCCCGCCCCTGGTCCGCAATATGTTCGTGCAGGCCAGCATTACCGCGCAGACTCCCGAGCCCGTCATCGTCATCCCGGCCAGCGCGGTGCATCAGGGTGTGGTCTACCTTGCCGATGAGGACAACCGCCTGCAGCGCCAGCCAGTGTCTGTCGCCTGGCAACAAGGTGAAGATGTCATTATCGATGACGGACTGGCACCGGGAGACCGGCTGGTTCTGGATGACCTGGTTCCTGCCATCGACGGCACCCTGCTTGCTCCGGGAGATCAGCCATGATCCGCTGGTTCGCGGGGCATCCGACCGCCGGCAACCTGCTGCTGATCCTGATTCTGGCAGTAGGCCTGTTCGCTGCCCCCAACCTGACCCGGGAAACCTTCCCCGACTACCTGCCGCCGGAAGTCAGCATCACCATGGAATACCGGGGTGCCACCGCTGCGGATGTGGAGGAAGCCATCTGCCAGCGGCTGGGTGAAGCACTGCAGCGGGTGGATTACATGAAGGAGGTTTCCTGTACCGCCCGGGACAACCAGGCCCAGACCATAGCCAGCATGGAACCCCGGGGCGACATGGGCCGGTTCCTGGATGATATCCGCACGGAAATCGAAGCCCTGACCGACCTGCCCGAAGAAGCCGAAGACCCGGTCATCCGGGAGCTTTATCGCACCAGCCTGGTGGCGGCCATCGCCGTGTACGGGCCCATGAGTTTCTCTCACCTGGAAGCCTACACCAGCCAGCTGGAAGACCGCCTGTTCGCCATGGACGGTGTGGCCGATGTGATTCCCGTGGGCCTGTCCCAGCGCCAGTGGCACATCGAAGTATCCCGCGACCAGCTACGCCAGTATGGCCTCGGCGTACGCGACATAGCCCGGGCCATCAACAGCCAGAACCTGGACATGCCCCTGGGCACCATCGAGACCGACAGCCAGGACATCCAGCTGCGGTTTGTGGATGAACGCCGTTCCCTGCAGGCCCTCGCCGAGTTGCCGGTTATAGGCGGACAAGCCGGCGCTGTGCTGACGCTGGGCGACATTGCCACCATCACCGAGGCCCACGAACGGGAAGAAGAACGGGTGGATTTCAACGGCCAGCGCGCCATCGTTCTGGAGATCCACAAGAACCGCCACGACGATGCCCTGCGGGTGATGGATTCCCTGGAAGCCTTTATCGACGAGGAAAAAGCCCGCCGTGGTGGCAATGTCGAGCTGGAAATCACCCAGAACATGACCTCGATTGTGAAGGACCGCCTGCAAATGCTGGTGGGCAACGGCATCACGGGGCTGGTGCTGGTGGGCCTGGTGATGGCCCTGTTCTTCCGCCCCCGCCTTGCCTTCTGGGCCCTGTTCGGCCTGCCAGCCGCCTTTGCCGGTGCCTTTGTGGTGATGGCCCTCACCGGCCTGTCCCTGAACATGATTACCCTGGTGGCACTGCTGATGGCCATCGGTATTGTGATGGACGATTCGGTGGTGATCACCGACAACATTGCCCAGTGGCACGCCGACGGCAACAGCCCGCTGGAGGCGGCTGCCAAAGGAACCCAGGAGATTCTGCCCGGGGTGTTGTCCTCCTTCCTGACCACGGTGTCCGTGTTCATCCCGCTGGCGTTTCTGGCCGGAGAGCTGGGAGCGGTGCTGGAGGTACTGCCAGTGGTGCTGATTGCCGCGCTGGCCGCCTCGCTGATCGAAGCCTTCTGGATACTACCTCACCATCTTAAAAGCGGCCTGGGCAAAAGGCGCGAGAAGGCCCCTTCCCGCTTTCGTTCCGCCTTCGACAACGGCTTTGAAAACGTCCGGGAGAAAGTGGGGCAACTGGCCGACCGCGCCATCCGGTTCCGCTACGGCGTACTGGCCGCCATGCTGCTGATACTGCTGGGTTCGGTGGGGCTGATGGCCGGCGGCCATGTGCGCATGGAAGCCATGCCGGAAATCGACGGCGATGTACTGGAAGCCCGGGTACTGATGCCCCAGGGCACTCCCCTGCACCAGACCCGGGCCATTACCGAACGCATAACCTCGGCCATGCTGCGGCTCAACGAGGAATACACGCCAGACCAGCCCGACCAGCAAGCGCTGGTGCAAAACATCCAGACCCGCTTCAACCAGCACGCCGGCGCCGGTGAAAAAGGCGCCCACGTGGCCACGGTGATGGCCGATTTGCTGACCGCGGAGCTGCGCACCGTGGACCTGGCTACCCTCACCGACCGCTGGTATGAAGAGATCGGAGATATCCCCGGCCTGATCGCCCTCAACATCCAGGAACCCGGTTTCGGCCCCGCGGGCATCCCCATTGAAGTGCGCCTGCAGGGTACTGACCTGGATGAGCTGAAAGCCGCCGCCCGGTATCTGAGCGACGAAGTTGCCCTTTATAACGGTACCTTCAACGTGCTGGATGATCTTCGCCCCGGCAAGCCCCAGCGCACCCTGTCGCTGAACGACCGCGCCCTGTCGCTCGGATTGACGGCATCCGACGTGGCCAGCCAGATCCGAACCGGGCTGCTCGGGGATATTGTGGATACGGTGCAGATTGGTGATCAGCACATCGAAATCCTGGTGCGCCAGACCAGCGCCGAACGCAACACCCGCCAGTTCCTGGAAGACACCGTGATCACCACCGGCAAGGGCCAGATGGTGCCCCTGCGGGAGGTGGCCGATATAACCGAGGAACGCCAGTGGGCGCAGGTGACCCGGATTGACGGCCTGCGCACGGTCACCGTGTCTGCCGATGTGAACGGCCGGACGACCAACGCCGATGCCATCGTGGCGGATTTGCAGAGCCAGGTATTCCCGAAACTTCAGGAGCAATGGCCGGAAATCACCCTGCAGGTCGAAGGCCAGACCGCCCGCTCCCGGGAAACCGGCCAGTCCATCGCCCGGGGCTTGCTGATCGGCCTGCTGGGGATCTTCCTGATTCTGTCGTTCCAGTTCCGTAGTTACCTGGAGCCGGTCATCGTGATGCTGGCCATTCCGGTCGCATTTATGGGTGCCGTCTGGGGCCACCTGCTGATGGGCTACAACCTGTCCATGCCCTCACTGATCGGTGCCGCGTCACTGGCCGGGATTGTGGTGAACAACGCCATCCTGCTGGTGCAGTTCATCAAGAGCTACCGGGAACAGGGCATGAGCGCACAGGAAGCTGCCGGTGCCGCCAGCCGGGCTCGCTTCCGGGCCATCCTGATTACCACCAGCACTACGGTCGCTGGCATGCTGCCGCTGCTGGCGGAAACCAGCACCCAAGCCATGGCGGTGATTCCACTCGTGATCTCGGTGGTGTTCGGCTTGCTGGTATCCACCGTGCTGATCCTGGTGGCCTTGCCAGCGCTCTATGCCATTCTTGAGGATCTGGGTTGGGCCCGGAATAACGGGCCCTGACGCAAAAGGCCGGGTTCAATGCCCCGGCCTTTTGCTAGTGCTCAGGCACCTACCAGGTCCATGCCCGGCTTGCCATACCAATACCCGTTGCAGGGTGGTGCCTCTACCAGCTGCAGCGGGTCGGCGGCCGGCACTTGCCCCCGGCGGACCTGATCAAAACGTTTGACCACCTCGTCCATGCCCTGATGTTCCGGGCTCAGGCGCACAGTGCTGACCCCCATGCGCTCCATATCCGGTAGCTCCCGCATCAGGTCATAGCGGGAACCGGAGAGTGTGGAGATGCCGTTAATGCGGAACAGTTCCTGGCTCTCCCGGGAGCGCAGTTCCATGCCATCCGGATGCTCCAGGCAACGGAACTCGCAATTGTCCTTGGGCAGGTTGTAATGGCGGGCGGTAAAGCAGCGGGACGACCAGGCCAGCGGCAGGAAGCCCCAGGAGAACACTTCGGCAGGCAGGTCCAGGCCTTCAGCCTTCAGCTCGCTGATTAACTGCCCCAGGGTTTCCTTGCCCAATTCCACCGGCAGGTTCCAGCCCTGCAAGCCCTGCCTGGCCAGGATTTTCAGGGTGGCCACGTTGTAGATGTTCATGGACGGGCCGGTGATAAACGGAATCTTGTTGCGGACAGCCACCTGCAGGGCGCTCTGGTCGTTCGCTTCCACCAGGAATTCGTCCTGTTCACAGAACCGGCGCAGACGGCGCAGGTCCGCTTCGGATTCAATCAGCGTGAGGGTGGAGAGCACCACATTCTTGCCACAGGCTTTCAAATCCCGGGCCAGGTCCAGCCAGTCATCAGGTTTCAGTTCCCGGCGGCGGGAGCACACCACCTCGCCAAGATAGATGGTATCGACCGGCCATTCCGCGGCCTTGGCATAGAAATCAAACACGCTTTGCTTGGACCAGAACCAGAGGATCGGGCCCAGGGATAGCTTCATCATGATGGATACAACCTTATTTCCACTTGCGATGGTAGGCGCCGATGGTGGTCAGGCCACCTTCGGAAAGGCCAGACAGGGTGTTACGCCAGGCATCCTCTACCGTGAACATGCCCGGGTGCGCCGCCAGCCCGTCCAGCGCCTGGCGCCAGGTGCGGGCCACGTCGGCAATGTAGGCGGGGCTGCGTTGCCGGCCTTCGATTTTCACCGCGCTGATGCCCAGTTCCTGCAGCTCCGGCAGGATATCCATGGTGTTCAGGCTGACCGGTTCTTCAATGGCGTGGTACACACTGCCTTCCACTTCAAAGCGGCCTTTGCACAGCGTGGGATAACCTGCGTTTTCACCGGGGCCGTAGCGGTCGATCAGCACATCGTTCAGGCGCGACTCCAGCCCCTGCGGGGTTTCCTGCCAGCGCACGGCCTTGGCCGGAGAGCAGGCACCACGGGTGTTCGGGGATTCATCGGTGAGATAGGACGACAGATAACAACGGCCTTCCGCCATGATGCACAGACTGCCAAAGGCAAACACTTCCAGTTCAACAGGGCTGTGTTTAGCGACACCCCGTACCTGGTCCAGCGACAATACGCGGGGTAATACGGCGCGGCGGATATCGAAGTTGTCTTTGTAGAACGAGAGGGCCTCGTGGCTGGTGGCCGACCCCTGTACCGACAGGTGGCGGGGGATGTGCGGGTATTTGTTGGCGGCGTAGTCCAGCAGGCCCATATCGGCCAGGATGATGGCATCCACACCAATGGATGCTGCCCGGTCTACCGCACCTTTCCAGTGCTCCCAGCCGTCTGGCTGCGGATAGGTGTTGATGGCACAGAACACACGGCTGCCTTTGGAGTGGGCGTATTCAATGCCCTCCCCGGCGCGTTTCTCGTTGAAATTCAGGCCGGCAAACTGGCGGGCGTTGGTGCTGTCTCGGAAACCGAAGTAAACCGCATCGGCACCATTGTCCACAGCGGTTTTCAGGGCCGGCAGGCTACCGGCAGGGCAGACAAGTTCCATTACACTCCTCCACGTGGTGAAGGAGCTAACCTACTGCCCCGGGCCTGCCGGCGCATTGACCATTGTCAGACCGGGGTCAGATCAGGTCATCATCGTTGTTGCAGGCCTGGCGGACATCCCGGGCTACCGCGCCGCAGATCACGCCCAGCACCACCAGGGTGATGGCCGGCCACACCAGGATATAAGCACCGTAAACCAGTTCGTTTGTCATTTCGCACCCTCCGGAATCAGGCCGGCAGTGCCTTCACTGTCGGCGTCGTCATAGTCACCAACCCGTTTCTTGATCAGGTCGAAGTCAAAGCGTTCTTCCTTGCTGAGCAGGGTCATGGCGGTACACACCACGGCACTGGCACCGTAGGCCGTCAGTGAGGCTACCAACACCATGTAGTCCCTCAGGAACCCGGTGGCGAACATCAGCATGGCCACCAGTGTTATGGCACCGGCAACCAGTCCTGCCGCGCGGCCAAAGAAACCGAACACCATCATGCCGATCACCACGGCTCCGCCGACAGACGCCAGGATCTCGAAGGCCAGTACGGTCATACCGGTCATTTCCAGCAGCTCAAAGCGGGCAATACAGAACAGCGCCATGGCCACCACCACCGACCAGGTGAAGGCGGAATTGGTGACCCTGTCCCAGTAGCAACTGACGATCACCGGAAACACGATGGCACCCCAGAGTGCGCCGACGAACACCAGCATCACCAGGATATCCAGCGAGAAGCTGGCAAAGATCAGCCCCGCCACGGTAGCCACAATCATGGTGATGCGGCCAACCAGCATCATCACTTTCGGGTTTGGGTTGTCCTTGGCGATGTTCTTGCCGTAGACATCCGCCATCATGATGGTAGACAGCGCGGACAGGTCAGAATCCGCGGTGGACGACAGCGAGCCGATCACCAGGATAAAGAACAGGGCCACGAAGAACGGCGACAGGTAGGTAGACACCATCTGCGGAATCAGGTTATTCATCTTGCCGTCGATGGGCTCTACACCAACCGACAGCGCCATCAGGCCAATCATGCCCAGGCCGATCACAATTGCACCGTAACCGATGGTGGCGGTCACGAAGGTAGACTTGATGTTCTTCTCGCGCACCGCAAACAGGCGCTGGGAAATGGTCTGGTTACCGATGGCATAGGCCAGAACCGCCACAAAGAAAGGTGCGCCCTGGTTCATGATGGCTTCCACCGAGAACAGGTTGGCCTGCTCGTCGGTCATCTTGCTCAGGCCTTCCACCATGACGCTGGGGCCGCCTGCAGAGTAGAGAACCGCAGGGATAATAATAATGGCAATCGCCATCAGCGCCACCAGCTGGGCAAAGTCGGTAAACACCGAGGCCCGGAAACCGGACGTCAGCGTGTAGGCCAACACGCCCACACCGGCCACAATCACACCGGTTTCGAAAGACAACGGCGACAGCACCGACACCAGCGCACCGGCGGCCGTGAAGTTGACCATCAGGCTGATAATGCTGCCCAGCACGTTGGACCCGGCCAGGATCAGCTGGCTGGAAGAACCATGACGGGCGTGGATCAGCTCACCCAGGGTATGGCCGTTGGGGGCCAGCTTGCGGAACCGGCGGCCGAAGGGGTAGATGAACAGGATCATCAGCGCGCCCCAGAGGCCATAATGGATCGGCCCGGACACCCCGTAGGTGTACCCGGAGGTGGCTGCCGCGTAGAAAGACGCAGCCCAGATCCAGGTGGCGGTCATACTGGCCGCGCCCATACCGAAACCGACATGGTGACCGGCTACCATAAAGCCGGAGGTATCTTCTTTTTCCTTGCGAATCAGCAAGGTAAGCAGGTAGGTACCGCCGTAGAAGGCGGCAAGCAGTAACAATACGGTGATTGTCGAAAATTGGGTAAATCCGTTCTCGTTCAAATCTCAACCTCTGTTCAAAACGACAGAAACCCACCGGCAGTCTGCAACGCACAGGTTGCTCGCCAGGGTGGAGCCATTCGTCTGGAAAGTCCGCACACGCGGAGGTGTTGCAGCGGGGCAACGAAAGGTGGGCAGGGGCGCCCGGAGGTCAGACTTGCTAAGGGAAGCTCAGATGGGCCAGCTGGCCACGAAAGTCTTTAGATGTCATGGTATTTTCTGTCCTCTTCACCACAAATAGAAACAGCCCGGAGGAGGGAGCGCCAAACCATACGCATTTGGCACCCCCTAGTCCAGTCTTTAGAGGACAGAATATTAGTGTACGATCAGATAATCCGTGAGAACCGCTGGCTGGCGCCCTCTTTACGGTACAGATCGAAGATCTGGCAAATGGCCCGGATCAGCAGCCGTCCGGCCGGCTGAACCTGCAGCACGGAACCGGAATCCGCAATCAGCTCGTCCTGGATCATCGGCTTCAGGCGGCTCATTTCATCCGCGAAGTAGCGGTCGAAATCTTCGTTCCATTTATCGGCAAACTGCTTGCGATCGAGCCGGAACTGGCAGATCAGCTGGCCGATCACCCAGCGGCGAATACGGTCGTCGCGGGTCAGGCCTACGCCACGGATGATGGCCAGCTGGCCGGCATCGATGGACGCTTCCCACGACGGCAGGTCGTGGTTGTTCTGGAAGTAGGCATCGTCGGTCTGGCCGATAGCAGACACACCCAGAGACACCAGGTCGCAATCAGAGTGGGTGGTGTAACCCTGGAAGTTCCGGTGCAGGCGGCCTTCGCGCTGGGCCACCGCCAGGCTGTCGTCCGGCTTGGCGAAGTGGTCCATACCGATGTATTCGTAGCCGGCTTCCAGCAGGCGATTGATGGTGTTGTGCAGAATGGTCAGCTTCTGCTGCGGGCTCGGCAGGGTGTCAGCCTGGATACGGGTCTGCGGGTAGAACCGGTCCGGCAGGTGCGCGTAGCTGAACACCGAGAGGCGGTCCGGAGACATCTCGATCACCGACTCCAGGGTTTCGGCAAAGCTTTCCGGAGTCTGGTGCGGCAGGCCGTAGATCAGGTCCAGGTTGATGGAGCGGAAGCCGATACGGCGGGCTTCGTTCAGCACTGCTTCGGTCATCTCCCGGGGCTGGATGCGGTTCACCGCTTTCTGCACTTCCGGGTTCACATCCTGCACGCCCAGGCTGATGCGGTTGAAGCCCAGTTCCCACAGGGTCGACAGGGTATCTTCGTCCACTTCACGGGGGTCGATTTCCACGCTGTAGTCCCGCTCATCGCCAGACTGCAGGTTAAACAACTCACCGTAACCAGCCATCAGGTGCTGCATCACATCCCGGGGCAGGAAGGTGGGTGTGCCACCGCCCCAGTGCAGCTGCTGGACGGGCCGGTCGGCACCGAACAGTTTCGACTGGATGGCCGCCTCTTTCAGTACCCGCTCAACATAAGGCATGGCCTTGTCGCGCTTCTTGGTAATCACCTTGTTGCAGGCGCAGTAGTAGCAGAGGTGCGCACAGAACGGCAGGTGGGTGTAGAGCGAGATTGGCCCGCCGGAGGCCTTGCTGCGGCCTGCCGCTTTAACCATGTCTTCAATGGAATAGTTCGGGGTGAACTCCACCGCCGTGGGGTACGACGTGTAGCGTGGGCCGCTCAGGTCATAGCGGCGGATAAGCGCCTCGTCCCAAATAAAAGCGGGCAGGTTGTTTGCTGCAGCAGTATCAGAAGCCATAGTAAAACTCTAACGTCGAATAGGATTGGCAAGCCGGAAAGCGCGGATTATGCCTGACCGGCGACAGTCACTGTTTGATGCGAATCAGCTGAGTGTACCAGCTTAACCAATGAACCACCCTTGCGCCCATGGCGTATTCTGCCTACCTCTAAAGGATAAACTCAGCCGGAGCCCGACATGGCCAATCTCATACTGATTCTGGGCGATCAGCTCAGCCCCCGACTCTCTGCCCTGGATGGCGCAGACAAGGAAAACGACCTGATCGTGATGGCCGAAGTCCACAGCGAAGCCAGCTACACCAACCACCACAAGAAGAAGCTGGCATTCATATTCAGCGCCATGCGGCACTTTGCCCAGGAGCTGGAACGCGAAGGCTGGCGGGTGCATTACCAGCACTACCACCCGGACAACCCGGCTCAATCTCTTGAACAGGTGATAGCGGAGCTGGCCCGGGAACACCGACCGGAACGCGTGATCACCACGGAGTGCGGTGAGTGGCGTTTACACAACCAGGTCAGCCAGTGGCATAAAACGCTGGGCCTGAATGTCGAAATCCGCCCGGATACCCGCTTCGTGTGCGCCATTGACGAGTTCGCCCGCTGGGCCAAGGGCAAGAAACAGCTGCGCATGGAGTTCTTCTACCGGGAAATGCGCAAGAAAACCGGCCTGCTGATGACGCCAGATGGCCAGCCCGAAGGTGGCCACTGGAACTTCGACGCCGATAACCGCAAGAAATGGACCGGCAAACCTCCTGCCCCGGCTCCGTTCCGGGAGGAACCGGATGCCATCACCACGGACGCAATCGAACTGGTGAACGAGCACTTTTCGGAACATTTCGGTACCACAGACGATTTCCACTACGCCGTCAACGCCGAACAGGCCCGCCAGGCCCTTGGCCACTTTATCGACTTTGCCCTGCCCTGCTTCGGCGACTACCAGGATGCCATGTCAGACAACGAAGACTGGCTGTTCCACTCCATTCTGTCGCCCTACCTGAATACCGGGCTGCTGGAGCCGATGGAGGTTTGCGAGGAAGCGGTACGGGCCTGGCACGCCGGCCGGGCGCCGCTGAATGCGGTGGAAGGTTTTGTCCGCCAGGTCATCGGCTGGCGGGAATTCGTGCGCGGCATCTACTGGCTGCTGATGCCCGGTTACGCCCGGGAAAACCGCCTGGGCAATACCCGGGAGCTGCCCTGGTTCTACTGGACCGGCGATACAAAGATGCGCTGCATGCACAAGGCCATCGACGCCACGGCCCGCAACGCCTATGCCCACCACATCCAGCGGCTGATGGTGACCGGCAACTTTGCCCTGCTGGCCGGGGTGAGACCAGAAGCCATCTGTGACTGGTACCTGGCGGTGTATATCGACGCCTTCGACTGGGTAGAGCTGCCCAATACCCTGGGCATGGTGATGCACGCCGATGGAGGCTACCTGGGCTCCAAGCCCTACGCTGCCAGCGGCAAGTACATCCAGCGCATGTCTGACCACTGCCAGAACTGCCACTACCGGGTGCAGGATGCCACCGGAGAGCGGGCCTGCCCGTTCAACAGCCTGTACTGGCACTTTATTGACCGGCACCGGCAGGATTTTGCCAACAATCCGCGCATGACCATGATGTACCGGAACTGGGACAAACAAGCCCCGGAACGCCGGCAAGCGATTCTGGCCCGGGCCGACGAGCTGTTAAAGGACATCGAAAACCTGTGAACCGGGGCCCCGCTGCCAGCAGAAATATTGGGCAATCACTGCTATGCTTCTGGCACTTTTCACAAATTGGTCACAGGGATGCTCGCCAAACTATGCAGATTCGGTCTCTGACAATCGGATTGTTTCTGGCTGTGGCTGCCGCCCAGGCGGCAGCGGACCATCGGGTTTACACCCTCTATACCTTTCATTCCCCGCCCTACCAATACGCCAATGAGACACCGAATGGCCCGGAGGTTGCCGGGGAAACCGCAGACACCATACGCTGCGCCATGGAACAGGCCGGAGCCCATACCCAGATCAGACTGGTCCCCCAGAACCGCGCCCTGTATTCGCTGAAGCGCAACCTGGTAGACGGCTACTTTGCAGTCGACCGCTCACCGGAGCTGGACCAGAGCGCCTGGGCAAGCCACCCGGTTGCACTGGAGAAATGGCACTGGTTCTACACCGGCGAGCAACCAATACCTGAAAACGCCCGCATTGGCGTGGTGGGTGGCAGCAATGAAGAACTCTGGCTAAGGCAGCAAGGGCTCGAAGCCTTTGTTGCTGTGGGCAGCGCCAGCCAGTTGCCGGCATTGCTGAAACGAAAACGCATCGACCTGGCCCTGCTGGACGAGCGAGTGATGTCCGGACTGCGGGAAAAGCAGCCGGAGCTGCATCAGGGTATTCAGCACACCTTTCTGCGCTACGCCCCGCTACACCTGTACCTGAACCCGCAATTTGTCACCCGGCACCCGGATTTCATGAATCGGTTCAATCTGAGCCTGCCCGCCTGCATGGGCACCCAGACACAGTTATCCGGCGAGGAACACCAGCAGGTAACCAGGATAGCCGGAGAACTGGCCCGCAGCCTGGCAAGCGAGGTAGACCTGCAAAGAGCCCTGCACCAGGGCAGCCACTACAACACCTTTACTGACATCCTCACCCAGGACACCGTCTGGCAGGCACTGGCCCCGGCCAGCATGACACCCCTGGCCCGCCAGATCCTGGAACTGCCAGCCTCCCGGGCCCTGGCACACTGGCAGTCGAAGCAAGCCCCTCTGGTTACCGAGATTCTGTTGATCGACAGCCAGGGTGCCCTGTCAGCCATGAGCCAACTGTCCTCCGATTACTGGCAGGGGGATGAAGCAAAGTTCCAGGACCTGGTTGAAGAAACCAGTCAGGGCTTAACCCGCAGGCAAGACTTCTGGGTATCCCCGATTCGCTACGATGCATCCACCAGCCGGTTCCAGGTGATCGTCAGCTTTCCCCTGCCGCTGGACGAGCCGAACAACGGCGTAGAAGGCGTATTGTCCATCGGGCTTGCCATCGAAGAAGCCCTGAAAGGCGCCAGCGATTAGGGCGGGCCTACCTCACAGGCCAGCACCAGCGCCCAGAACTCCGAGAAATCATTCACCACCACATCCGGTTTGTCCGGGTGTTTGTGGGTGCCCGGAAAAATCCGGTTCAGCCAGGGCAAGTCCCACTGGGCACCGTTAAAGAATACCGCCGTCATCCCTGCCCGCTTGGCCGCAATCACATCCGTGGTGGAGTCTCCCACGTACCAGACGCTGGGGTCCGGCGGGTAATCCAGCTTCTGTACCGCCAGCAACAGCTGGTCCGGGTGCGGCTTGCGCAATGGGGTGTCGTCTCCGCATACATCCACCTCAAACAGGTGGGTCCAGCCGGTGTCTTCCACCGCTGCCAGTTCGTGTTCGAAGAACTCCCGGTCCCGGTTGGTAATCACCCCCACCTGTATCCCCAGCCGGTGCAATCCCTCCAGCACATCCCTTACACGGGGTTCGAACGCTTTCACCGTGCCGTAGTGGTTACGGTAATGATGGTTGAAGGCCTTGTGGGCAAGCTGTTTGGCGTCCTGATCATCGCCGAACAGCACTTCAAAAATATCCGTGCGGGAGATTTTCCGGTCTGCCTTCACTTTCGGGTGTAGCTTGGCAAATTCGCGCACGTAAGCCACCAGCCGCGCATCTTCCGGGGTCTTGCTGTCTTCCGGCGCTACCATCCGGCCCATCAGTCCCAACTTGTGGAACTCCGGCAACATGTCGTCCACGGCGTGGTACATGGCATCGAGGGTATCCACCAGCGTGGCATGCCAGTCGAACAGGATCACCGCCGGGCGAATCAGTTTCACCACCGCCGGGTGCCAGTCCGGCTCGATCCGGGGCTCCGGTCGCTCCGGTGCCGGGAAAGGCTTCGGGCGCACTTCTGCCGGGCTGGCGCTGAACGCATCCGGTTGCTCCCGCTCCAGCAGCGCCATCAGGTCCATCAGGTCTTCAAAGCTGTCCAGAACGGCGGCCGGTGCATCGCGCCTGGTGAACCAGCTGTCGATACGTTCCGGCTCCCAGCAAGCGCCGTTGTAGAACACGCCAGACACCCCCGCATGGTGGGCGGTGAGCATATCCACATAGCTGTCGCCGATGTACCAGGCCTTCTGGTCTGCCGGCAGCCCCAGTTGCTCCAGCACCTTCAGGATCACTTGCGGGTCCGGTTTGTATTCGGTGACATCGTCGGCACACACGGTGGCGTCAAACAGGTTATGCCAGCGGCCTTCGTCCACCATATCCAGTTCTTTGTCCAGGAACTCCCGGTTACGGTTGGTGGACACCGCCAGCTTGATGCCCATGGCCTTGAGGGCCGACAGGTACTCGTAGGCACCGGGCTGGAACGGCCTAACCTGGCCAAAATACTTTCGATAGGCGTTGTTGTAGGCCTTGTGCGCCTGCAACTTGGCCGCCTTGTTGTCGCCGAAGATGGCGTTGAAGACATCCGTGCGGGACACCCGGCGTTCCGCCAGAATGCGCGGGTGCAAGCGGCGAAAGATGCGGATGTAGCGTACCAGCCGGGCGTCGTCTTCGGTGCGGCACTGGTCTTCCGGCAAGAGCTGCTCTACCAAACCCAGCTCTTCAAGCTGGGGCAGCATCTCCTCCATGGCACTGAACATGGCATCGTGGGTGTCCACCAGCGTGCCGTGCCAGTCGAAGATCAGGACCGATGGGGGCTGCAGTCCTTCGTTCAGTTTGGTCATAAGAAAACCTTTGCCGTTTCAGTCACGTATATCCATCAAAACCCATACCCTCAGTAAAAACCAAAAACCCCGGATGCACAAAAAACCACACCTGCCCGAAAAAACCTGCCCGGTCTGCCAGCGCCCCTTCACCTGGCGCAAGAAGTGGGCAAAAGACTGGGACAATGTTCGCTATTGCAGTGAACGCTGCCGCCGCGCCCGGAGCACGCAGCCATGACTACAGTGGTCTGGTTCAAGCGTGATCTACGCACCCGCGATCACGCCCCGCTGGTGGCTGCCGCGACTCTGGCTGAACCGGTGATTCCGTTGTACGTCATTGAAGACGAATACTGGCAGCAGCCAGACACCAGCGGCCGGCAATCATCGGAATACCCTGCCCCGGAAACAGAAAAGCCTGACCAGCTTCCGCTCCCGCCTGCACTGGCATTGCCACTTCATTCAGAAACTTGAAGACGAGCCGGAGCTGGAGTTCCGCGCCATGCACCGGGAACTGGAGGGCATGAAAACCGGGCCGAACGATTCCGAACGGCTACAGCGCTGGCAGCAAGGGCAAACCGGTTGGCCTTTGGTGGATGCCTGCATGCGCAGCCTACAATATACCGGCTGGCTCAACTTCCGGATGCGGGCGATGCTGATGGCCGTGGCCAGCTATCAACTCTGGCTGCACTGGCGTGATCCGGCCCTGCAACTGGCGCGACTGTTCACCGATTTCGAGCCGGGCATTCACTATTCCCAGGCCCAGATGCAATCCGGCCTGACCGGCATCAATGCCCTGCGCATCTATAATCCGGTGCTGCAAAGCCAGAAGCTGGACCCGAACGGCGAATTTATCCGGCGCTGGATTCCCGAGCTGGCTGGGGTGCCCCGGGAAATGATCCATACTCCCTGGTTGATGACGCCTACCCAGAAAGCGAAGTTCGGCGGCAACACCTACATTGCCCCGGTGTGCGACCATGAACAGGCGGCCCGGGCAGCGCGCAAGGCGGTGGGCGACTTCCGAAAACAACACATAAGCCGGGAAGAGACTGGCCGGGTGCTGGACCGCCACGGCAGCCGCAAGGGGCCGCACCAAACACGGCCGAAAGCGGCAGCCAAGCAGACACAGGACAACCAGCTGTCTTTATTTGATTAAATCACTCAACGGAAAAACAACAAACTCCAAGTTTGTTTACCGCCCTCTCTGGCTCTGCGCCTGGTGCTCCAGCATTTGCTCCATCATCAGTTGCATGTGCTCCATACGCTGCTCCATCATTTCCAGGCGCTGTTCCGGATCCATACCGGCACCGCCGGAACGGGGGCCCATACCACCGGCCTGGCCTTTGGGCTGGTTACCCATGCCCTGACCACCATCCGACGGCCCCTGGCGCTGTCCCATCATGCCCGGGCCTGCGCCTCCACGCATCAACTGCATATGCTGCTGCATGGACTCCATGTGTTGCTCGCGGATACGCTGGCGCTCGGCGTCGGACTTGGCGTTGCGCATTTCCTGCATCATCTCCTGCATCTGAGACATGTTCTGATGCATTTGCTGCATCTGCTCCTGGTTCATCATGCCACCCTGATTCATCATGCCTCCACGGGGCATTTGTCCAGAGTTGCCCTGGGCAAAAGCCAGCAAGGGGGCTGACACCAAAACGGAGTATGCGACTATTCGTGTAAACCTGTTCATGAGATCCACCTCTTCATCGTTATTGATGAGCATCTCTTACAGTTAAGACCATGATCCTTCTTTGTGTAAACTGTCTTGACCCTGCAGTAACTAACAGGTTTTCTAATAGGATGACCCGATTCATGAACCGGAGCTATGAATGAGCACTTCCTGCAACAACTGCTGCAGCAACAGTAAACCTGCAGCAGGCGAAACGGCCCGGAGCGATATCAATGACGCGTCCGGCGATTGGCTGAGCACCTACCGGATCCCCAGGATGGATTGCCCCTCCGAAGAGCGGATGATTCGCATGGCGCTGGGCGGTTTCAGCACCGTTCAGGGCCTGTCGTTTGACTTGCCGGGCCGCACCCTCGAGGTACTGCATAACGGAGAGGCCTCGCCAATTACCGACAAGCTCTACACCCTGGGGCTCGGAGCGGAGCTCCGGGATACCCGCAAGGCCAGTACGGAAGCCATTCAGGCAGCTGCCGATTCCGGGGCAACCCAGCAACAGGAAGCCGGCACGCTGTGGGTCCTGCTGGCCATCAATGGCCTGATGTTCGTGTTTGAGATGGTGATGGGGCTGATCGCCCAGTCTGCCGGGCTGATTGCAGATTCGCTGGACATGTTTGCAGATGCCGCAGTCTATGGCCTGGCGCTTTACGCCGTGGGCCATGGCGTGAAGATGCAGGTGCGGGCAGCCCATGTTGCCGGCATTTTGCAGCTTATCCTGGCGCTCGGGGTGTTGCTTGAGGTGGGCCGGCGGTTTGTCTTCGGCAGCGAGCCGGAGTCCACGCTGATGATGGCTATCGCGGTAGTCGCCCTGATCGCCAACACCGCCTGCCTGCTGCTGATTTCCCGGCATCGTGAAGGTGGTGCCCACATGAAGGCCAGCTACATCTTCTCCGCCAACGATGTGATCATCAATCTCGGCATCATTGTTGCCGGCGCGCTGGTGGCCTGGACTGGCTCTAACTATCCGGACCTGGTCATCGGCACCATTGTCGGCATCATTGTTCTGAGCGGAGCCCGGCGCATCCTGGCCCTGAAGGGCTAAGCCGCCGCCCGAACATTCCCCGAACGAGGAAACCATGCACAGCCACGACCATAGCCACGGCCACGATCACAGCCACCAGTTCGACACCCACAACCGGGCCTTTGCCATTGCGGTGATCCTGAACACCCTGTTTGTAGTGATTGAAGCGGTGTACGGCGTGCTGTCCGGCTCCCTGGCGCTGATTGCCGATGCCGGGCACAACCTGAGTGATGTGATGGGCCTGCTCCTGGCCTGGGCCGCAAGCTGGCTTGCCAGCAAAGCGGCCACCACCAGCAAAACCTATGGCCTGAAGAAAACCACCATCCTGGCAGCCTTGTTCAATGCCCTGATTCTGATTGCCGCGGTGGGCGGTATCACCTGGGAAGCCCTCCAGCGGCTCGGCAATCCGGGAGAAATCGCGGGCCTTGTGGTGGTTGTGGTGGCCGGCATCGGCGTGGTGATCAACGGCATCACCATGATGCTGTTCATGAAAGGCCAGAAGGGTGACCTGAACATTCGCGGGGCCTTCCTGCATATGGCCGCCGATACTGCGGTATCGGTCGGGGTGGTGATTTCAGGCACGATACTGATGTTCACCGACCAGGCCTGGATCGACCCGGTGATCAGCCTGGTTATTGCCGTGGTGATCTTCCTGGGTACCTGGCAGTTGCTGAAAGAATCTATCAACCTGGCGCTGGATGCCGTTCCCAGGGGAATCGACCCGGCTGCCGTGCGCGAGCACCTGGAGCACCTGCCCGGCGTGCAGTCTGCCCATCACCTGCATATCTGGGCCCTGAGCACCACCGAGAATGCCCTGACGGTGCACCTGGTCAAGCCGGACCCGGAAGGCGATGACGAAGCCATCCACCAGGCCTCGGCCATGCTGGCGGCCGAGTTCAACATCCATCACACCACCATTCAATGGGAACGGGGCTGCGCCCCTTGCCCGAACGGGACAACCCACTGAACGGATGGCCTAGAATGCCAGAGAGATCATCACCGGGATAAACGCCAGGCCGAACAGCGTCGTCAGCAGCACCGTGCCCGCGGCTTGCCTGGGCGAGGTATCCAGCAGGGTCGCAATCACCACCGTGTTGGCCGCGATCGGCGTGATGGAAATCAGGAACATGGCCTGGTGCACAGCCGGCTCGTAGACGCCCAGAATCGTGGAATCGACCCACCAGAACAGGATCGCCACCAGCGGCCAGACCACAAACTTGCCGAAAAACGCCAGCGCCGTGAACCGGACGTTACCCGCCAGCCCCCGGAAGCTGGTAATGCTCATGCCAATAATCATCATGCCCAGAATGCTGTAGGCGCCGCGCAGGTTGTCGAACAACGGCACGAAGATGTCCGGAATGCCCACCCCCGCCAGGTTCAGGGCCACGGCCGCCAGGAAAGCGTACACCGAAGGCAGCTTGAGCACCCGCCAGAGCGCATCCTGGATACTGTATCGGCCCCGGGCCGCCAGGTAGAAGCCCACCGAGTTCTCGAACAGGGTGGTGCCCAGCATGCACACGATATAAAGCCCCAGCCCTTCTTCTCCGAACAGCAGCAGCGCCACCGGCACCCCGAAGTACCCGGTATTACCGGAACCCACGCACAGGGGAATGATGTTGGCACTGCCATCGGTCAGGACTTTCCTCGCCAGCTTCAGCTGAACAATGCCCAGTAACGAGGAAATTCCAAACACCAGGAACGGCAACAGGATGACTTCCGGCGACAGCGGCGCCGCCATAACACCGGAAAACACCACAGACGGCGTGACGATGTACAGCATGATGCCGGCAATATGCCGGCCGCTGGCTTCCAGGTAACGGCCGGCAATCCAGCCCAGCCCAACCGTGACGTAGAGCGGGATCAGCTTGAAGAAAAGAGCAAACGCAGCGGCCATCGACACTCCATATGGACAGATTGTTTACAGACAGGACGGCGGCGCAGTCTATCACCTACCCATCTGGAGGTAACTCCCCGGCGCAATAGAGAAACATCGGGCATTCTTTGATAATCATCAACAGCATTAGGAATGCATCTTTATATCCTAGTGGGGCAGTCAGGTATTTGAAACAACCAAGGAGAGAGACCAATGGCCGAGCGCTTTACCAAAAGCATGGCCAGGAACATATATCTGGGGGGGAGTGCATTCTTCGTCCTGTTGTTCCTGGCCCTGACTTTTGACACTCAGCTGCGAGCTATGCCCGAGCGGGATAACCGCGACCAACTGACCGAGCAGGTAGTCAGGGGCAAACACCTGTGGGAGAACAACAACTGTGTTGGCTGTCACTCCCTCATGGGCGAAGGTGCTTACTTCGCTCCGGAACTGGCTAACGTATTCGACCGCCGTGGCGGTGGTGATACCGAGGTCTTCAAGTCCTACATGAAAGCCTGGATGAACGCCATGCCCACCAATATCCCGGGCCGGCGCCAGATGCCTAACTTCAATCTGAGCGATTCCGAGATCGAAGACCTGGCCGCCTTCCTGGAGTGGACATCCAAGATCGACGACAACGGTTGGCCACCCAACATCGAAGGGTAAGGGAGCAGACATGAAATACGAATCTCAAAGGGTAGCAATGCCCTACTTCATCTTTGCCCTGATTCTGTTTGCCGGCCAGATTGTGTTCGGCCTGATTCTGGGTCTCCAATACGTTGTGGGCGATTTCCTGTTTCCGGAAATTCCCTTCAACGTTGCGCGGATGGTTCATACCAACCTGCTGATTGTCTGGCTGCTGTTCGGCTTTATGGGCGCAACCTACTACATGGTTCCGGAAGAAGCTCAAACTGAATTGCACAGCCCGCTGCTGGCGTGGATTCTGTTCTGGGTGTTCGCTGTAGCCGGCACCCTGACCATTCTGGGCTACCTGTTCGTAGACTACGCCACCCTGGCGGAGGTCACCATGAACAAGCTGCTGCCCACCATGGGGCGGGAGTTCCTGGAACAACCGACGATAACCAAGATTGGTATCGCCGTGGTTGTGGTAGCGTTCCTGTTCAACATTGCCATGACTGCCCTGAAAGGTCGCAAGACCGTGGTCAACATCGTACTGATCACCGGCCTGGTTGGCCTGGCGGTACTGTGGCTGTTCTCCTTCTACAACCCCAGCAACCTGGCTACCGACAAGTACTTCTGGTGGTTTGTCGTGCACCTGTGGGTAGAAGGCGTGTGGGAACTGATCATGGGCGCTATCCTGGCCTATGTGCTGATCAAGCTCACCGGTGTGGACCGCGAAGTGATCGAGAAGTGGCTGTACGTGATCATCGCCATGGCACTGATTACCGGCATCATCGGTACCGGGCACCACTTCTTCTGGATTGGGCCGCCTGAGTACTGGCTGTGGCTGGGTTCTGTGTTCTCTGCACTGGAACCGCTGCCGTTCTTCATGATGGTGGTATTCGCCTTCAACATGATCAACCGTCGCCGCCGCAACCACCCCAACAAGGCCGCCATGCTGTGGGCCATGGGTACTACCGTGATGGCGTTCCTCGGTGCTGGCGTGTGGGGCTTCCTGCATACCCTGGCTCCGGTGAACTTCTACACCCACGGCAGCCAGATTACAGCGGCTCACGGCCACATGGCGTTCTACGGCGCCTACGTGATGATCGTGCTGACCATCATTTCCTACGCAGTGCCGATCATGCGTGGCCGTCCTTACGGCAACAGCAACACGGCGCAGATTGTGGAAATGTGGGGCTTCTGGCTGATGACCATCTCCATGGTGTTCATCACCCTGTTCCTGACCGGTGCCGGCGTACTGCAGGTTTGGCTGCAGCGCATTCCGGAAAGCGGTGAGGCCATGTCGTTCATGGCAGGCCAGGATCAGATTGCCCTGTTCTACTGGATGCGATTCGTAGCCGGTGCCTTCTTCATGGCCGGCCTGGTGGTTTACCTCGGCAGCTTCTTCATCAAAGGTCAGGCCAGCCCTGCCGAAGAAGTCCGTGGTCCCGCCACTGAAGATGCCTGATAAGGCATAACCGCCGGGGCCTCCAGGCCCCGGCACATTTCCGAAATCCTGGACAAGCCCTGTGCATGCGCAAACCGTCAACCCGAAAGACACCCTTCAGCAGAAGCGCCTGATTACCCGCAGCGCCTTCTTCCTGCTGTTCCTGCTTGCGCCTGTTCTCAATATTTTCCGTTACGACCTGACCGAAACCCGCTTCATCCTGCTGGGCTTCCCCCTGTCGTTTAACCTGAACCTGGACTGGGTTGCCCACAGCACCCCGGCCGAAGTAGCGGGCCAGATCCTGTTCTGGTTCATTCTGCCCATCCTGGTACTGGTGCCACTGGTACTCTGGATTGCCTTCAAATGGGGCCGTCTGTATTGCGGCTGGCTGTGCCCGCATTTTTCCGTGGTAGAAACCATCAACGACCTGATGGCACGCGTTACCGGCCGCCCTACCCTGTGGGAAGCTCTGAAAAAAGGCAGCACCGGCAAGGCCATCCACTGGGCCGGCCTGACCCTGGTGTGCGCGCTGATCGGCTTTTCCTGGGCCCTAGCGCTGCTGTCTTACCTGCTGCCGCCTATCCCTCTGTATACCGACCTGGTCACCGGCCAGCTCAGCCTGTACCCGGGCATTTTCCTGGCGGTAGCCACCGCGGTGTTTACCTTCGATTTTCTGTTCGCCCGGCACCTGTTCTGCAAATACGGCTGCGCCGTAGGCCTGGTGCAGAGCATCGCCTGGATGACCAACGGCAAGGGCCGGGTAGTGACCTTCGACACCAAGCGGGCCGCCGCCTGCCGGGATTGCACCAAGGCCTGCGACGAAGCCTGCCCCATGCGCCTGCCCACCCGCAGCCACAAGCGGGCAAAATTCAGCTGTACCCAGTGCCTGCAGTGCGTCAGCGCCTGCCGCGAGGTGCAGAAAGACAACCCTGAAGGCTCCCTGCTGACCTGGGAGCCCGGCGAACCTGGCAAGCAGACGGTGCTGATTCCCGTGCGCCAGGTGGAATCTACCCCGCGCCAGACACGGGCCTGATACGAGGACACGAAATGGAAGAGTGGGTCGGACTTAAATGGCACGACTACGTAACCCGCCAGGCCATGGGCGAGTTCCCCGAGTACGCCGTGCACCTGAAAGACGAAGCCCGCACGCTGGGCGTGCTGTTCCGCGCCATGGGCGGCGATCCCGCCCTGAGCCTGGTGACGGCTGAACCCCGGCACTTCCAGATTCGCCGGAAGTTCCTGCAGAAGCTGGCCGGTACCCATCGCAAGTTCGAACTGGCCTGGCGGGACGAAGAAAGCCTGCGCCTGCCGGACCGCCTGGCGCTGTTTCCCTCCCGCAAGGTGAACCGGGAGCTGTACCTGTGGCTTGCCGCCCTGGCCTCTCTGGGCGAGATCAACCACCACAGCTGGCTCAAAGGTAACCAGGCCATGGTGCAGCAGCTACTTGAGCGCTGGCCCGGCCTTGAGCCCATGTACCAGCGGCTGGTGAAACACACCCTGCGCTGGCGCCCGGAACCAGAAAGCCTGAGGGGCAGCGAAGCCGAACGCGAGGCGGCCATTCGCCAGGCCCTGATCCACCCGGGCAGCGTAGACGACCTGCCGGACGCCCTGACCGACCCCTGGCCGGTGGTGCTCTGGCTGTATCCGGTACTGGGCCGTGGAAAACTCAAAGGTCAGATCATTGGCGACGACAACACCATGTCGAAATCCGGCGGCCTGGCCAAAAAACGGAAACGCCGCCGCGCCGAGCGGGTGGATGCCTTCGACAAAGATCAGGGGCTGATGCTGTTCCGGCTGGAAAGCCTGTTTTCCTGGTCTGAATTCATTCCCATCGACCGCGCCGGCGACGACAGCGAAGAGGAAGACGCCGACGCCGTGGCCGACGACATGGACATGATCTCCGTGTCCCAGGACCGCCGCGAAGCGTCTTCCGCCATCAAGTTTGACCTGGACCTGCCCTCGGAAGAAAACGACGACCTGCACCTGGGGCCGGGCATTCACCTGCCGGAATGGGACTGGCGCCGGCAGGACTACCGGGAAAAATTCTGCTGCCTGCAGCCCCTGCTGAGCAAAGACGCTGTGCCCTCGCCCTTGCCCGAGCACCTGAATCGCTCTGCCCAGACCCTGCGCCGCCAGTTCAGCGCCCTGAAGCCCCTGCGCCAGTGGGAGCGCCGGCAGCTGGAAGGCGAAGAGCTGGACTTGGACGCCTGCCTGGAACGCATGGTGCAGCACAAACGCGGCATCGGCGAGGTGGACCAGAAACTCTTCCGCCAGTGCAAGCAGAACCAGCGGGACCTGGCGTGCCTGGTGCTGACCGACATTTCCCTGTCTACCGACACCTACATCAATAACCACCAGCGGGTGATCGACATCGCCCGGGACGGCCTGCAACTGCTGAGCGAAGCACTCACCGCCAGCCGCGATCCGTTTGCACTGTTTGCCTTCTCGTCACGGCGGCGGGACCACATCCGCTTCCACCACATCAAGAGCTTTGAAGAGCCCTACAACGACACCACCCGGGGCCGGATACAGGCCCTGGAGCCGGGCTACTACACCCGCATGGGCGCGGCCATCCGCCAGTCCATCAAACTGCTGCAGGCCCGCCCGGAACACCAGAAAATCCTGCTACTGCTGACCGACGGCAAACCCAACGACCTGGACCTGTACGAAGGCCGCTATGGCGTGGAAGACACCCGTATGGCCGTGCAGGAGGCCCACAAGGCCGGGCTGACCCCGTTCTGCGTGACCATCGACGAAGAAGCCAACGAATACCTGCCCTACGTATTCGGCAGCAGCAACTTCGTGGTCATCAAAGACCCGACCCAGCTGCCCGGCCAGCTACCCAAGCTGTACATGAACCTGACCCGTTAACGGAGTATGTAATGGCTGACGTTCAAGCCGCCCGCGGGCGGCACCTGCCCGGCGACATCGCCGTGTGGTTTTTCATCTTTGCCGAACTGGCCGTGTTCGCCATCCTGTTCATCGGCTACGGCGTAGCCCGAAGCATGGACCCGGCCACCTTCTCCGCCGGCAAGGCGGCCCTGCATCCCTGGACCGGCCTGGTCAACACCATCGGCCTGATCACCGCCAGCTACCTGGTCGCACTCTCCGTCCATCGCCTGCGCGACCGCAAAACCGGCACGGCCGCCCTGCTCTGGGCCGCCATCGCCGCGTCGTCCATCTACACCTTCGGCAAGCTCTACGAATACGCCGACCTCTACGCCAACGGCTACAACCTGGGCACCGACACCTTCTTCATGTTCTATTTCTTCCTCACCTTCTTCCACTTCATGCACGTGGTACTGGGCCAGATCATCCTGGTGGTTCTCGCGGTAAAGGTGAAAAAAGGCGACTACAACGGCGACGACATGAACGGCATGGAATCCGGCGCCTCCTACTGGCACATGGTCGACCTGGTGTGGCTGGTGCTGTTCCCGATGCTCTACGTTCTGGCCTGAGGAGACTTTCTAATGCTAGCGGTTTATATCGCCTTGATGATCTGCACCATGGCTCCTGTTGTGGCCATGCAGGCTGGCGCCGACATGTCGGTTCTGGTGTGGTTGGTATTTGGACTGGTGATCGTAAAAGCAGTCCTGCTGGTAGACCACTTCATGGAAATGAAACACGCTCCCTGGGGCTGGAGAATGGCCGCTCAAGGTTGGGCGATTGTGGTAGTTTCAGTTTTGGCTGGCATTCATCTGACAGGCTAAGTCCAGCCGCCGCGGAACCCAGTGAGAAAGTTCAGCGGCAGGGTCGGGTAGGTCCTTCCAAAAATGTGCGGAGCCATG
>NZ_DFLY01000011.1:0-39902 GCF_002375525.1 Marinobacter sp. UBA3607 | reverse complement strand
GCGGAGCCATGGATGGCGGAGCAGAAGCGCCACATGGATGTGCCGCAAGGAGCGGTTTTTGGAAGGACCTACCCGACCCTGCCTAGCACCGAACCCGAACCTACAGCAGCCACCGCGGAAAAGTAGGCGGCTTGTTGCCGATTGCCTGAGCCAGGGAAATCATTCCCCAGAGTACGAACGACGTGTGCAGTACGACCGCCCAGACAATAGCATAGGTCCAGAATAGTCCCGTGTTGCCGTAGATGAGCCAGCAAACGGCAACGCCGCCGCTGATCAGCATCGCGCCCAGTATCGACATATAGACTGCCGCTTTGCTGTGGGCCCGCCGCAAAGCGTGGGCATCGCCGGATTTCATCGCAATCGTCAGCAACACAATGAAGCCAATAACCGGCAACGCCAGCAGGTTCAGCAAGTACCAGATAACCGGGGCAATCGCCCCGGGAGATTCACTCTTCGGACTGCCCGAATACGGCATACACCACCTCCATCAGTGCGTTAACAGTAACCGCGTCATCCGATAGCGGTTCGATCATCCCGGCCCGGCAAGCCTCGATGTGGGGCATACCGGATGCGATCAGGTATGCAGTGTGGATCAGCAGGCGGGTAGACGCTGCTTCTTCCAGGTCGTGGTCTTTCAGCTTACGCAACGAGGTTGCCAGCCCCACCAGCTGCTTCGCAAGGTCGGCATCGCAGCCGGACTCTTCCTGGACGATGGTCTGCTCCACATCCGGCGTCGGGTAATCGAAGCTCATGGAGACAAACCGCTGCCGGGTACTGGGCTTCATGCCTTTCAGCAAGCTCTGGTAACCCGGGTTGTAGGACACCACCAGCATAAAGCCCGGTGCGGCTTTCAGCAGTTCGCCGGTGCGTTCGATGGGCAGTTCCCGGCGGTCATCCGCCAGCGGGTGCAGTACCACGGTGGTGTCTTTTCGTGCTTCCACTACTTCATCAAGGTAGCAGATTCCGCCTTCCCGCACCGCCCGGGTCAGGGGGCCGTCCTGCCAGTAGGTGCCGTCGGGGCCGATCAGGTGGCGGCCAACCAGGTCAGAGGCGGTAAGGTCGTCGTGGCAGGCCACGGTGTAGACCGGGCGACCGAGTTTTTCGGCCATGTAGCGGACAAAGCGGGTTTTACCACAGCCGGTAGGGCCTTTGATCAGTACCGGCAGGCCGTTGTCTGCAGCGGCGGTGAACAGCTCTACTTCGTTGCCGGCGGGTTGGTAGAAGGTCATGTACAGGTTCCTTTTATTGCAGGGAATCGGGTGGGGCAAAGCCGTGCACCCATTCCGGGAAAAGATTGAATATCTGGCGATCGTCGCTGCGTTTCAGTTCAAGCAGTGCTTTCAGGCACGGCTGCAACCCGGGGTTCTTGGTGTCGGTGCCGGCATACCAGCCAGCACCTGAAACGGGTTCTCCCTGCCAGGTAATGGCCAGGCCCTGGGATTCCAGGAAAGGCGTGACCAACCCGAGTTCCGAGACCGCCGCATGGGTGTTGTTGTGCAGCAACAAGCCCAGGGCAGAGCTGAAATCACCAGCCTCGTAACGCTGGCCCCGTTTCGGCGTTACGCCCTCGGCAGCCAGGGCCTCCAGTGCAAGCCGCCCGGAGAGCGGGTCGGTTCCTGCTACCAGGGATACGTCCCGCCCTTCCAGCTCCCCCAGTGTTCTCACACCGGCGGTTTTCCGGGTTACCCAGACCGGAACCGGATCCTGGCCATCGGCGTTGACGGCCCGGAGCTTGAGCCTGTCTGCCAGGCCATCCTGCCGGTACACCAGGTCACCGTCACCCTCACCGGCTTGATTGAACACCAGTTCTGCCTTGCAGTTCTGTGTGTCGAGATAACGTTGCAGCCGGTAACTGGCGACGGTGACAGACCTGGCTTCAGTGTGTACATCAAGCCGCACCGGTCCAGAAAACTGGCCGGCGCTGACGGCGCTGGTGCAAAGCACGAACAGCCAACCGCCGGCGGTAACCCTCACCTCACAAGCCCAGCTGATGCGCCCGGTTGGTGAAGAAGATGCCCGACGGCTTTTGCGCCGGCAGGGTAGCGACTTCTTCCAGTGTGCGGGTGTTGTAGATGGTCACCCGGTCGCTGTCCCGGGAAGATACCCACACTTCCTCACCGCGAGGGGTGAATTCCATGTGCAACACAGACTTGCCGGGCTCCAGGGTACGGATGATTTCCCGGGTGCGGGAATCAATCACCTGAACCACGTCGTTCTTCGGGTGCGCAAAGCTGACCCAGATCTGGCGGTTGTCCGGGCTGGCCATGACAAACACCGGCTGGCCCTGTACCGGAATGCGCTGCACCATGCTCCAGTCTTCCATATCGGCGACCAGTACCTCGTGGCGACCGACTGCCGGCACAAACGCGTAGCCATCGGCGATGGCCCAGCCTTCCAGGTGCGGCATCTTGTAGACCGGCAAGCGCTGCTCGCCCTTGCCGTAATCCGGCAGGATAGTCTGCGCGCCCTGCTCCGGCTCCCACAGATCCATCATCGACAAGCCGTCTTCCCCGAACAGGCCGGCTATATAGAAGCGGCCGTCCGGTGTGATCAGGGCATCGTAGGGTTCTTTGCCGGCCTCATGGCGGGTCACACCCGGCGGATTGCTGTGCATATCCACGGTCCAGATTTCACCGGCCTCGAACAGGCTGAAGACAAACTGGTTGCCCGGGGCGTCTACCAGGCCCACGGTCTTGGACTGATCCTCCTCACCCTCGGCATTGGTGTAGAACGCGGGAATTTCCACCACGGTATCCAGGGTTTCGCTGTCGAAAATATTTACCCCGCCAGGCTCGTAGTTGGACACCGCCACGTAACGACCATCCTGGGAGATGGCTCCGCCGATGCTATTGCCGGACTGGATAACGCGATCGGTCACCGTGCGAGTGAGCAGGTCGACCTTGGTGAGCCCACCGTCACGGCCAAACACGTAGCCGTAGCGGGCATCTCGAGAGTACACCACGGAGGCGTGGGACAAATCGCCCAGACCTTCTACCCGGCCCAGGATTTCGTGTTCGGAGTGGTCAACCACCAATACCGAGCCGGTGGCCCGCTCGATGATCAGGCCCAGGTCACCCGTGCCGCGCAGTTCAGCCGGCTCCGGCGCAGACAAGCTCTGGCAGCCGGCAGTCAGGGTAGCGGCGATGGTCAGTGCAATCGGTGCAAACAGACGTTTCATCGTGGGTCCTTCAATTATCGGCTTCGGGGGGAATCGGATTCGGGAGCAATCAAGGCACCGGATTTGAGCTGCTGGCTGATCCAGGCAATTTGCTGGTCGGTCAGCAAGGCTTTCCAGGGTGGCATGGCCGTGCCCGGCACGCCTTCCCGGATGATGGCGGAAATCGCAGCTTCCGGCAGGGCTTCAATGTCTGCTGGCCGCAGGGGTGGTCCCAACCCGCCTTTGAGTTTCAGGCCGTGGCAGGAGCCACAATCCTGGATGACGAAGTTCTTCAGCTCGGCCTCGCTTTCGGGCGCGCCGGCCAGGGCCTGAACGGAGGTGATCGCCAGCGCCGTCGCCAGTACCAATGAGTGCCAGGAGCAGGCCTGACCGGTCGTTTTCATTGCGGGTCTCCGGGAAGCTTCAGCACATGCTGCAATTCCAGTATTTCCATGGCATTGATATTGATTAAATTCTCCTGCGGTATCCAGTGATCTTTGGTTATACGCCATCTACCCATGGGGAGGTACTCTCTTGATTACCTGTATTTATGTGACATAAATCAATGTCTGAGAAGCCCAACAAGAGAACCCTAGGACGTACTCTTGAATCCCAAGGAGAGAACCTGATGAGAGTAACCGATATGATGATCAAGCCACTGGCCTTCGCGGTGGCCATTACGTCCATGGGCGTGATGACTGCGCAGGCTGCCCCCAAGAATGGCGATGACGCAACCATGGCATACGAAGGCACCCCCAGTGCCGTTGATGCCGGTTCCGCACGAGTCGTCCGCACCCCCGGTGCCCCTGACCTGACCGACGCCGAGTTCGAACAGGCCAAGGAAATCTACTTCCAGCGCTGCGCCGGCTGTCACGGTGTACTGCGTAAAGGCGCCACCGGCAAGCCGCTGACCCCGGATATTACCCAGGAACGTGGCATCGACTACCTGAAGGCCTTTATCAGCTACGGCTCCCCGGCCGGTATGCCGAACTGGCTGACCTCTGGTGACTTCGACGAAGAAACCGTGGAACTGATGGCCAAGTACATCATGCACGAGCCGCCACAGCCTCCCGAGTTCAGCCTGGCTGACATGAAGAACACCTGGGAAGTGCTTGTTGCTCCGGAAGATCGTCCGAAGAAACAGATGAACGACCTGGACCTGGAAAACATCTTCAGCGTTACCCTGCGTGACGCCGGTAAGATTGCCCTGATTGACGGCGATTCCAAGGAAGTCGTGAAGATCATCGAAACCGGCTACGCGGTGCACATCTCCCGGATGTCTGCCTCTGGCCGTTACGTGATGGTTATCGGCCGTGACGCCCTGATCAACATGATCGACCTGTGGATGGAAGAGCCGCAAACCGTAGCCAAGATCAAGGTTGGTATGGAAGCGCGTTCTGTCGAGACCTCCAAGTACAAAGGCTGGGAAGACAAGTACGCCATTGCCGGCACCTACTGGCCGCCCCAGTTCGTGATCATGGACGGCGACACCCTGGAGCCGAAGAAAATCGTGAGCACCCGTGGCATGACCGTGAGCAACCAGGAATACCATCCTGAGCCGCGTGTTGCCGCCATTGTGGCGTCCCACGCGCATCCGGAGTTCATCGTCAACGTCAAAGAGACCGGCAAGATCCTGCTGGCCAACTACGAAGACCTGGACAACATGAACATCACCACCATCGATGCGGCTGAGTACCTGCACGATGGTGGCTGGGATGCCAGCATGCGTTACTTCCTGACCGCCGCCAACAACTCCAACAAGATTGCCGTTGTTGACGCCCAGGACCGTAATCTGGAAGCCATGGTTGAAGTTGGCAAAATCCCGCACCCGGGCCGTGGCGCCAACTTTGTTGACCCCGAGCATGGTCCGGTCTGGGCAACCTCTCACCTGGGTGACCAAACCATCCAGATGATCGGTACCGACCCGGAAGGTCATCCGGACAAGGCCTGGAAAGTGGTTCGCACGGTTGATGGCCAGGGTGGCGGTTCACTGTTCGTGAAGACCCATCCGAAGTCCACCAACCTGTGGGTAGACACCGCCCTGAACCCGGCTGAAGCTGTGAGCCAGAGCATTGCCGTCTTCGACATCAACAACTTTGATGCCGGCTACGAAGTGCTGCCGATTGCCGAGTGGGCTGACCTGGGCGAAGGCCCCAAGCGTGTGGTCCAGCCGGAATACAACAAAGCGGGTGACGAAGTCTGGTTCTCTGTGTGGAACACTTCAGACAAGAATTCCGCCATTGTTGTGGTTGACGACAAGACACGTGAGCTGAAGAAGGTCATCAAGGGCGACTACATGGTTACCCCGACCGGTAAGTTCAACACTTACAACACCCAGCACGACGTGTACTGATCCGGCCCCTGGCCCGGAGGAGATAACCTGATGAGACTGGACACCGTCGACCAACAACTGATCAACCACTACCAGCGCAACCTGCCGGTATGTGAACGCCCTTACCGCGAGATGGCCGACACACTGGGCATTTCCGAGGACGAAGTGATCAGCCGGCTGGCGGTGCTCCAGCAACAACAGGTACTCAGCCGGGTTGGCCCGGTGTTTGAACACAGCCAGGCGGGCGCAAGCCTGCTGGCTGCCGTGGCGGCGCCGGTCGAGCAGGTCGACCTGGTGGCCGCACGGATCAACAGCGCTCCCGGCGTAAACCATAATTACGCGCGGGAGCACCTATACAATCTCTGGTTCGTGATGACCGCCCCGGATGAAGACACCCTGGATGAGCGGCTGGACGAGCTGGAACATCAACTGAAGTTGCCCATACTCCGGCTGCCCATGGTTGAGGGTTACCATATTGACCTAGGCTTCGACATCGACTGGGACGCACTACCATGAACCACCCAGCGCCACACCCGGACCGCCACAACGGCAGCTATCTGTTTGATACCGAGGCCTTCAGTGCCTGGGGCCTGCTGAGGCTCCGCCAGAAACTGGAAGAAGGCCTGCCCTTAACACCCCGCCCGTACCTGGCGCTGGCCGAACAAACCGGCCTGACCGAGCAACAGGTTATGGACGCCGTCCGCCACTGGCAGGATCAGGGCCTGATCAAGCGTTCCGGCCTGATCGTGAAGCACCGCACCCTGGGTTACAGGGCCAACGCCATGGTGGTGTGGGATGTGCCCGATGAGCAGGTGAGCGAACTTGGCCGCGCACTGGCTGCCGTGCCCTTTGTAACCCTGTGCTACCAGCGCCCCCGCAGACTGCCCGACTGGCCCTACAACCTGTTCTGCATGATTCACGGCGTTAACCGGGAGCGGGTACTGGGCCAGCTGGACCAAATGATTGCCAGCCACCACCTTGAACAGATTCCCCACGCGGTTCTGTTCAGCAACAAAGCCTATCTTCAACGGGGAGGACGCTATGTCAGTAACAGCTGAGCCAGCTGCCCGCTGGGAGTCACCAGACGTAGCCCCTGCCTTTACCGATACCGAAAAAGCCATCATCAACCGCCTGCAATACGGCCTGCCGCTGACCCCGAGCCCGTACCGGGACGTTGCCGAAGAACTGGGCATCAGTGAGCAGACCTTGCTGGATACCCTGCAAGCCCTGCTTGCCAATCGCACCCTGACCCGTTTCGGCCCAATGTTCCACGCCGGTGAAATGGGAGGCGGCCTGACCCTGGCCGCCATGCGCATTCCCGAGCAGGACTTTGACCGGGTAACCGAACAGGTAAACAGCTTTGCAGAGGTGGCCCACAATTACCGCCGGGAACACGAACTGAACATGTGGTTTGTCCTGGCCACAGAAACCCCGGAAGGCATTGCCGAAACCATCGGGCGCATTGAAGCGCTGACCGGCTACCCGGTGTACAACATGCCCAAGGAGCAGGAGTTTCATGTCAACCTCCACTTTGAAGTCTGAGCAGGCCCGGCTCACCGACCAGGACCGGGAACTGATCCTCGCCACCCAGGAAGGCCTGCCACTGGTATCCGATCCCTGGGGCGAACTGGGCCGTCAGCTCGGCATGCCGGCAGACGAAGTGCTGTCACGCTTTCAACACATGCAGGAAACCGGCGTTATCCGCCGCGTGGCTGCCGTACCCGACCACTACAAGCTGGGCTATCGCTACAACGGCATGACCGTGTGGGATGTCTCTGACGACGCCATCAGCACCATGGGCCAGCAAGTTGGTGACCTGCCGTTCGTCAGCCACTGCTACCGTCGCCCCCGGCACCTGCCCTATTGGAGCTTCAACCTGTTTGCCATGGTGCACGGCACCAGTCGTGAAGAGGTGGAGCACAAGGCCGCACAGATTCGTGAACTGCTGGGCGACACCTGCTCCGGCCACACCATCCTGTACAGCTCTGCCATCCTCAAAAAAACCGGATTGCGGCTGAGAAAACAGGCAGATAAGCCATAGGGACTACCCCTCGAAGTACTCCATCAAAGGTATGGATACCCAGCGCCCACGGGGGGATAGTACAAGGGCAGAGAGCCGGTAAAGGCCAGCCCGGAGAGGCAACCAGGCCACTCCCGATGAGAGAGAGAATTTTATGTTTCGCATGACCCGCTACATCAAAACCCTGATGAACCCGACACCCGTCCGCCCGGTGCCCAAGCCCAGTGGCCCGGTGGTGATCTGGAACCTCATCCGCCGCTGTAACCTGACCTGCAAACACTGCTACTCGATCTCTGCCGATATCGACTTCAAGGGCGAGCTGAGCACTGAAGAAGTCTACACCGTGATGGACGACCTAAAAGCCTACGGTGTGCCGGTACTGATCCTGTCTGGCGGTGAGCCGCTGATGCGCCCGGACATTTACGAGATTTCTCACCGGGCCAAGGAAATGGGCTTCTACGTTGGCCTGTCTACCAACGGCACCCTGGTCACCGAAGAAAACATCGACAAGATTGCCGCGGTTGGCTACGACTACGTGGGTATCAGCATTGACGGCCTGGAGGCCACCCACGACGAATTCCGCCAGAAAAAAGGCGCGTTCAGGGAATCCATGCACGCCGTGGCTCTGTGCAAACAGGCCGGCATCAAGGTGGGCCTGCGCTTCACCCTGACCCAGGATAACTACCCGGAACTGCCGGCCATGCTGGAGATGCTGGACGAGCACCAGATCGACAAGTTCTACCTGTCGCACCTGAACTACTCCGGCCGCGGCGGCCGCAACAAGAAGCGCGACGCCTGGTACGACATGACCCGCGACGCCATGAACCTGCTGTTCAACCACTGTCACGACGAACTCAAGCGCGGCATCGAGCGGGAATACGTCACCGGCAACAACGACGCCGACGGTCCCTTCCTGATCGAGTGGGCCAAGGAACACTACCCGGACCAGGTAGATGCCCTCACCCAGCGGCTGACCAACTGGGGCGGCAACTCCTCCGGCGTGAACATTTCCAACATCGATAACCTGGGCGTGGTACACCCGGACACCTTCTGGTGGGATCACAACCTGGGCAACGTGCGGCAGACCCCGTTCTCGAAGATATGGTCTGAAACCACCGACCCGCTGATGCAGGGCTTCCGCCAGCATCCGCGCCCGGTGAAAGGCCGCTGCGCGGACTGCAAATACCTGAACATCTGTAACGGCAACACCCGGGTGCGGGCCTACAACGTGTCTGGCGACTTCTGGGAAGAAGACCCCGGCTGCTACCTCACCAACGAGGAAATCGGCGTGGTGGAAAGCACACCGCGCAGAGTGGCCGCCGCCGCTATCGAAATCCCGGTCAACAACCTGTAAGGACGCACGCCATGACAACTAACCAAAGCAAGAAGTGCCTGGTGGAGTTCCAGCTGGCGGAGCAACCCTTACGGCCGGGCGAAGTGGCCATCGTGGGCGCAGGCCCCGGCGACCCGGGCCTGCTGACCCTACGGGCCCTGATGCTGATCCAGCAGGCCGATGCCATTGTCTACGACCGCCTGGTATCGCCACAGATCATGGAACTGGTGAACCCCAGGGCCGAGCGCATTCACGTGGGCAAGGCCAGCGGTTGCCACTATGTGCCCCAGGATGAGACCAACGAACTGCTGGTGAAACTGGCCGTGCAACAACGCCGGGTTGTGCGCCTGAAAGGCGGCGATCCGTATATCTTCGGCCGTGGCGGTGAAGAAGCCGAATTCCTGGTAGAGAACGACATCGACTTCCAGGTGGTGCCGGGGATTACCTCCGCCGCCGGTTGCTCTGCCTACTGCGGCATCCCCCTGACGCACCGGGACTACGCCCAGAGCGTGACCTTCGTAACCGGCCACCGCAAGGGCGACCAGGCCCTGGAGCTGAACTGGCAGGTGCTGGCCGCGCCAGGTCAAACCCGGGTATTCTACATGGGCCTGCACAACGCCCCGACCATCGTCGAGCAGCTGACCGCCCATGGCCTGTCCGAGAATTGCCCGGTGGCACTGGTGGAACGCGGTACCACACCGCTGCAGCACATGACTGTCACCACCCTGAAAGACCTGGTCGACACCATTGAACGGGAAGATTTCCAGCCGCCCACACTGATCATTGTGGGTGAAGTGGTGCAACTGGCCGACACCCTGGCCCGCCCGGCGCAAGCTGGCTGGAACAGTGCCTTGTCCGGCCCGGCTGCTGCCACCGCTGGCCGCCGGCCGGCCTGAACCGAAACCTGACTGACCAACCGGGAGCTGTTGCAGGTGAACCTGACCCAAGCCCGAACAAAGATTATCTCCACCCTGTTACTGGCCGGCAGCGTGATGGCCACCCCTTTGCTGGCCAGTGAATCCGGCGAAACCGGAACAGACACCCTGTACCTGCAGCAATGCGCCGCCTGCCACGGCCCCGACCGCCTTGGCGGTATGGGCCCCGCCCTGCTGCCGGAAAACCTCGGGCGACTGAAGAAAGCCGAGGCCGAAAAGGTCATCCGCGAAGGCCGCCCAGCCACCCAGATGGCGGGCTACAAAGACATCCTGAACGACCAGCAGATCGCCGCCCTGACCGACTTCATCTATCAGCCTCCGAGTCACGAACTGAAGTGGGGCGAGGCCGAAATCCGCAACAGCCAGGAAGTCAGCCACGCCGCTGGCTCCCTGCCGGATGAACCGGCGTTCGAAGCGGACATGATGAACCTGTTCCTGGTGGTAGAAATCGGCGACCACCACGTCACCCTGCTGGATGGCGACAAGATGGAGCCCATCCACCGGTTCCCCAGCCGCTTTGCCCTGCACGGCGGCCCCAAATACAGCCCGGACGGCCGCTACGTTTACTTTGGCTCCCGGGATGGCTGGATTACCAAGTACGACATCTACAACCTGAAAGTGGTGGCTGAGGTTCGCGCCGGCATCAACATGCGTAACATTGCCGTATCCGCCGATGGCAACTACGTGCTGGCCGCCAACTACCTGCCCCACTCCATGGTGCTGTTCGACGCCGCCAACCTGGAAATGCTTGATTTCATCCCGGTTGAGAACGATGCCGGCGAAAGCTCCCGGGTGAGCGCCGTGTATACCGCACCACCCAGAAGCAGCTTCATCGCGGCATTGAAAGACATCCCCGAAGCCTGGGAAATCACCGTCGAGAATCAGAAAGCAAAACTGCGCCGGATGACCACCGACACCCTGCTGGACGACTTCTTCTTCGACCCCGGTTACCAGCACCTGATCGGCGCCGCCCGCGACGGCAAGCATGGCGTGGTGATCGATCTGGACACCGGCAAAACCACCGCGGAACTGCCGCTACCCGGCATGCCCCATCTGGGCTCCGGTATTACCTGGGAATACGAAGGCCGCCGGGTGATGGCTACCCCGCACTTCCGGGCCGGTGCCATTTCCATCATCGACATGGATACCTGGGAAGTGATCAAGACCCTGGAAACCGAGGGCCCGGGGTTCTTCATGCGCAGCCACGAGAATTCCCGCTATGCCTGGGCAGATGTGTTCTTCGGCCCCAACGCCGACAAAGTCCACATCATCGACAAGCAGACCCTGGAGATCGTCAAGACTCTGCAGCCTGAGCCGGGTAAGGTAGCCGCCCATGTGGAGTTTGATCGCCACGGCGAGAAGCTGCTGCTGAGCATCTGGGACGACGACGGTGCCATCATTGTGTACGACGCGGATACGCTGGAAGAAGAAAAACGCATTCCGATGAAGAAACCCTCCGGCAAGTACAATGTCTGGAACAAGATCAACTACGAGGAAGGCACCAGCCACTGACAGGTTCTGAAGAAATAGCCCCTTCACATATCCAGAACGGCCGTATGAGCTGATGATGGCGAGCCTGGAAGGCCACTGCGCTGCTCTGGGCCGCTTGTGCGGGACCTCCTCCCAAAACTGTGCGGAGCCAGGGATGGCGAAGCCCAAGCGCCACATGGATGTGCCGCAGGAGCGTGTTTTGGGAGGAGGTCCCGCACAAGTGGCCTTCCCCACAAGCCGCCCTCCGGCACCGAGTAATCGTTATCGACTAAGTCAAATATCTTTAATCATTTAAGTCATTTCAGATGTTTGTTTTTTTGGTAGCATAATTGACCTACGCCAATGCAGCGAAGGTTTGTTATGAACAGCAGTTTCCGACCACCGATGGCATCCGCACCCTGCCTGCTGGGTGAAGACCACCCGGACATTATTCACCACGACGCGGCACCCGCCGAAGTTGCCCTGCTGAACGGCCTGAGCCGCGCCTTTGGCATTTGCCTGAACGAAAAGCAAAACAGCCCGGAAGCACGGTTTCTGAGCGATATCGCCCGCCTGTTCCATCAACGCAGGATAGACGCAGAAACACCCCTGGAAAAACACGACCGGCCCTGGGCTAACGTGTATCTGATCCAGTACGGCGTTTTGCGCCTGTTCCGGGAATCATCTGCCGGCAAGGTCGCGATTCATCACTTCTTTACCGAAGGCGATCTGATCTGGCCGGTATTCGGGCGCAGCAGAACGGTGCGTAATACCCTGTGCCTGACCAGCGTGCTGCCGGCCACAGTCTGGGTGGCGGATTTCAGCGCTTTCCGTTCGGCGATCCAGAACCATGGCGACGGGCTTTGGCATAAGTTCGCACTGGTGCTGACCGAGGAGATTGCGGAGCTGACCAGCATGCGGGAATACCGCAAACACACCATGCCGGCCAAGGAGCGCTACCAACTGCTGCTCGATGAGTACCCGGAACTGGTCAAGCGGGTGCCGGACAATCAGCTGGCCTCCTGGCTGGGTGTGGTGCCCGCCACTTATTCCCGGCTAAAGGCTGCCAGTACGAAAGCCGGCAGGCGGACATAAAAAAGACGGCGGACTTTTCAGCCCGCCGCCCAAACCTGAGTCAACGCTTGTTACTTCGAAATCAGCCGTGCAGCTTCACTGCCAGCTCAGCCACGTGCTTACCCTGGAAGCGGGCAATGGCCAATTCTTTCTCGCTGGGCTGGCGGGAACCGTCACCGCCGGCGATGGTCGAGGCACCGTACGGCGTGCCGCCATTCACTTCAGAGATATCAAAGAACTCCGGAATTCCATAGCCCAGAGGTACCAACACCATGCCGTGATGGGCCAGGGTGGTCCAGAATGATGTGATGGTCTGCTCCTGACCGCCGCCTGTTCCGGTTGAGGTGAACACGCTACCCACTTTCCCGTGCAGCTTGCCCTCAGCCCACAGACCACCGGTCTGGTCGAGGAAGGTGCGCATCTGGCCGGCCATGTTGCCGAAGCGGGTCGGCGTGCCGAAGATGATGGCATCGTAGTCTGCCAGTTCAGCCGGGCTGGCTACCGGAGCATCTTGCTCGGCCTTGCCACCAGCGCTCAGAAACGCCTGGTCGGCCATGGTTTCCGGCACTCGCTTGACCACTACATCGGCACCCTCAACGCCCTTGGCGCCTTCGGCAATGGTGTTTGCCATGGTTTCGATATGGCCGTACATGGAATAGTAAAGAACAAGAACTTTTGCCATCGGAACAATCCCCTTGGTTGTTTCAAACTTGGTACTAGCGTAACTGCCCGACGCAAAAGACGAAAACGGAAGATTTCCGGCAGATCGTTCAGTTTTTCTGAACATGGTCACAGGATGGTCATGGCAAACACTTGCGTACACATGTACGCTGAACTGCATTATACTTTTAGCGAACACAGGCCAGCGCGGATGACAGCAAGCATGAACCACCCCAACGATTCGTTGCCATCTATTCACCTGCGGGTAGAAGAGTGGACCAACAGCGCAACCCACGGCCTTGGCGCCATTCTGAGTGTTATCGGAACCATTGCCCTGATTGCCGGCGCAAGCCAGATGGGAGACACCTGGAAGATTGTCAGCTTCAGCGTATTCGGTGCCTCACTGATCCTGCTGTACATGGCATCTGCGCTGTACCACGGTGCTCGCCGCCCGGAGTTGAAATCCCTCTTCAAGACACTGGACCACTGCGCCATTTTCCTGCTGATCGCCGGCACCTACACACCTTTCCTGCTGGTGAATATGCGCGGCACCACCGGATGGACGCTGTTTGCGGTGATCTGGTCGCTGGCCCTGACCGGTGTGGTACTGAAAGTCATCTTCAAGAACCGCTTCAAGCTGGCGCGGGTGGGCATCTACGTTGCCATGGGCTGGTTGATTACCTTTGCCTCGTCTGACCTGGTCGCCAGCCTCAGCGAAACCGCGCTGCACCTGACCATTGCCGGCGGCATTGTGTATACCGCCGGCGTGGCGTTCTACCTGGCGGATCGCATTCCCTACATGCATGCGGTCTGGCACCTGTTCGTGATCGGCGGCAGCGCCTGCCATTTCAGCGCCATCTATTTTGGTGTGCTGCCCTACACGGTATAAACTCCGGTTCTGGCCCCGGTAACCTGCGGGGCCTTCCAACCAGAACCCATACCGAGGTCTGTTCAACGTGGCTGGCAAGCCCCTGCACGCATTCTGGCTGTTCTTTCCCGCTGCTGCTTTTTGGGCTGCCCTGGTTGTTCCCCTGTCCCTGTTCGCCGTATTGTCTGGCACCGGCTGGCCGCCGGGGCTGATTGGCGCAGGCCATGGCCACGAACTGGTTTTCGGCTTTGCCCTGGCATTGATTGCCGGCTACACCCTTGGCCCCCAGCCCTGGCGGATACTCGGCCCCCTGTTCGGGCTCTGGCTTGCGGCCCGTGTCAGCTGGCTGCTGGCACCGGACTGGCTGGTTAGCCAGCTGTTAAGCCCGGCCTTTGCGCTGTTGCTGGCACGGTACGTGGTGCCCCGTTTCCAGGCCGCCAAGAAGTGGCGCAACAAGGTTGCCGGCCCGCTAATCCTGGTGCTCTGCCTGATGGCCCTGGTCTATTTCCTGGTGCGCGCCGGCCTTCCCTTCCCTGATACCCGCGTTCTCCTGCACACGGCCATTATCGGCCTGCTGTTGCTGATGACGTTTATGGGCGGGCGCATCATCGCGCCGGCGGTGGCCGGCACCATGGAGAAGAAAGGCATACCGCTGGAAGCCCGGGTTCAGCCGTTAATTGAAGGCTGGTTACTGGCGATTCTGCCCCTCGCCATGGTGTGCATTCTGTTTACCGCTACGGAAATACTGGCTGGCCTGCTGTTGCTGGCCGCGAGCCTGCTGATTATCGTTCGGGTGGCCCGCTGGAAGCTCTGGCACTGTACCGACCGCCCGGACCTGCTGGTGCTGGCCATCGGTTATCTCTGGCTGGCCGCCGGGGCGGCGGTTACCAGCGTGCACCTGGTTGCTGGCCACGCCCTGTTGCCCGCGTTGCACGTGATTGCCGTTGGCGCCCTGGGCACCCTGTCTTGCAGTGTGATGTTGCGCCTGGCCTGGCAGCGGGCCTGCCGGCGATTCCCGCCTGCATGGCAGGTTCTGGTTATTGCCGTACTGATTGCCCTCGCCAGCGTAGGCCGATACCTGGCAGGCCCGTTGCCGTTCAGCCAGCCTGCCTTGCTCTGGCTGGCGGCCGGCGCCTGGAGCCTGGCCTATCTAGGCCTGTTCGCTCAACTACTGCACCTGTACTCCGCGTTCACCAAGAAAGGAAAGGCCAACAATGGCTAAATGGCTGGTAAAGACCGAACCCTCCGAAGAATGGCAGCTGATTGTTCAGCTGGTGGATTAAACCGCCGTCACAGAGCTACCACCCGCTGCTCCGGATGATTAGAATTGCCGCGCCAACCTAATCCGGAGCCTGAACGATGTCTGTGGACATAACTCCCACAAGTAGTTTTGATCAACTGAAGCGCATTGAATCGAGCAAGGTGTTTCAGGGCGTTGTGATTGCCATCATCATTCTCTCGGCCCTGACCATCGGCGCAAAAACCTACGAACTCCCGCCGCTGGTTGAACAGACCCTGACCGTTCTGGACAACGCCATCACGCTGTTCTTCCTGGTGGAAATCCTGTTTCGCTTCGCCGCCTGCCCGGTCAAGCGCCGGTTCCTGATGGACGGCTGGAACCTGTTCGACACCCTGGTAGTGATCGGCAGCCTGATCCCGCTGGACAACTCCGAGGCGGTGCTGCTGGGCCGGTTGCTGCGGGTATTCCGGGTGCTGCGACTGGTGTCTGTAGTGCCAGAACTGCGCTTCCTGATCAATTCCCTGCTCAAAGCCATTCCGCGCATGGGCTACATCGCCCTGCTGATGTTCATCATCTTTTACATCTATGCCGCCATGGGCTCGATGTTCTTTGCCAGCGTGGACGAAGTACTCTGGGGCGATGTGGCCATCTCCATGCTCACTCTGTTCCGGGTTGCCACCTTCGAGGACTGGACCGACGTGATGTACGCCACTATGGAAGCCTATCCCCTGAGCTGGATCTACTACCTGACGTTTATCTTCCTGACGGCTTTTGTATTCCTGAACATGATGATCGGGGCGATTCTGGAGGTGATGAGCGAAGAACAAAATGCCAAGCAGGCCCAGAAAGCCCACGACGAGCGGGATGAAATTGCCCGTCAGCTCCAGGCTGTCCAGGAACAGCTGAAGGAACTGACGAAGCAGGTCAGCGAGAAACGCTGATTCAGAACGGCTTGGCCATGGCCAGGTGGAAGATGGCGCTGACCTGGACCAGGGCAAGTACGGCACCCGTGATGCGGGCCGGCTTGCCCAGCGTGGCTTTCAGGGCAAACACACCGGCAATGATGTAGCCAAACAGCAGTACGATCTTGGCAATCAGCCAGCCCGGCATGGCCGAGGCATAACCCGCCACAAACAGCAGGGAAATCGCCGCCACCAGCAAAATGGTGTCATTGATGTGGGGAATAAACCGCAGCGGTGTCTGGCGCCAGCCCGGCCGGCCTACCGCATCCAGCAGCAACCGCAGCGCAAAGAGCGTGATAGTAAGGTAGGCTGTGGTCATGTGCAGGTGCTTCAGAATCGTGTACGACATGAAAGTTCCTTTGGTTACAAGAGATTTGCGGCCATTGTACGCAAACTACCCCCAAGCAGGTATGGTTAATACAGGCACGCAGATTTAACATATACCTGAAATATATGTATTTGGGAGATCTCCATGCAGGCCATACCCACCTCCGCTGACCAGGCACCCGCCAGCGTCAGCCAGTTATTTTCCTATCCGTTCCGGATTTTCTTCCTGTCCATGACGGTACTGACCCTTGTGGCCATACCGGTCTGGGTTCTGGAAGTCACCGGCGTTCTGCAGTTGCCACTGGCCATGCCTGCCCTGTTCTGGCACCAACATGAAATGCTGTTCGGTTTTTTGTCGGCGGCCATTGCCGGCTTTCTGCTGACCGCTGTTTGTGTCTGGACGCAAACAGAACGCACCCACGGCCTTCCCCTGGCGCTGCTCTGGGGCGTGTGGCTGGCCGGTCGCCTGCTGCTGGCCCTGGGTGGAAACCTGCCGGACTGGGTGGTTCAGGGCGTTAACCTGGCTTTTCTGCCACTGGTGATGATCGATGCCGGATGGCGAGTATGGCATGCCCGCCAGAAACGCCAGGCCATGATTATGGTCGTGCTGGGCCTGCTGTGGCTGATGCAGATCGGTTTCGTTACCCGGCTGGATATGTCCTTTAGCTACGGCGCGCTGATTATGGCCCTGGCGCTGATCAGCATCATCGGCGGCCGTATCACGCCGGCCTTCACTGCCGGCTGGCTGCGCCAGCGCGGTGGCAACGCCGAGGCGGTGAAAATGATTCCGGGGCTGGACATGGCCGCCCTGTTTTCGATGATCCTGCTGATGGCATCTCTGGTAACCGGCTGGAAAACCCTGGCGGCCGTAATCGCCGTGGTTGCCGCCGCGCTGATGCTGGTTCGCCTGTATAACTGGAAAGGCTGGCTGGCGCGCTCCGAGCCGCTGCTGTGGATCCTGCACCTGTCTATTCTCTGGGTACCGGTCGCGCTGTTGCTGCTGGCAGGCTCGCTGGTGGCAGGCTGGCCCTCCAACGCCTGGAGCCACGCAGCAGGCGCAGGTGCTGTCGGTTGCCTGATCCTGGGCGTGATTGCCCGGGTCTCCCTTGGCCATACCGGCCGGCCGTTGAAACTTCCGAAGGGAATGGTGCTGGCGTTCGTCGCCATTCAGCTGGCGGCGGTTATCCGGGTGCTCACCGCATTGAGCATCATCCCGTGGCACCCGGGCATTGGCACCAGCACCCTGTTATGGATGATCGCCTACGGACTGTTCCTGGTGCGCTATGCCGGGGTACTGGCACGGCCCAGGGCAGACGGTCGGGAAGGCTGAGCGGCTCAGGCCGCCAGCTTCTCCTTGAGGCACTTTTCAAAGTAACTGCGGGCGGCACGGAAGCGGCCTGCAGGAAAGTGAATACTGATCCCCTCCAGCGCTGCCATCAGCATTTCCAGGTGTGCATCCCAGCCGGCACAGGCAATCGGCACCAGGTGATCGTCTGGTAGCAACAGGGTCAGCGACAACCGGGTGCCATCGCCTTCCGGCACCAGTTCCCACCGCAACGGCCGCTCCGGATCATCGCCGGCACTCCAGGAATACACCAGCAAGCGGTGCGGCTCACAGGCCGATATCCGACAATCAATGGGCGTGCCACTGTTACCGAAATCCAGCTGAACCCGGCCACCGGTGCGGGCGTCCAGCGTACCCGGCGCCAGCCAGCTGGCCAGGTGTACAGAATCCGTCAGCATCTTCCAGACCAGCTCCGGCGAATGATCCGTCACCCGCTCCAGCCGGGCCGTTACGCGCCCGTCCTGCAGTGCCAGGGAGCCTGTGATCACCTCGTGTTCTGCGGACATAACACCTCCTTCCGAACCGCCAACCGCACAGATTTGAATAGTCCGACACGGTAGCAAGGGCCGCGCCCGGGTACCTTGATGAGCATCAACACCAGGAGCAGGGTTTCAGGCACAAAAACGGGGTGTTTGCGGCAATCATCCACTAAAGGTCAATAGCCGTTTCTGAATCAGGCGCTAAAGTATCAGTACATCATTTTGCAATAGAGATACTGGCAACATGTACCCTGATCACTTTGACAAAGAAGACCTGATCCGCTGTGGCCATGGCGAATTATTCCCTGGCGCCATGCGCCTGCCCATCGACGAAATGCTGATGGTCGACCGCATTACCCACGTGGGCGCCGATGACGGCCTTTACGGTAAGGGCAGTCTGGTGGCAGAACTGGACATCAACCCGGACCTCTGGTTCTTCAAGGTTCACTTCGAAAGCGATCCGGTAATGCCGGGCTGTCTGGGCCTCGACGCCATGTGGCAGCTGGTCGGTTTCTTCCTGGCCTGGAGCGGTGGCGAAGGCAAGGGCCGGGCACTGGGTGCCGGCGAAGTGAAATTCTTTGGTCAGGTTCTGCCTGACAACAAAAAGGTAACCTATTACCTGGATATCAAGCGGCTCATCCGCCGCAAGCTGACCATGGCCATTGCGGATGCCCGCATGGAAGTGGACGGGCGGGAAATCTATACCGCCAAGGACCTTCGGGTTGGCCTGTTCACCTCTACAGATGACTTTTAGGAGTTAGAACGATGCGTCGCGTAGTTATTACCGGCATGGGGATTGTCTCCAGCCTTGGCAACAACCAGAAAGAAGTCGCCCAGTCCCTTCGTGAATCCCGCTCAGGCATTGCCTTCAGCGAGGAAGCCCGGGACAACGGCTTGCGCAGCCACGTAGCAGGCAAGATCGACCTGAACCTGTCCGAGCTGATCGACCGTAAGATCTGGCGCTTTATGAGCCCGGCAGCAGGCTACTGCTACCTGGCGGCCAAAGAAGCCATCGAGCAGGCTGGCCTGACCGACGAGCAGCTGCGTGCCAACACCACGGGCGCCGTATTCGGCACCGGTGGCGCGTCCACCGTGGAACTGCTGGATGCGATCGACACCCATCGCGACAAAGGCATTCGCCGGGTAGGCCCTTACCGGGTTCCCCGCACCATGGGCAGCGCCATCAACGCGTCCATCACCACGGCCTTCGGTATTACCGGCATCAACTACGGCATTACCTCTGCCTGCGCGACCAGTGCCCACTGTATCGGCCACGCGGCTGACCAGATCGCCCTGGGTCGCCAGGACGTGATGCTGGCCGGCGGTGGCGAAGACATCCACTGGACCCTGAGCCTGATGTTCGACGCCATGGGCGCACTGTCCACCAAGTACAACGACACGCCGGAACAGGCCTCGCGCACCTATGACGCAGACCGTGACGGTTTCGTGATCTCCGGTGGTGGCGGCACGCTGGTACTGGAATCACTGGAACACGCGGAAGCCCGCGGTGCCACCATCCTGGCCGAACTGGTCGGCTTCGGCGCGACCTCTGACGGCGCCGACATGGTTGCCCCCAGCGGTGAAGGCGCCATTCGCTGCATGAAACAGGCCATGGCCAACATCGATGGCGAAATCAGCTACATCAACACCCACGGCACCAGCACCCCGGCTGGCGACGTAACCGAGCTGAAAGCCCTGAAGGAAACCTTCGGTGACAAGATTCCACCGCTGAGCTCCACCAAGCCCCTGTGCGGCCACGCCCTGGGTGCCGCCGGCGTGCATGAGGCAATCTACAGCCTGATCATGCAACGGGAAGGCTTTATTGCCCCGTCTGCCAACATCCAGAACCTGGATGAAGGTGCCGAAGGCTACCCCATCGTTCGTGAACGCATGGACAACCAGAACATGGACCTGGTGATGAGCAACAGCTTCGGCTTCGGCGGCACCAACGCCACCCTGATTTTCAAGAAAGTGTGATCAGGACAGCCTGAGCGAGCGGTATTCAGCCGGCGGAGTGCCCATCCAGCGCTTGAACGCCCGGCTGAATGCACTCAGCTCCGAGAAACCAAGCTGTTCGGCGATTTCTACCAGCGGCTTGGTTTTATCCTTCATGTAAGTCAGCGCCTGCTCCCGGCGTACCTGCTCCAACAAGGCTGCAAACGTCAGCCCCTCTTCGCGCAACTTTTTGTGCAGGGTGTAGCGGCTCATATTCAACTGCCCGGCCACCGTTTCCACACCTACCTTTCCTCGTTCCAACTGAACCCGGATCAGCTTACTCACCCGAATGCTCAGGGAACGCTTTGAATTTTCAGGCCTTACAGGCTCTGATGCCATACTGGTTCCTCCTGCCATTTGATGCTGGCCCAATCTGCAAACTCCATCAGCGTACACATGTTAGCCGAAAGTGATCAATAAGACCTTTGAGCGAGATCAATGGCACAACCACCCGTTTGTGGAAAACTGCAGCCTTTCCATAATAGCCCACCTGCAGCCATCGACTTCCTGAACAAACCCGGAGACACCATGACTTTCCCGGAACTGCTCGCTCCCGCCGGCACCCCCGAACACCTGGAAACCGCCTTTGCCTACGGTGCCGATGCCGTATACGCCGGCCAGCCAAGGTACTCCCTGAGAGTAAGGAACAACAGTTTCAAAGACGTTGCAGCCCTGGGGGCAGGGATTGCACGGGCCCACGAACTGGGTAAACAGTTCTACCTGGTTTCCAACATCGCACCCCACAACGACAAGGTGCGCAGTTACCTGAGAGACCTTGCCCCGGTGCTGGAGCAGAAGCCGGACGCCCTGATCATGTCGGACCCCGGGCTGATCATGCTGGTACGGGAAAACTGGCCGGACCAGGCCATCCACCTGTCGGTGCAGGCCAACGCCGTAAACTGGGCCACCGTGGAATTCTGGCGCCGCCAGGGCATCAACCGGGTGATCCTGTCCCGGGAACTGGCCCTGAACGAAATCCGCGAGATCCGCGAAAGAGTGCCGGAAATGGAACTGGAAGTGTTCGTACACGGCGCCCTGTGCATGGCCTACTCCGGCCGCTGCCTGTTGTCTGGCTACATGAACCACCGGGACGCCAACCAGGGTGCCTGCACCAACGCCTGTCGCTGGAACTACAAGCCGGTTCAGCACAGTCACGACCAGACCGGCGACCTGATCGCCACCTCTGCCGACAGCGTGGAAACCTTCGAACCCAGGGAAATCCTGCTGGAGGAGCCCAACCGCCCCGGAGGCTTCATTCCCGCCTACGAGGACGAACACGGCACCTACATTATGAACTCCAAGGACCTGCGTGCCATCCAGCACGTGGCGGAACTGGTGAACATGGGCGTGCACTCCCTGAAAATCGAAGGTCGCACCAAGAGCACCTACTACGTGGCCCGCACCACCCAGGTGTACCGCAAGGCCATAGACGATGCCCTCGCCGGCAAGCCCTTCGACATGCACATGATGAATGAACTGGAAGCGCTGTCTAACCGGGGCTACACGGAAGGCTTCCTGCGCCGCCACGTGCCCCAGGAATACCAGTCCTATGAACAGGGCTCGTCCTATCTGGGCACCCAGCAGGTGGTCGGCACCATCAGCGATGCCGATGACCGCTGGCTCACCATCGACGTGAAGAACAAGTTCGCCCCGGGCGACCAGCTGGAACTGATCACCCCGGCCGGCAACCTTCACTTCCGCGCCAACGCCATGGAAAACCGCAACGGCGAAGCCATGGAATACGCACCGGGCAGCGGCCACTTTGTGCGCATTCCCAAGCCGGAAGGCCTGCCTGAATCCCTGCAATTCAGCTACCTGACCCGCATCCTGCCGGCCGGTTAACGCATCCGGAAGGCTTCCTGGTGGAAGCGCACCCGTCCCGGCCAAAGCCTCCGCAGCCCTTTGCGGAGGCTGTCCGCCATCCCTTGTGGCCCGCAAAACCATACTTCTGCTCGCTCACCGCGGGCGGCATCCGCAGCCAGAGCCTCAGCCGTCAGCCTGCCACTGGCCCCACCATGCAGGTGCAGATCAACCCCCGGACGGGCCGCGCACAGGGATTCCAGCCGAGCCACGAACGGATCATGTCTGGGATCTGTCACGCAGTAGTGAATATCAGCCCGAACCTCATCCTCGCCTCGCGAATCCAATGACTCCAGCCAGGCCAGAAACGGTGTAATACCAATTCCGCCTGCTACCCAGATCTGCCGAACACCGGCCCTGGCCCGATCAAGCTGGAACCGGCCATAGGGGCCTTCCACTTTCACCGGATCTCCTGCAACCAAACGACCTGACAGCTTTTGCGTGTAATCTCCCAGAGCCTTGATGGCAAAGGTCACAGTCTTGTCGCCACGGTCTGCACTGGCGATCGTAAACGGGTGATGCCCCTCAAACCGGTCAAAGATCACAAAAGCAAACTGGCCGGCACGATGCCCGCGCCAGGTATCAGCCAGCTTGCAAGTCACCTCGAGAATATCGCGGGACACCCGCTCTACCGAAATCACCGTTCCTTCGCTTGAGCGCCCGGCCCCGATACGCCCCGTCAGCGACCAAACGCTGGCAACGCTGCCCGCTACAAACAAGACCGCCATCAACCACCCCAGTGGCCCTTGCCAATACCCGGCAGGAGCAAGCACCACCGCATGGAACACTACCAACAGATACAGCGCAGGCATTGCGCGATGCAACGGCCGCCACAAACGGTAGGAAAACTGACGCCACAGGCTCAGCAACAACATGGCGAACATCAGATAAATAACAAACTCACCCAGGTCTTCGCCAAGATCCCGGAGCCCGCCCGGAAACGCCGAGAACTCATCGGCATCCAGCCGGGCGCCACGGCCCGCTAGATTCTCGAAAAGGTCCTCCGACATTTCCAGCAACCAGTGCGCTGCGGCAAACAAAACCGCCATAATCCCGCCCCACTTGTGCAGACGATAGATCTTATCCATGCCCCCGAGCGGCTTTTCGAGCCAGGCGGGGCGAGTCGCCAGCACCATAACCATCGACATCAACGCCACCGAAAGCAGGCCACTGAGAAACAGGCTTTCCAGATACACAGCCCAGACAGTGGAACCGGCATCCGGATAGCCCGGAGCCATTAGCTGATACGCCCAACCAACGGTTACCAAAGCGATTACACCAACAAGAACAAGCAACATGATTCAGCTTCCCCAGATCCCTCACAGAAGGCGGATTGCCTTCCGCAACCACAGCCTGCAACAGGCCGCCTGAACCTTCGCTGAGCAAGGCGTTAATGTTCCATTCATCTGGGGCTGAAAGGCTGACTAAGGTATAATCCTTACACGACCGATTTAATACCTGACTAAATTACTCTGGTATTGTATAATCACTCGCCAGAAACATCGGGAAACCGGGCCAACAGAGCCCTGCCCCGCCACTCAGGCACCAAGCCCCAGATGAGAGAATTACGGAGCGACGATCATGGCGACCACCGATAAAGAGGTGAACGAGCTGATCAAACGGGAATACGAACACGGATTCGTGACCGAGATTGAATCCGACACCTTCGAGCCCGGCCTCAACGAAGACGTAATCCGCCGCCTGTCCGAGATCAAGCAGGAGCCGGAGTTCATGCTGGAATGGCGCCTGAAGGCCTACCGTCGCTGGCTGGAAATGGACGAGCCGGAATGGGCCCACGTGGACTTCCCGAAGGTGGACTACGACGCCATCTCTTACTACTCCGCGCCCAAGAAAAAAGAAGACATGCCCCAGAGCCTGGACGACGTTGATCCGGAGCTGCTGCGCACCTACGAAAAACTGGGCATCCCCCTGCACGAACGGGCCAAGCTGGCCGGTGTAGCGGTTGATGCGGTCTTCGATTCCGTTTCGGTAGCCACCACCTTCAAGGAACCGCTGGAAAAAGCCGGCGTGATCTTCTGCCCCATTTCCGAGGCAGTACAGAAGTATCCGGAACTGGTGAAGAAATACCTGGGTAGCGTAGTCCCGGCCGGCGACAACTACTTCGCTGCCCTGAACTCCGCCGTATTCTCCGACGGCTCCTTCGTTTACATCCCGAAGGGCGTTCGCTGCCCCATGGAACTGTCCACCTACTTCCGGATTAACGCCGCCAACACCGGCCAGTTCGAACGTACCCTGATCATCGCCGAAGAAGGCAGCTACGTGAGCTACCTGGAAGGCTGCACCGCCCCCATGCGGGACGAAAACCAGCTGCACGCAGCGGTGGTAGAACTGGTCGCCCTGGACGACGCCCAGATCAAATACTCTACCGTACAGAACTGGTACCCGGGCGACGAAAACGGCAAAGGCGGCATCTACAACTTCGTCACCAAGCGCGGCGCCTGCATCGGCAAAAACTCCAAGATCTCCTGGACCCAGGTAGAAACCGGCTCCGCCATCACCTGGAAATACCCGAGCTGCGTACTGCGCGGTGAGAACAGCGTAGGCGAGTTCTACTCCGTCGCCCTCACCCACAACTACCAGCAGGCCGACACCGGCACCAAGATGATCCACCTGGGCAAAAACACCCGGAGCACCATCATCTCCAAGGGCATCTCCGCCGGCCGCAGCTCCAACGCCTACCGCGGCCTGGTGAAATTCGGTCCGGGTGCAGAAGGTGCGCGTAACTTTACCCAGTGCGACTCGCTGCTGATCGGCGACCGCTGTGGCGCCCACACCTTCCCGTACATCGAAAGCAAGAACAAATCGGCCATCGTGGAGCACGAAGCCACCACCTCCAAGGTCAGCGACGAGCAGATGTTCCTGTGCCGCCAGCGCGGTATCGACCCGGAGCAGGCGGTGTCCATGATCGTGAACGGCTTCTGCAAGGAAGTGTTCAAGGAGCTGCCGATGGAGTTTGCGGTAGAAGCCGGCAAGCTGCTGGAAGTGAGCCTTGAAGGCTCCGTCGGTTAAAGAGACGGCATACACAAAAGTATCGCGGAAGCCGTCAGGGTGTCCCTTCCGGGATCGTCAAAATCAGGGATGATTTTGTCGAGCGTACAGGGAACGTATTCACAGCGTATCCCGGAAGGGACACCCTGATGGCTGACTCCCCCAGAATTTGGGGCGGACAAAGAATTCAGACGGTTAATAGAGAGAAGCGTACAAATGCTGAGCATCAAAAACCTGCACGCCTCCGTTGAGGGCAAAGAAATCCTCAAGGGCATCAACCTGGAGATCAAAGCCGGGGAAGTTCACGCCATCATGGGCCCGAACGGTTCCGGTAAGAGTACCCTGTCACAGGTTCTGGCAGGCAACGACGCATTTGAAGTCACCAGCGGCGAAGTCACCCTCAACGGCGACAACCTGCTGGACCTGGAAACCGAAGAGCGCGCCCGCGAAGGCATCTTCCTGGCATTCCAGTACCCGGTGGAAATCCCTGGCGTAAGCAACCTGCAGTTCCTGCGCACCGCCGTAAATGCCATGCGCAAGCACCGGGGCGAAGAAGAAATGAACGCTGCCGAGTTCATGAAGCTGGCAAAGGAAGTCTCCAAGCAGGTAGACCTGGACCCGGCTTTCCTCAAGCGCGGCGTGAACGAAGGTTTCTCCGGTGGCGAGAAAAAGCGTAACGAAATCATGCAGGCCCTGCTGCTGCAGCCGAAACTGGCCATTCTGGATGAAACCGACTCCGGCCTCGACATCGACGCCCTGCAAGTCGTATCCAACGGCGTCAACGCCCTGCGTGCCGAAGACCGCGCCATCCTGATGGTGACCCACTACCAGCGCCTGCTGAACCACATCGTGCCGGATTACGTGCACGTACTGGCCGGCGGCAGAATCGTCAAATCCGGCGGCCGCGAACTGGCCCTGGAACTGGAAGAAAAAGGTTACGGCTGGTTGGGCATCAAAGACGAAGACACCAGCAACTGATCAGGAGGCCGCGGAATGAAATCTGTACCTATGCTTTCCGGCGCTTTCCTGCAGCCGGCCGGGCAATCCCTGCCGGAACCTTTGCTGGCACTGCGTAACGAGCGGGCTGCAGCACTGGCAGACATGCCCATGCCGACCCGGAAAACCGAAAACTGGAAATACTCCAGCAAGTACCTGAAGCTGACCGAAGACATGGCCGCCACCCTGCCGGCTACCGGAAAGGCCAGCAGCCTGGACGTACCCGGTTACCGGATTGTGCTCAACAACGGTGCAATCAACCGCGCCGACAGCCAGTACCCGGACCAGGGCGGCATCACCGTTCAGCACTTCAGCGACCTGGATGCGGACGACGCCAGCGCCCTGGCGCAGAAACTGGGCAGCACCCTCGATGCAGAGCAAACCCAGTTTGCCCAGATCAACAGCGCCCGCTTTGAAGACGGCCTGCTGATTCGCCTTGGCGCCAACGCAGTGCTGGACAAGCCGCTGTTCATCATCCATGAAACCGCGGCTACCCAGAATGGCTCTGCCTTCCCGCGCATTTTTGTCGAGGCCGGCACCAACAGCGAGATGACGCTGGTGGAAGCCTACGTCTCCGAAGGCGATTCTGCGGCCCTGGTTGATACCGTTACCGAATTCCAGCTGGCCGATGGCGCCAACATCACCAGCATTCGCCTGACCATGGAAGGCGAAACCGTACAGCACATTGGCGCTACCGGCGTACTGCAACAGCGCAACTCCCGCTTCGAAAGCCACTGCGTGGGCTTCGGCGGCCCGCTGCGCCGGCACGACCTGCAGGTTCGCCTGGAAGGCGAAGGCGCGGAAACCAAGCTCAATGGCGTGGTGGTTACCCAGGGTAAACAGCACTACGACAACCACACCTCCATTGACCACGTAGCCGCCCACTGCAACAGCGAAGAGACCTACCGCAACATTGCTGCGGACCAGTCCCACGCGGTGTTTAATGGCCGGATTCATATCCACCAGGACGCCCAGAAGTCCAACGCGGATATGAACAACAAGAACCTGCTGCTCTCCAACGGTGCCGAGATCGACACCAAGCCGGAGCTGGAAATCTACGCGGATGACGTCAAGTGCGCCCACGGAGCTACCATTGGCCAGCTGGATGAAACTTCCGTGTTCTACCTGGTTTCCCGAGGCATCGGTCGCCGGCAGGCCAACGTATTGCTGACCATGGCGTTCATCAACGAGCTGGTCGAGCAGATTCCGGTAGAAGCCGTGCGAGACACCGCCCAGGCGCGGTTGAATGATTTCTTCGATCAAACCTTTCAGGAGGCCTGAGCGGCATGACCGATCTGTCTGTGGCAACCAACACCACCTCGCCGGCGCTTGATGTGGAAAGCATCCGCCGCGACTTCCCGATCCTGGCACAGGAAATCAACGGGAAGCCCCTGGTGTATCTGGACAACGGCGCCTCGGCCCAGAAGCCCGTCGCCGTGCTGGATGCCATGGACCGCTACTATCGGGAAATGCACTCCAACGTGCACCGTGGCGCCCACACCCTGGGCGACCGGGCCACGACCGCCTTTGAAGGTGCCCGGGAAGTGGTTCGCCACTTCCTGAACGCACCCGGCACCAACGAAATCATCTGGACCCGCGGCACCACCGAGGCCATCAACCTGGTGGCCAACGGCCTGGCCCCGCGCCTGAAAGCCGGCGACGAAATCCTGGTCAGCCATATGGAGCACCACGCCAACATCGTGCCCTGGCAGATGGTGGCCGAGCGCACCGGCGCCAGGGTGATCCCTGTGCAGGTAACCCCGGAAGGCGAGCTGGACCTGGATTCCTTCAACAGCCTGCTGAACGAGCGAACCCGGGTACTGGCCCTTACCCACGTCTCCAACGTGCTGGGAACGGTAAACCCGATTGCGCCGCTGATCGAGCAGGCCAAGAAACAGGGCGTGATCACCCTGATCGACGGGGCCCAGGCCGTGCCCCACTTCAAGCCGGATGTGCAGGCATTGGGCTGCGACTTCTACGTGTTCTCTTCCCACAAACTGTTCGGCCCCACCGGTATCGGTGTGCTGTATGGCCGCGCTGAACTGCTGGAAGAGATGCCTCCATACCAGGGTGGCGGCGAGATGATCGAGCGGGTATCGTTCGAACGTACCACCTGGAACGTACTGCCCTACAAATTTGAAGCCGGCACCCCGGCCATCGCCGAAGCGGTTGGCCTGGCGGCAGCTATCAATTACCTGGACAGCCTGGACCGCAAGGCCATGGAAGCAGCCGAAAACGCCCTGCTGGCCCGTGCCAACGAGCTGGTGGAAACCGTGCCCGGCATGGAAATCATCGGTACCGCGAAACAGAAAGTGCCGGTAATGTCGTTCAAGATCGCCGGCCTGCACCCCAGCGACATCGGCACCCTGCTGGACCAGCAAGGCATTGCCATCCGCACCGGCCATCATTGCGCCATGCCTCTGATGGATTTCTACGGAGTACCCGGTACAGCCCGGGCTTCATTTGCGTTCTACAATACGCTGGAAGAGGTCGAGAAATTATTCACCGGCCTGCAGAAGATCCAGCGCCTGTTTGCCTGAGGAGGTGGAAACATGACAGCCGAAGTCTTCACCCCGAACACCGTGAACGTGACCATGACCCCGACAGCGGTCAAACACGTTCGCAAACAACTGGACAAGAAACCGGAAGCCAGGGGCATTCGCCTGGCCATCAAAAAGAGTGGCTGCTCCGGCTTCAAATACGAAACCCAGTGGGTAGAAACCCCCGAATCCGACGACCGCATTTTTACCATCGACGGCGTGGATGTGTACGTAAAGCAGGAACACCTGCCCCTGGTGAATGGCATTGAAATCGACTTTGTCACCGAAGGCGTGAACTCCCTGTTCCGCTTCCGCAACCCCAACGCCACGGCGGAATGCGGGTGCGGCGAGAGTTTTACGGTGGCTTGAATAGAGGTCTTACTGAGCATGCAAGAACGGGAAGTCGTACTGACAAAGCGCGAAGTGGAAGCCCGGCTGGTGCCTTCCGGTACGGAGATCATGATTCCGTCGGACACCTTCGTGACCATCACCCAGTCCCTCGGTGGTACGTTTACCGTGGCGGTGAACGGCAACCTGGCCCGGATTGAAGGCCACGACGCCGACGCGCTGGGCAAACAGCCCCTGGAAAGCAGCTTCGAGACCCCGGAAGACGGCACGGTTAACGAAAACCAGGTGTGGGAAGCCCTGCGTAACTGCTACGACCCGGAAATTCCGGTGAACGTGGTGGATCTGGGCCTGATCTACGACTGCCAGATCCAGAACGGCACCGAAGACGGCAACCACGTGTACATCAAGATGACCCTCACCGCGGCTGGCTGCGGCATGGGGCCGGTCATCACCAACGATGTACAAACCAAGGTGGAGCATGTGCCCAACGTGGACAAAGTGACCGTAGACCTCACCTTTGATCCGCCCTGGAACAACGATATGCTCACCGACGAAGCCAAGCTTGAACTGGGAATGCTATGACCGCCAGCAAGGAACAATTTCTCGAGAACCCTCTCGGTACCAAGACCACCCTGGAAGACGTACTGGACACCTTCGAATTCCTGGATGACTGGGAAGAACGCTACGCCTACATCGTGGACCTGGGCAAACAGCTGCCGGCGTTTCCGGATGAGGCCCGTATCGAAGAGAACTACGTTCACGGCTGCCAAAGCCAGGTGTGGCTGATTCATCATCATGATGAAGACAGCGGCAAACTGTTCCTGCTGATCGACTCCGACGCCATCATCGTACGTGGCCTGGCGGCCATCATCCTGGTAGCCCTGAACGGCAAGACACCCCGCGACCTGCTCGCCACCGATATCGACGAACTGTTCGAGCAACTCGACCTGTTCCGCCACATCTCTCCCACACGCGGCAACGGCCTGCGTGCCATGGTTGGCAAGATCCGTGATATTGCGGCCACAGAAGCAGTCTGAGCCGGCTTAAACACAGGGTTTCCCATGCAAACCTATCTGGTAGGCGGCGCCGTTCGTGACCAACTTTTGGGCCTGAAGGTCAAAGACCGGGACTGGGTGGTGGTTGGCGCCACACCGGAGCAGATGAAGGCGAGGGGCTTCAAGCAGGTGGGTGCCGACTTTCCGGTGTTCCTGCACCCGAAAACCGGCGAGGAATATGCCCTGGCCCGCACCGAGCGCAAACAGGGCCGCGGCTACCACGGTTTTTCCGTGTACAGCGCGCCGGACGTTACCCTGGAGGAAGACCTCAAGCGCCGGGACCTGACCATCAACGCCATGGCACAGGCTGAAGACGGCCAGCTGGTGGACCCGTTCAACGGCCATACCGATCTTCAGCACAAAACCCTGCGCCATGTGTCCGAAGCCTTTGCCGAAGACCCCCTTCGCATTCTGCGCACCGCCCGTTTTGCCGCCCGCCTGCATCCGCTGGGCTTCAGCATCTGTCCTGAAACCATGACCCTGATGCGCCAGATGATTGCCGATGGCGAACTGGAACACCTGGTGCCGGAACGGGTGTGGCAGGAAATCCAGCGGGCACTGCACGAAAATGCGCCCACCGTATTTTTCGAAGTCCTTCGGGAACTCGGAGCACTGGCGGTACTGATTCCGGAGCTGGAGGATGCAACCGTGTTCCGGGCCGGCGTTAAGGCACTGGAGTGCATTCACCACCAGCAGGGCAACACCGCCCAGCGCTTTGCCGCCCTTCTGGGTGCCGTGCCTGAAGAACTGGCCATTACCCGCGCAAAGGCCATGAAAAGCCCCAATGATTGCCGGGATATGAGCCGACTGGTATGCCGGTTTATGGCCGAACTATCCCGACATCCTACAGACAGTATTTCTTCAGAAGAGATCCTGGAATTGCTGGATACCGCAGATCTGTGGCGCCGCAGCGAGCGTTTCGATGCCCTGCTCGACACATTGGCCTGCACGCTCCCGGAGGCGCAACAGAGCCTTCTGGAGCAGCTGCACGCCGCTGCAGGAGAAGCTACCGGTGTAAATCCGCAGGACTTGCTGAAGCAGGGCTTCATGGGCAAAGAGCTCGGCGAAGCAATCCGGAATGAGCGGCTGGCGCGTATCACCCGGGTACTGAATCCATCATCCTGAGGACGTCGTTATGGCCGCTCCCGTTGCTCTGATCACCGGTGCTGCCCACCGCCTGGGCGCCCACACTGCCGAAACCCTCCATGGCCGGGGCTGGAATGTGGTCATCCATTACCGGAGCCGGCAGGAACAGGCCCGGCAACTGATCGACAAACTGAACCGGGAACGGGCAGACTCCGCCACCTCGGCACAGGCCGACCTGACCAATCCTGAAGACCTCGCCCGCCTGGCAAAAACCGCCTGCGAGCACTGGCAGCGACTGGACGGGCTGGTGAACAACGCGTCGGTGTTCTACCCCAACCCCACGAAAAGCGCCACCGAGGACGACTGGCAAGAAATTATGGGCGCCAACCTGAAAGCCCCCTTCTTCCTGCTCCAGCACTGCCTGCCGGCCCTCAAGAAAAGCTCCGGTGCGGTGGTGAACCTGATCGACATCTACAGCGAAAAGCCCCTCAAGGACCACCCGCTGTACTGCGCCAGCAAGGCCGGCCTCGCCGCCCTCACCCGCTCCTGGGCCAAGGACCTGGCTGATGTGTGATGCCCCCTTCGTAACCGGCCAGATTATCAGCGTTGACGGTGGCCGTAGCCTGAACATGTAAACCGCCCACAGCCACTACCCGACCATGGTGGCTTTGGCGCCCCGACGCTTTACCGCTACAATGCCCGCCATCTATTTCAAACGAGGCGGGCCTGTTCCGAGCCTGCCCACTACAACGGAGATTTCCCATGCGTGATGTCGTGATCGTTGCCGCAAAACGTACCGCTGTCGGCAGTTTTGGTGGTGGCTTGTCCAGCCTGCGTGCTGACCAGCTCGGTACTGCCGTTATCAAGGCCCTGATGGAAGAAACCGGCATCGCCGGCGAGCAGGTGGGTGAGGTCATTCTCGGCCAGGTTCTCACCGCCGGTTGCGGGCAGAACCCGGCCCGCCAGGCGGCCATCAACGCCGGCCTGCCCAGTTCGGTACCGGCCATCACCATCAACAAGGTGTGTGGCTCCGGCCTGAAGGCGGTTCATATGGCTGTGCAGAGCATCCAGTGTGGCGACGCTGAAGTGGTGATTGCCGGCGGCCAGGAAAGCATGAGCCAGGCCCCGCACGTGCTCCCCAACAGCCGTAACGGCCAGCGCATGGGTAACTGGAGCATGATCGACACCATGGTGAACGACGGCCTGTGGGATGCCTTCAACGATTACCACATGGGTATCACCGCCGAGAACATTGTTGAGAAGTACGGCATCAGCCGTGAAGAGCAGGACGCCTTTGCCGCCGCCTCCCAGCAAAAGGCGGTCGCGGCCCAGAACGCCGGCTACTTTGACGGCCAGATCGTTCCGGTCAGCATTCCCCAGCGTAAGGGCGACCCGATTGTTGTAGCCAAAGACGAATGCCCCCGCGATGGCGTTACCAGTGACAGCCTGGCCAAACTGCGCCCGGCCTTCAAGAAAGACGGCTCGGTAACCGCGGGCAACGCGTCATCCCTGAACGATGGCGCCGCTGCTGTCCTGGTGTGCAGTGCCGATAAAGCTCGGGAGCTGGGCCTGACTCCGCTCGCCACCATCAAGGCCCACGCCAATGCAGGTGTAGACCCCACCATCATGGGCACCGGCCCCATTCCCGCCAGCCAGCGCTGCCTGGAGCGGGCCGGCTGGAGCGCATCAGACCTGGACCTGGTTGAAGCCAACGAAGCCTTCGCGGCCCAGGCGATCTCTGTAAACCGGGATATGGGCTGGGATACCGATAAGGTGAATGTGAATGGCGGCGCCATTGCCATCGGCCACCCGATTGGCGCTTCCGGCTGTCGCATCCTGGTTAGCCTGCTGCACGAAATGGCACGCCGCGACGCCAAGAAAGGCCTGGCCACCCTGTGCATTGGTGGTGGCATGGGTGTAGCCCTGGCCGTGGAACGCTAAGCCACGTGCTGCACGTTGTACTCTATGAGCCGGAGATACCGCCAAATACTGGCAACATCATCCGGCTCTGCGCCAACACCGGCTGCCAGCTGCACCTGATTGAACCTTTGGGCTTCTCCCTGGAGGACAAGCAGATGCGCCGGGCCGGGCTGGATTACAGCGAGTACGCCACGGTAAAGATCCATCCGGATTACGCCAGTTTTCTGGAAACCGAACAGCCAGCCCGGTTGTTCGGTCTCACCACCAGGGGTTCACGGCAGTACCACGAAGTGGCCTTCGAGGATGGTGACTACCTGATGTTCGGCCCGGAAACCCGGGGCCTGCCTGTTGATGTGCGGGAAGCCCTGCCAGCGGAGCACCGGCTGCGGGTGCCCATGCAACCACAAAGCCGCAGCCTGAACCTGTCCAACACTGCCGCCTTGGTGGTGTATGAAGCCTGGCGACAGCTGGGTTTTCCCGGGGCGGTGTAGTGCAGTCAAAAGTTTACAGGCATAAAAAAACCGGCGTTGGCCGGTTTTTTTTTGCTTCGAAGAACGACTGCAGCAATCAGTGCGTCTGCTCTTCCTTCGCTTCGCCTGCGGCTTCTTCCTGCTTGCGCTTGAGCGCCTGGGCGTAGATCGCATCGAAGTTCACCGGCGCCAGCATCAGTGCCGGGAAGCTGCCACGGTTAACGGTGGCGTCGATGGCCTCGCGGGCGTATGGGAACAGGATGTTCGGGCAGTAGGCGCCGAGCATCTGGCCCAGCTGGGCACCTTCAATACCGGCTACCAGGAACACACCCGCCTGCTGGATTTCAACAATATAGGCGACCTTATCACCCACCTTGGCGGTAACAGTCAGGGACAGAACCACTTCGTACTGGTTGTCGCTGAGCTTGTTGTGGGCGGTGTTCAGGTCCAGGTTCACCTGCGGCTTCCACTGCTCCTGGAATACCAGCGGCGAGTTGGGTGATTCAAAAGACAGGTCCTTCACATAGATGCGCTGAAGGGCGAACTGTGGTTGGTTCTGGTTTTCGTTGCCTGCGGCTTGCTGGTTCTCAGCCATGATCAGTCCTTTCGTTTTCGTAGGTCGGGCGCAGCCCGTTGTTATAGTCACGTGTGCCGGAACAGTCTAAACACAGGCCCCGGCAGGTAATGTGAAACAGTGCTTCAGATCGGCAATCAGATCAAGCCCTGTTACTTTTTCACCAGCGGAAGGTTGCTGGCTTTCCAGTCGGCGATACCACCGTTCAGGCGCACCACGTTGGTAAAGCCTTCTTCCTTCAGGTATTTGACCGCCATTGCAGAGTGCTGGCCCATCTTGTCGACCACGATGATCTGCTTGTCTTTGTGCTTGCTCAGCTCGTTGGCACGGCCCTTGATGCCACTGAGGGGAATGTTCAGGGAACCGGTAATACGACCTTCGCCGAAGTCTTTGCGGTCACGGATATCCACCACTACGGCTTCGTCTTTGTTGATCAGAGACACCGCACCCTGGGCGGAAATCTTGGCACCACCACGGCGGGACTCCAGCACCAGAAGCGCCAGCAGCAGCGCCACAAAAACAGAAACCAGAATGTAGTGGTTAACAACGAATTCGAACAAGCGATCCATGAAACTACCCTGAAAATTTGATTTGGCGGGATTATACACACCCCTGACGGCTCAAAGAAGGCAAGTGGCACGCGCCAGGGGCCTCCTTTATAGCAACAGTGCATCAGGGCCATGCAAAGCCTTGGCGCTGCGCGCGTGGCCTGCACAAATGAAAACGGTTACAATCTGCCTCACTTTTAACACGATTCCCTTGCAATCTGTTTTCGCAACCAACCGGACGACATGATGACCGACACGCGCAAGCCCACTGCACTGATTATTCTCGACGGCTGGGGCCACCGTGACCCGGCTGCAGACAACGCCATCTCCAACGCCCGCACACCATTCTGGGACAAGCTCTGGCAGAATCAGCCGAAGACCCTCATCAACACTTCAGGCATGTTTGTAGGCCTGCCGCAGGGCCAGATGGGTAACTCGGAAGTAGGCCACATGAACCTCGGCGCCGGCCGGGTGGTGTACCAGAGCCTGACCCGTATCGACAAAGACCTGGAAGACGGCCTGTTCCAGAAGAACGAAGCCCTGTGCAACGCCATCGACAAAGCCGTGGCGAATAACAAGGCCGTGCACATCATGGGCCTGCTGTCTCCGGGCGGCGTTCACAGCCACGAAGACCATATGCTGGCAGCAGCGGAACTGGCCGCAGCCCGTGGCGCCAAAGAAGTCTATATCCACGCCTTCCTGGACGGCCGCGACATGCCCCCGCGCAGCGCCCGCCCGTCCCTGGAAAAAGCCGCAACCAAAATGAAAGCCCTGGGCGTTGGCCGGGTGGCGACTATCGTGGGCCGCTACTTTGCCATGGACCGCGACAACCGCTGGGATCGGGTGGAAGCCGCTTACAACGCCATGACGTTGGGTGAAGCGGAGTTCACGTTTGAGGACCCGCTCACCGCACTGGATCAAGCCTACGAGCGGGGCGAAAATGACGAGTTTGTAAAAGCCACTCACATTCGAGCGGAAGGCCAACCGGAAGGCACCGTCAACGACGGCGATTCGGTACTGTTCATGAATTTCCGGGCTGACCGAGCACGGGAAATGACTCGCACCTTCGTGGACCAGGCGTTCGACGGCTTCGACCGCCGCAAGCACCCGGCACTGGCCGACTTTGTGATGCTGACCGAGTACGCAGCAGACATCAAAACCTCCTGCGCCTATCCGCCCGAGCAACTGGCCAACGGCCTTGGCGAATACATGGCCAGCCAAGGCAAAACCCAGCTGCGCATTGCCGAAACCGAAAAGTACGCCCACGTGACCTTCTTCTTCAATGGCGGCCTGGAAACTCCGTTTGAAGGCGAAGACCGCATCCTGGTGCCATCCCCGAAAGTCGCCACCTACGACCTGCAGCCGGAAATGAGCGCGCCGGAAGTAACCGACAAGCTGGTCGAAGCCATCAAGAGCGGCAAATACGACCTGATCGTGTGCAACTACGCCAACGGCGACATGGTTGGCCATACCGGTAAGATGGACGCTGCCGTCAAGGCCGCCGAGTGTCTGGACCAGTGCGTACAGCGAGTTGTGGAAGCGCTGGACGAAGTAGGCGGCGAAGCCCTGATCACCGCTGACCACGGCAACTGCGAACAGATGACCGATCCCAACTCCGGCCAGGTACACACCTCCCACACCATTGGACCGGTGCCGCTGGTTTATACCGGCCATCGCAACGTCAACCTTAAAGACGACGGCAGCCTGTGCGATATCGCACCCACCCTGCTGACACTGATGGGGCTGCAGCAACCTCAGGAAATGTCCGGGCGCAGCCTGGCCGAGATCAACTGATCCGGCTTAAGGCAGATACCTTGAAGTATGTCCTCGCACTGGCGCTGGCTCTCGTTCTGGGAGTCACGCCACTGCATGCCCGGGATGACGTAACCCCCGAACAGGTGGAGGCGCTGAAAAAGCGCATTGCCAGCATTGACGAATGGCTGAAAGATGCCGAGAAAGACCGCTCCAGCCTGGAGCAGCAACTGGCCCGTACCGAGCAAAGAATCAGCCAGCTGACCCGTGAGCGCCGGGAACTGCGCGAGAAAGCCGATCAGCAACAACAGCGCCTGGATGAACTGCGAACGCAGGAACGCCAGTTGGCCGACACCCTTGAATCACAACGGGAAGGCCTGAAAACGCAGATTCGCGCCGCCTGGATGGAAGGCGACGCCCCGGCCCTGAAGATCCTGCTGAACGAAATAGAACCGGGCCAGATTGCCCGAACCCTCACCTACTACGAATACCTCAGCAACGACACCGTCGAGCGTCTTCAAGCCTTCCAGAAGAGCCTCCAGGAGTTGAAACAGGCCCGGGCCGCGGTGCAGGCATCGCGGGTGGAACTGGCAAAGACCGAAGCAGACCTGGAACAACGCCAGCAGCAACTGACGCAAAGCAAAGCCGAGCGGGAACAAACCCTGGTCGCCCTGAAACAGGACATCCGCAGCCGGCGCAGTGAGCGGGACGACCTGGAAACTGACCGCAAACGCCTTGAGCAGCTGCTGGAAGAAGTGCAGCAGGCCATCGCCAACATCCCCTCTCCCAACGAATCCCGCCCGTTCAAGTCACTGCGGGACAAACTGCCCTGGCCCGCCAAGGGCCGCGTGGTCACCAACTACGGCGCCGCCTATGCTGACGGCAAATTGCGCCGCAGCGGCCTGATCATGAACACGGCAGAAAACGCGGAAGTCACCGCCGTACACTATGGCCGCGTGGTCTTCGCCAACTGGTTGCGGGGTTTCGGGCTGATGACCATTATCGATCACGGCGATGGCTACATGACCCTGTACGGCCACAGCAGCAGCCTGTTCACCGCACCCGGCGACTGGGTTCGGGCCGGAGAAACCATTGCCCTTTCCGGCCGCACCGGCGGCACCGAAGACCCGGCGGTCTACTTCGAAGTTCGCCAGAACGGAAAGCCGGTCAACCCCCTCCGCTGGCTGGGCAAGCCCTGAGTTTTGTCCCCCGACGCAAAGGGCTGACAAACGGCGCCGCGAACGCCATACTGTCGAAATCAGGAAATTAGTCCAACTATTGGAAACAAAACAGGATATGTGGATGAAACGAGTCACCGGCAAACTCCAGATCTCACAACTTCGCAGCCTTACCCTTGCGACCTGTTTGTTTACCCTGCCCGGACTCGCCCTGGCCCAGGATGCCCAAAGCCGGGACATCATCGAAGGTATCCAGGACGGCGAGCGGGTAGAACTGAAACTGCCGGACCCGGAAGAACAACTGCCGCTGGAAGACCTGCGCAAGTTCACTGAAGTGTTCGCCCGCATCAAAGACGCCTACGTAGAAGAAGTTTCCGACAGCGAGCTGCTGGAAAGCGCCATCAAGGGCATGCTCTCAGACCTGGACCCGCACTCCACCTACCTGGCCCCGAAAGACTACGAAGAGCTGGAAGAAAGCACCTCCGGCGAGTTTGGTGGCCTGGGCATTGAAGTGGGCATGGAAAACGGCTTTGTGAAAGTCATTTCCCCCATCGACGACACCCCGGCCCAGAAAGCGGGCGTGCAGGCCGGCGACCTGATTATCAAGCTGGATGAAAAACCGGTGAAGGGCATGTCGCTGGAAGAAGCCGTCAACCTGATGCGCGGCAAGCCCGGCTCGGTACTCACGCTGACCATCATGCGCGAAGGCGAAACCGCGCCGATCGAGATTGATGTAACCCGCGATATCATCAAGGTAACCAGCATCAAATCCCGGATGATTGAAAACGGTTACGGCTATGTGCGCATTACCCAGTTCCAGGCGGAAACCGGTAAACAGTTCCTCAAAGCCCTGAATGATCTGAAAGATGAGCATGGCAGCGACCTGGACGGCCTGGTGATCGACCTTCGCAACAACCCGGGCGGCGTGCTTCAGGCTGCCGTAGAAACCGCCGATGCGCTGATTGATGAAGGCCTGATTGTCTACACCGAGGGGCGCATCCAGAGCTCAAGGCTGCGCTTTAGCGCCAAGCCGGGCGATGTGATGGCCGACACCCCGATTGTGGTGCTGATTAACGGCGGCTCCGCCTCGGCTTCCGAAATCCTGGCCGGCGCCCTGCAGGACCACGAGCGTGCGGTGATCATGGGCACCCAGTCCTTCGGCAAGGGCAGCGTGCAAACAGTCATCCCGCTGGATGAAACCCATGCCATCAAGATGACCACAGCTCGCTATTTCACCCCCGACGGCCGCTCCATTCAGGCTACCGGTATCAAACCGGATATCGAGGTGCGCCCGGCTGAGCTGACCGAGCTGGACAGCCGCCCGTTCTTCACAGAGGCAGACCTGACCGGCCACCTGACCGGCGAGAACGAAGAAAAAGCGAAGGAAGAGCGCAAGCAGCAAGCCGAAGCGGAGCAGTCTGCCGCCAACCGTGACTACCAGCTGCGCTCCGCCCTGAATTTGCTTAAAGGCATGCGCATTCTTAACCGCAAGGGCGACAGCGGCCAGCAGGGCAAAGATCAGTGAAACTCAGAACGACCCTGCTCCGGGTAATGCTACTGGCGCTGAGCCCTTTTGTGGCCGCCCAGCCGGCAGAGCACCAGCCGCCCACCATCGCCATCATCATTGATGACATGGGCCACAACCTTCACGAAGGTGAACGCCTGGCCCGGATGGAACAACCGCTGACGCTGGCGTTCCTGCCTTTCCGGCGCCATACCGTGCCGCTGGCCAAGCTGGCCCACAAGAAACAGAAAGAGATCATGCTGCACGCGCCCATGGCCAACACCCGCAACTTCGGGCTTGGCCCCGGTGGCCTGACCCCGGACATGGACGAAGGCACCATGGCCACCACCCTGCGGCGCTCCCTGCAGTCCATCCCCCACGTGGTGGGCGTGAACAACCACATGGGCAGCCTGCTGACCCAGCAGCTTCAACCCATGGACTGGGTGATGAAAGAACTCAACAAGTACCCGGTGTACTTCGTAGACAGCCGCACCATCGCCAACTCTATCGCTGGCAGCGTGGCCGATGCCTACAAAATCCCGAGCCTGACCCGGGATGTGTTCCTGGACCACGAACAGACTGAGGAGTTTGTGGATCAGCAATTCAAGGAACTGATCAAAACCGCTAAGGAAAAGGGCACCGCTATCGGCATCGGCCATCCGCACAAGGTGACCGTGGACTACCTGGAAAAGCACTTACCGGAGCTGGATGAACAGGGAATTGCCATTGCCACCGTACGGGGCGTGTGGGCCATGCGTAATGGCAATAGGGAGATGTTTGCGGAAGGGGAGAAACAGCCGGTGGTGCTTTCCGTAGCTCGGAGTGATAAGGGCTAGGTTTTTGCCACGGAATCCATATATGGTCT
>NZ_DFLY01000017.1:107133-220215 GCF_002375525.1 Marinobacter sp. UBA3607 | reverse complement strand
CAACTGATGGGGTCCACCTCAGTGAACGACATCCAGTTGCACCTTGGATGTATCGTCAGTTATTAGGTAATCATCCTTGCGCCATTCCATTGATCGCTACTCCCTGATTTATAACAGCAATTAGGCAGCGCGCTTTATCATTGAAGAAATTTGACTGGGTCATCATTACTGCCGGTAAACCATCAATCACGCCACACATAAATCAATGAAACGATAGCTTAGCCAAGCATGGCCATCTCTGCCATGTAATCATTGAGCGCCCGCGATTTGCTCCGCCAATCATACTGGATCAAATGGATGTATGTAAATCAGCAAGTACAGAATAGAGCCGGCCCATCCAATGGCTCAATGTAGCGGTGTCTTTTCGGCCCAGTCTTGATTGGATGTTTTGTTGATGAGGAACTCGACGAAACCCGGCAGGAAAGTCCTTTTCAAGCCTCTTATTGGTGGGCCAACGTAAGGAAGTCTTCACCAACGACCAGCCCATAGCCGAAAGCTTTGAGTGCCAATCGTATTTTTCAGATGGTTGCTTCAGAAGCAGTGTCGAGAGTCTTGCTTCAGAGCCTACGGTATCAACCTCCACCAATGCATAATTCTGGTTTTGATATCTGAACACACGGTAAAGCAAGTATCTTGGGTTGCCATCTGGCAGTCGATATTTCGAGTGACCTTTCAGCGCCGGTAGCGGAATCATTTCTTCAGCCACGATTCGGCAACCTTTGATTTCCAACAGGTCGCTCATGGCAATAAATGCTTCAAATTTGTGGGTGAATAGATGTGAATCCTCACTCTGGTCATCAATGCCATCAGAAACACCCGCTGGCAGCTCTCCTCGAACGGTTGGCTCATCAGTACTGACATCCGTTGTGCCGTCAGCCAGATCAACAACGCCTCCCTCTGATTTTCCCTTTCTGGCAGCAGACTTACGTCTGCCATCCGAAGGCTTGCGGGTAGTGTAAGCAGGCTCGGAGAACTCCAATTCTACTTCCGGGACCTCCAGCACGTACTCATCTGCACCGGTAGTTGGCAGCTCGTCATCATTAATCTCCGGTGGGCCATCCGTTCCCCCTCTTTCTGTGGTACTGCCTTTTTTCCCTGCTTTTTGCTCCTTGAATTTCGGATCGAAGAACTCTATCTCTTTCGGGATCTGGCTGCTCAGGTTTGTAAGACTGTGTATTTCATACACGAAAAAAAGCTCAGACTCTTTGGCGTATTGACCTCGCACCTTCATTTTCACGTTTTCTAAAGGCGGGGGATCGAAACGGAACGGCCAGTACCGGCGACCATTTCTAACTTCGCCCTCTGTCAGTTGGTATTGGGCGATGCTTTGAAACGAGTTCCGAACCTTTTTATCCAACAGAAGCCACGCCAGCATTCTGCGTTGGCTGGGGTTACCTCGCACTACCCTAGGCAGTGAGCTACTTGGCAAGATATGGATCTCTGCCCTATTCGGGTTCTCACCCATCTGAACGTCGAATTCCTCGTCTAATCCATTCGGGTTCATTGCTAGGCGAGTCAGGTAGGCAGAATGGAAAAAAAGGGCCCGGGCCATTTCTATTTGTGGCAGGAAAAACTGTGTATCGCCGGCTTCAAAGCTAAAACACCATTGCTGCCGGTCTCCCTGCCTGCGAATGTTTACTATTGGACAGTCGGCTATCCGGCAAGACGACCAGGTGCTGGTACTGTTTATCTTTAAGTCCTTTTCATAACCGGCAACTTTGGAGCCTCCGGCCTTTGTCACATTTAACGCACGCCGCCTCGGTATCAGGCCCAGCTGGGATATGCCAAACTTTTCCTTTTCTTGGGCCGGATCCAGCTTCACCTCGATGTACCAGTTTGGAGTTCGCAGATCACGAACCATTGAGCCAATTTCTTTAACCTGGCTGTTGTCCTTGATTCCCTTGATCGTTGGTGTCTTCTTCGTTCTCTTCGAGGCCATGCAAGTAATCCCGTGCTTGGTCGGTAAGCCGTGTTTCACTTAGCCCGGCGATACGGATCAAACGCCAACGTGGTGGGTACTGAAACTCCTGCTTTAATTCCCACCAAGCGTTTCTCAGCCGCCGTACCTGGTATTCGGGAACGCTTTCGGTATAACGTGCCAGCAGTCGCCGGGTTCGCGGCAACCGATCGAGTGTCTTTTCCAGCGTGGAGAGCTTACCCAGTTGTTTCAGCAAATACGTTTGTGAATGCCGGGGGCCGCGTGGGGCCGCACGCAAAAACCTGAGAATTTCCCGCAGTTTGGTTAAATAATGCCGGTCCCGCTGCCGCCAATCAATTCTCGGTTTTCTTTTAAGAACCTGTGTTCGTGGTTGAGCTTGATTGACCTGCTTCAGCCACAATCGATCGTACCGATACAACCGGGCGTAAAGTGCCGGGGCCGCCACACGGGCCTTTTTCGGTGACCGGTCTGCCAGCATTTTAATCCAGTCGTTCTGATCTGGCGTCAAACCATCTTTAGACCCAATGTGTGCCTTTCCGGTTGACTCTAATGATTCTGGAGGTACGGGCAAGGGCAATTCTCTGACACCCTCAATAACATCGGTAATAGACCAGCACTCAGGGATCAACGCTTGGTGAACAACGATGTGCTGCAGATAGCTAAAGGATTTCCGGTGCTTCCGGAAAATCGCTCGTAGCCAGCAGTAATCCGAATTCCGATCTATTCCCAAACCATATCGGCGCAAAAACCTCGCAGGCCAGTGATCTGAAACAGACTTGGCAATGGCGGCATGGTCAATGTGAGCCTGGCCGCGAATAAAACCAGACTGTTGAGCCAATCGGTGGTAGTGAGAAGACCACTGGTCATAACTCGGTGAAATGGCCGGTCGCTGTTCCAATAGCTCCCTAACCTGAGTCAGAACCATCTTTGATTCGTTACGAGCAGGTTTTTGAGGGAATATCGGACAAGTGGCTGGCGAAGCGTCATGGTAGCGGTGCTGATCGACTAAGGGGCGGGTAATGGCCGTATGTAAGAGTTCGCCGTGCTTCTCACAACAGTCCACTCCGGCTATCTGCCACTCCCGCTTCCAGAAATACTCTCCATAGGTACGTTGTTGCTCTTTGAGGCACCCGGGACAATATCGAACACGGCCAGGCACTTTTACAAGCGATGCAGCGACACCCATCGCCAGGTGGGCCGCACCTCGAGATTTTCCAGCCATCCATGCCAGGCACCGTTTTCGGCGTTCTTCCGGGATAAACGGGGCATACAAGGGGAATAGCGTGTGGCAGTAGGCAATCACTTCAACGCTATAATCAGGGGGCAGCCACCGAGAAATCCTCGACAATTGATTGGGCAAATCCAGCGTTGCAATAACATTGCGGTTGCCATAAATTTCGGTCAGTAATTCCTTGGGGCTGGCAATTCCTTTCCGAATACCTGCCCTGGCCACTGTGCTATATATCAGCTCCTCAGGGTACGGAACCGGGAAGTTCAGCATGGCAGCTAAGCCTGGTTACCAAAACCGAGCCACTCGTCGCTGTTAAAAACCAGACCCGATTGACGCGCGGCATCCAGCATTTCGTCCTCGTTCGCCGCCTGGGAGTGCATAAAGCGCAAATCGTCTGACTCAAGGGTGTGCCATTCTTTCACTTTGATCGATTTGATTTTTTGCTTTTCCGTAACCGGTGGCGCCTGCTCGAAAGACGGGTACCAGTTAAGAATGATGGGCATCAGGTCTTTCAGCTGTAGGTCAGGGTACTCCTCGAACGCTCGTTGAATTAACGGTTCCAACAGGTCTGATTCATGGCCCAAATCAACCAGCAGGTTGTGCAGCCGAATTGCCTGATCGTTGCCGTTGTACTGAACGGATTTCCGGATCTGGTCTTTGCTTGAATCCAGGAGGGTACTGAGCTCCAAAATCTTCTTATCCACATCAGGGATCGTGAGGTCTGAGTATTGGGCTATCTTGCTCGGGTCTCCGGAACGCAGAGCTTCCATCATCGGGTGTATCGGCTTCAGTTCGTCGTGATAAACCTTTTTCATGATATTGGGCGTGATTCGTTCCGTGCCTGTTACAACCGCCCGTATCTGGGACAACACGAACAACTTGATGACGACATCCATGATGCCCTGAGACAAGTCGAACCAAAGATCCCTTAAATCATCCGGCATAGTGTCACTGGCTTTGGTCAGCCACTGGTACTTCCAGAGCTTTTTTGTGAATGCGCCCCATTCGGTTCGATCTACATTTTCTTCAGCTGTGGGCTGGCGCAGGGGTTCCCATAATATGGAGCCAAACCCCGCCCCGCGCCGAGCAGACCTCAGGTCGGTTTCAAAGACAGGTCGAGCCTTTGGTGTTCCGACCATTACCACCGGCACGGAGATCTCGTTTACCAACGTTACGAAGAAGTTCAGCATTTTCTCCGCTCCGCCTGAGGCGCGAACATTCAAGTGCTGAATTTCATCAATGACCAGTAAGCCAATCGCATAGGTGTTTGCCAGCTGCGACATCAACGCAATCATTGTTTCTACGCCGTGGCGTTTTTCTCCGTAGCGCCGGACATAATCTGTTCCTAGAATGGAATCGATTTCCCGGAAAAAGTTATGGCATAGGCTCTTGAGAGCACCATCGTGGGGGCAGTCGATTTTCAGGAAGACAATCTGTGTGAAATTGTGTTCCGGGTGGTGAATCATCTGCGGATACGTTGCCAGAATACGGTTCAGAGAGCTGGTTTTCCCGGAGCCCGAGCACCCGATAAACGCCAAGCTTTTCGCAGTCGACTCAACATGGTCAAACCGGAATGCCTTCAAGTCTCCACTCTTGATGCGCTCATAGCCGTTCTGTAAGTGGGCCGAGAGGTCGCCAGTAGCAATGTTTCGACCCACGTACCCCTGGCGCAGCATGATCGAGATTTTTGCTTCCAGCTCAATATGGCGTGCCAGCGGCTGAAAGAAGCCGTCCAGTAGCTGGGAGATGATATGAACCCGTCTCTGACCGTCCAGATATATTTCGGACGGTCGGAGCTCCGTGGTCTCACTGAGCCCGGCTATGAGCTGTTTACGGTCTGGAATTGGCGGTAAAGCCTCAATCAGTGGATTTCCATGGTATGACGGTATTCCCGTGTCCTGGTAAACAGCAGTTACCATGCCGGAAGGTAAGGTCATTCGTCGTCTCCAAACAGCTCATCCAGTAAATCCGGATAGGCGCCATCGTCGGGTTTGCCATGTAGGTAGGTTACATCAGATTTCGGTTTCCTATTGTCGGGCTGCCGGGCTTTTGTCTGTTCGGCCCTTTGAGCATCTCGCTCTTGCTTGCGATTATCTCGTATGCCCCTGACCGTTTCGGCTTTGGATTGCTGTTTATTGATGGTGGGACGGGAACGCTCGGCGTTTTTGATGGTGTTGCTGACCAGATTTTCCAGGTCCCGTTTACTGATTGTCTCGGCCACTTTTGCGGCGCTCGTGGCTTTTCGCTGTTCTTCCTGGCTGGTCCATAACTCCCACATGGACTTGCCGCGAAACTGGCGTGAGCGATCGGTCAGAGAACACACCCAGTATTCCGAACTGTCTTTTTCCGGGAACAGATAAATATGATCAGCCACTGCAGGATCGTAGGCTGCCTGAAGGTCTGTGACTCTGCGTTCTCCGTTACGGTGGAGCCATCCGGAGGCTAACAACTCCTTCGACGTGTAGTAAGCGCCAAAACAACTAACCCCCAGATCAGAAAGATAGACTTTTTGACGCGGCAACAAAGCAATCCGCAGGGCTTGTTCCGATACGTTCTTCAACCGACCAGTTCGATTCTTTATGCCCCAATTCCAGATATTGAGCGGGGTTAACGCCATATCGTTTGGCATATCCGGATCACGGTCGTACTTCGACAACACGGCATATTGATTTCGGTGAAGAATCGAGGCGACCATGATTTGGGTGAAATCGTCCAGAGTTAGCGTTGCATCCAGCCTGTAGTCCTTTCCGCCCTGCTTTCTAACTTTTGTGCCTGTTACCACACCGGGCGTAAACGGCTTGAATTCTGCTTGGAGGGTTCGGAAATAACGCTCGACAATGCCTTTTGCATCTCCCCGGTATGGCGGGGTGGTCTCAATGCGCACGCCAAATGCTTTTTCCAGGGATTCAATCTGGTGCCCCAGTAATTCCCCACGGTCCGCGAGAATCGCATCTGGCACGCCAACGGTTGGCCACTGCTCTGAAGTAATCTCCGCGCCATAACGGGCACAGAGTTCAGACTTGTCTAACATCGACGTAGACAGTGCATTCATTGCTGTCACATAGGATGGGTTTTCCAAACCGATGTAGAAGCCGGTCACCATGCGGCTAAAAACATCAACCACCACATACAGAGTAGGACGACCGATGACTCGTTGCCGGTCGGCCGATAACAGGTAAACATCGGCAATCGTCGCATCAACTTCATACCTTGAGCCTGGCCCCACCACTCCTGCTGTGGCAGTCCCTATTAAGGGCCGAATATCTTTTTGGTAGGAGATTCTGTTTACTCTAAGGCGAATGCGGTCCGCATTCTCATACTCTCGGTGATAGAAATATCTTATTTGAGCAATTGTTGGATAATCTTCGGGCTGCACATTCGGGTTGGCGGCCTCGAACATGTCGATGAATCGTCTATGGGCGTATGGCAGGGAATGGCCTTTGTCGTTCACATAGTAGCGATCAAGTACCAGACGGAACATCTTTTCGATGGAGGCATCAACGGTAATCCCGGTACCCGGTGAGGTTTTCCGGGGTCGACCCAGTTTCTTCTTGGAAACTTTTTTCTGCCCTTTTCCCCCGGATTTTCGGTAATCCGGCAACAGAGCGTTGGGCATTGCACCGCGCTGCCAGTACTGCCGAAGGTTTTTATAAAGCGATTTCCTGGGTGTGCCAGTTTCATCGCTACGCGACTGAACTAACCGGCCCCTGCCACTACGGTAATAAATTTCTTCATCAGCAAGCAGATGAGCTATTAATTCATATCGCTGATCCCGAATCACCTGGGCTTTACTGCCTTGTTCGACGATCAGTGCGGCAAGCTCCTGATAGGGATCTTCTACCCGGCGCAGTGATTCATCAAGTATCCATTGTTCGATCTCAGCGGTTCTTACCAACTCCGGCCATGCTTTATCTGAGTCAATATTTATCCAGAGCACATGTTGGTCCGCCAGTGCCAATATGCGATGCCGTTCCTGCTCCAGCTGGAAGACGTCATTGATTCGCAGCATAACTTGCCCTCAGCAGCGCGATGTCCTCAACCACCTGTAAGTCTTGTGATACCAGCTTGATCCAGGGAATGGATATATCAAACGTCAATGCCCTTAAAGCTGCCAGCGCCCGTAATCTTGCGAGCGATGTGCCTGGCTCCAGTGAATAGGAATGGTCAACCATCATGCCGACATCGGATAGCCTGGCATTAGGATTGTTTGCCAACACCTCGACATAGATTGGCAAACTCTGGAATAGGATCTCCAGGCTCTCACTTTGGACCCGGGCCGAGTAAAGCAGATCCAGATTTGCCATTACGATAGGAGGCATCTGCTTCTCGGTTATCAGATACCAGGGGATGCCTTTACGTTTCCAATACCGGCGCTCAATTTCCAGTTTTTCGACTGTGCGCGAATCCATGAGGTCGGGCGAGGTTTTCACCTGAACGGCGAATCTCTTTGGCCCGGAAGGCGTGGAAAGGTCAACCACAAAATCGCTGGACATGATCTGATGGTATCCGCCTGCTTCGGGGTGGCGAATATTGGCTTGCTCAGCCACTGAGAGGGTGTCTTCTATTCGGAGAGGAAATTGTTCACGGATGTCGGTGACATCCGGGTTCCATTCAAGTAGCAGGAACGCGGCTAACTCTGTATCTGAGAAGAAATGATGAGTTCGTCCTGTCAGGTGGCCCATCACTCGATGCGAGCGCCCCCTGGAAGATAGATCTCTGACGGTCAGCCATGGATGGTAATCCTTACCGCTGCCTTTACCACGTTCTTCTTTGATCCACTTCTGGGTTTTCTTGTCGAGTTTGTAGTTGGCCATTCCCTATCACTCCCGAGGAGAATAGCCTAACTTTGCCACATAGGCCGCTAGTTACCAACTTTATTATAAAGTTACCAACTCTTTTATGGTGTTACCAACTTTATTATGACCCCACAAGGCTTTTGGCACGGGTGACCGTGCTTATTCCACCGTCACACTCTTGGCCAGGTTACGGGGCTGGTCTACGTCAGTGCCCTTGATAACGGCAACGTGGTAAGACAGCAACTGCAATGGCACGGTGTAGACAATCGGCGCGGTAATCTCGTGTACCGACGGAATCTGCATCACATGGATGCCCTCTTCCGCTTTCACCTGTGCAGCCTTGTCGGCAAACACAAACAGCTCACCACCCCGGGCCCGGACTTCTTCCAGGTTGGACTTCAGCTTCTCAACCAGGTCGTTGTTCGGCGCCACGGTGACCACCGGCATCTCGCTGTCCACCAGCGCCAGCGGGCCGTGCTTGAGCTCACCGGCCGGATAGGCTTCGGCATGGATGTAGGAGATCTCTTTAAGCTTGAGCGCCCCTTCCATGGCCACCGGGAACTGGGAACCACGGCCCAGGAACAGGCTGTGGTGCTTGTCCATAAAGGCCTTGGACATTTCTTCGATGTCTGCATCCAGTGCCAGCACATCGCTGACCTGCTTCGGCAGCTGGTGGATAGCGCCCACGATCTCCGCTTCCTTCTCTTCGCTCAGGCCGTTGTGACGGGCCAGGGCCAGGGTGAAGATCAGCAGTGCGGTAAGCTGGGTGGTGAACGCCTTGGTGGAGGCTACGCCAATCTCGGGGCCGGCCTGGGTCATGATCACCAGGTCGGATTCCCGCACCAGGGAGCTGCCCGGTACGTTGCAGATGGCCAGGGCCGCCCGGAAACCGGCTTTCTTGGCCTGGCGCAGGGCGGCCAGGGTATCGGCGGTTTCGCCGGACTGGGAGATGCACAGGAACAGGGTATCCGGCTGGATCACGTGCTTGCGGTAGCGGAATTCGGACGCAACTTCCACGGAGCAAGGGATGCCGGCCAGGTCTTCAATCCAGTAACGGGCCACCATGCCGGCGTGGTAGGAAGTACCACAGGCGATGATCTGCACATGGCGCACGTTTTCCAGCAGGTTGGCGGCGTCGGTGCCCAGGGCCTGTTCCAGCACACGGCTGTCGGTGATGCGGCCTTCCATGGTGGCCTTGATCACTTTCGGCTGCTCGTAGATTTCCTTGAGCATGTAGTGGCGGTATTCGCCCTTGTCGGCGGAATCGGCACCGTGCTCGAAACGGGTAATGGCGCGCTCTACGGCCATGCCTTCGCGATCATGGATCTCGATGCTGCCTTTGCGGATGTCGGCAATATCGCCTTCTTCCAGGAACATGAAACGGTCGGTCACCGGCAGCAGGGCCAGCTGATCGGAAGCGATGAAGTTTTCACCGATTCCCACACCAATTACCAGCGGGCTTCCCTGACGGCACACTACCATGTGATCCGGCTCATCAGCGTGGACAACGGCCAGGGCATAGGCGCCGCGCAGGCAATCCAGGGCAGTTTTCACGGCCTGGTACAGGCCGCCACCGGCCCGGTAGTTTTTAGCGATCAGGTGCGCCACTACCTCGGTGTCGGTCTGGGACGTGAACTCGAAGCCCTCGGCTTTCAGTTCGTCCCGCAGTTCCTGGTAGTTTTCGATTATGCCATTATGAACGATGGCCAGGCGGTCACCAGACATGTGGGGATGGGCGTTGAGCTTGGACGGCTCGCCATGGGTCGCCCAGCGGGTGTGGGCAATGCCCACGTGGCCTGCAACCGGGTTCGCGGCGATAGCGTCTGCCAGGGCAGCTACCTTGCCCACTTCCCGGGCCCGCTGTACCTGGTCGGCGCTGCTGATTACGGCCATACCGGCGGAGTCGTAACCCCGGTATTCAAGGCGGCGCAGGCCCTCCAGCAAAATACCCTGGACATCCCGTTCAGATACCGCTCCTACAATCCCACACATGCTGTTATCACCTGTTCGTTAATCGTTGGTTACGCTTTTTTCAGCCGTTCCCAGCCGGAGATGTTTCGCTGCTTGCCGCGGGCCACGGCCAGCTCGCCTTCACTGATGTCCCGGGTGATGGTGGAACCGGCACCGATGGTCGCCTGGTCCGCAACAGACACCGGGGCCACCAGCGAGGTGTTGGAACCCACAAATACGCCATCGCCCAACACAGTCTTGTGCTTGTTCACGCCATCATAGTTACAGGTGATGGTGCCTGCACCAACATTCACATTACGGCCCAGTGAGGCGTCGCCCACGTAGCTCAGGTGGTTGATCTTGCTGCCCTCACCTACCACGGCTTTCTTGGTTTCCACAAAGTTGCCAACCTTGGTGTTGGCGGCCAGTTCGGTGCCCGGGCGCAGGCGGGCAAACGGGCCAATCTGGGCGTTGGCGCCCACCACCGCACCTTCGATGACACTGTTGGCCTTGATCTCGGCACCGTCGGCAATGGTCGCGTCCTTGATCACGCAGTTGGGGCCGATTACCACGTTGTTGCCGAGGCTTACCTTTCCTTCGAACACGGCGTTAACGTCAATCCACAGGTCGTTACCGATGGTCAGCTCGCCGCGAACATCAATGCGGGCAGGATCGGCCAGGGTGGCACCTTCGGTCATCAGGCGCTCGGCCTGCTGGCGCTGGTACCAGCGTTCCAGCTCGGCCAGCTGCAGGCGGTTATTCACACCCTGAACTTCAAACGGGTTCAGGGGCTGGGAAACCGTGACCGACAGGCCGTTATCCACAGCCATGGCAATGATATCGGTCAGGTAGTATTCACCCTGGGCATTACTGTTGGATAACGTCGGCAACCAGCTTTTCAGGTGGCTGGCCGATACCGCCAGGATGCCGGTGTTTACTTCGTTGATATCCTGCTGCTCGGCGGTGGCATCTTTCTGCTCTACAATCGCCTGAACCTGCCCCTGGTCGTTACGGACAATCCGGCCATAACCGTGGGGGTTGTCCATATCCACGGTCAGCAGGGCCAGGTTGCGGTCGTCCAGGTCACTGACCATGGATTCCAGGGTATCTTTTCGGGTCAGCGGAACATCGCCATAGAGTATCAGTACCCGGGCGTTATCCGGCAGGTCCGGCAGGGCCTGGGCCACGGCATGGCCGGTACCCAGTTGTTCGGTCTGGAGCACCCAGTTCACCGAGTCGTCATGCAGCGACGCCCGTACCTGGTCCGCGCCATGGCCGATCACCGTGTGAATTTTCTCCGCGCCCAGTTGCTTTGCGGTGTCGACCACATGGTGCAACATGGGCTTGCCGGCTACCGGGTGCAATACCTTCGGCAGGGCGGATTTCATCCTTGAACCCTGACCGGCGGCCAGGATCACAACGTGTAGCGGGTTCATGGGGCGTACAGCTCCAAACTCTTTATCCGGTAGAAAATAAAAAACCGCGTCCCGGCGGAAACCCCTCTGTTTCCGGTAGGAAACACAGAGCCCTCCACCTGAGGATGCGGTTCACTGTCAGGCCAGTCCGGGCACTGACGCAAGCCTGCTTAACGCAGGTTCTTGCGCAGTTTCTGGATGGTACGCAGCTGAGCGGCGGCTTCTGCCAGCTCGGCGGCGGCCCGGGAGTACTCAAACTCGCCTGTCTTATTCGCCAGTGCCTTCTCGGCTTCCTTCTGGGCTTCCAGTGCTGCGGCTTCGTCTACATCCTTTGCACGAACCGCAGAATCAGCCATCAGGGTAACCAGGTTAGGCTGCACTTCCAGGTAGCCACCTGAAACGTACAGAATCTCCTCGGTGCCACCCTGCTTGATGATCCGCACTGCGCCCGGCTTGAGCGCAGACAGCAGCGGAGCATGGCCAAACTGGATACCAAGCTCACCCTCGGTACCGGTGGCGATCAGCATCTCCACCAGACCGGAGTAAATTTTTTCCTCGGCACTTACGACGTCACAATGTACGGTCATAGCCATTTCTTACGCCTCTTGGGTCAGAAAGGGAAGAAGGAGGTTTACTTGCCTTCTTTCTCTTTCATTGCCTTAGCCTTCTCGATTGCCTCTTCGATACCACCGCACATGTAGAAGGCCTGCTCCGGCATGTCGTCGTAGTCACCGTTCAGGATACCTTCGAAGCTGGCGATAGTTTCCTTCAGAGACACGTACTTACCGGGGGAACCGGTGAATACTTCAGCAACGTGGAAAGGCTGAGACAGGAAACGCTCAATCTTACGGGCACGGGAAACGATCAGCTTGTCGTCTTCTGACAGCTCGTCCATACCCAGGATCGCGATGATGTCTTTCAGTTCCTTGTAACGCTGCAGAACGTTCTGAACGCCACGGGCAACGTTGTAGTGCTGCTCACCGATCACCAGCGGATCCAGCTGACGGGAGGTGGAGTCGAGCGGGTCGATCGCCGGGTAAATACCCTTGGAAGCGATGTCACGGCTCAGTACCACGGTCGCGTCAAGGTGCGAGAAGGTGGTGGCCGGAGACGGGTCAGTCAAGTCATCCGCCGGTACGTATACCGCCTGGATAGAGGTGATAGAGCCGTTCTTGGTGGAGGTGATACGCTCCTGCAGCTCACCCATTTCCTGGGCCAGGGTCGGCTGGTAACCTACCGCTGAAGGCATACGGCCCAGCAGTGCGGATACTTCGGTACCGGCCAGGGTGTAACGGTAGATGTTGTCAACGAACAACAGTACGTCACGGCCTTCGTCACGGAACTTCTCGGCCATGGTGAGACCGGTCAGGGCCACACGCAGACGGTTTCCAGGGGGCTCGTTCATCTGGCCGTAAACCATGGCAACCTTATCGAGAACGTTAGACTCCTTCATTTCGTAGTAGAAGTCGTTACCCTCACGGGTACGCTCACCAACACCGGCGAATACGGAGAGACCGGAGTGCTCTTTCGCGATGTTGTTGATCAGTTCCATCATGTTTACGGTTTTGCCTACACCGGCACCACCGAACAGGCCAACCTTACCACCCTTGGCGAACGGGCAGATCAGGTCGATAACCTTGATACCGGTTTCCAGCAGGTCGGCAGACGCTGACTGGTCGGCGTAGCCCGGAGCTTTGCGGTGAATACCCCAACGCTCTTCTTCACCGATTTCGCCCTGCTCGTCGATGGGACGACCCAGAACGTCCATGATCCGGCCCAGAGTCTTGGTACCAACCGGTACAGAGATCGGCTTGCCGGTGTTTTCTGCTTTCAGGCCACGCTTCAGGCCCTCGGTGCTGCCCATGGCGATGGTACGAACAATGCCGTCGCCCAGCTGCTGCTGGACTTCCAGAGTTGTTTCGCCACCTTCAAGCAGCAGTGCGTCGTAAACGCTTGGCACGGAGTCACGTGGAAATTCCACGTCGATAACCGCGCCAATGATCTGAACGATGTGTCCGCTACTCATGCTCGGTTCCTCGTTATCTAGTAGTCAATAAAACCAGTAGGTTTGTGAGCGCTATCAAACAGATGCGGCGCCGCTCACAATCTCCGAAATCTCTTGTGTGATCGCTGCCTGACGGGCCTTGTTATAGGCCAGCTGAAGCTCGTCAATGATGCTGCCAGCGTTGTCGGTGGCGCTCTTCATAGCGATCATCCGGGCGGCCTGTTCACAGGCCAGATTCTCTACCACACCCTGATACACCTGGGATTCGATATAACGTGGCATCAACCCGTCAAGAATCGGACGTGAGTCCGGCTCGTAGATATAATCCCACTGGCGACCGATGTCTTCATCGGAACCTTCCGGCAGAGGCAACAACTGCTCTGACTTCGGGCTCTGGGTCATGGTGTTGACGAACTCGTTACTGATCAGGAACAGACGGTCGATCTTGCCTGCCTCGAACGAATCCAGCATCACCTTGACACTGCCAATCAGCTTTTCCGCACTCGGGCTGTCGCCCATGTGGGTCAGGGCTGCAACCACGTTTCCGCCATAGCTGCGGAAAAAGGATGCGCCTTTCTGGCCAATGGCACAGATATCAGTCTCAATACCTTTCTCTTTCCATTCACGCATTTCGCGCACGAGCAGCTTGAACGCATTGGTGTTCAGGCCACCACACAGGCCGCGGTCAGAGGAAACTACAATATAGCCTACCCGCTTGACCTCACGCTCCTGCATGAACGGATGACGGTAATCCTTGTTGGACTTAGCAATGTGTCCGATTACCTGACGCATCTTTTCGGCATACGGGCGAGTTGCCTGCATCCGATCCTGAGCCTTGCGCATCTTACTCGCCGCCACCATTTCCATGGCGGAAGTGATCTTCTGCGTGCTCTTGATGCTTCCGATCTGGTTACGTATTTCTTTTCCGACGGCCATAAGTCACTGCCTTTTCAAGTTAGACACTCAAAGGGACCAGCAAGCCCGCACAATGGCGGGCCCGGTGGATTTACCAGCTCTGAGTGGTCTTGAATTTCTCCAGAGCAGCTTTCAGGCCGGCAGCAATGTCGTCATTGAAGTTACCTTCAGGGCCGATCTTGTCCAGAAGCTCTTTCTGCTCGGAACGCATCCAGTCCAGCAGCTGTGCTTCGAACTTCACAACCTTGTTTACTTCAACATCGTCCAGGAAGCCTTCGTTGGCTGCGAACAGTGAAGTGCCCATTTCCGCAACGGTCATCGGGCTGTACTGGTTCTGCTTCATCAGCTCGGTTACGCGCTGACCGTGCTCCAGCTGCTTACGGGTTGCTTCGTCAAGGTCGGAAGCGAACTGGGCGAATGCCGCCAGTTCCCGGTACTGGGCAAGGGCCAGACGGATGTTACCGCCGAGCTTCTTCATGATCTTGGTCTGGGCTGCACCACCTACCCGGGATACGGAGATACCGGCGTTCATGGCCGGACGGATACCGGAGTTGAACAGGTTGGTTTCCAGGAAGATCTGACCATCGGTAATGGAGATTACGTTGGTCGGTACGAATGCAGAAACGTCACCAGCCTGGGTTTCGATGATCGGCAGCGCGGTCAGGGAACCGGTCTTGCCTTTCACTTCACCGTTGGTGAACTGCTCAACGTAGTCAGCGTTTACGCGGGAAGCGCGCTCCAGCAGACGGGAGTGCAGATAGAAAACATCACCCGGGTATGCTTCACGTCCTGGCGGACGACGCAGCAGCAGGGAGATCTGACGGTAGGCAACGGCCTGCTTGGACAGGTCATCGTATACGATCAGTGCGTCTTCACCGCGGTCGCGGAAGAACTCACCCATGGAGGTACCGGAGTACGGAGCCAGGAACTGCATGGCTGCAGGATCCGCGGCACCGGCAGCAACCACGATGGTGTGGTCCATGGCGCCGTGCTCTTCCAGCTTGCGCACTACGGCGGCAATGGAAGACTGCTTCTGGCCAACGGCAACGTAGATACACTTGATGCCGGTGTGCTTCTGGTTGATGATCGCGTCGATCGCAACCGCAGTCTTACCGATCTGACGGTCACCGATGATCAGCTCACGCTGGCCACGACCGATGGGAACCATGGTGTCGATGGCTTTCAGACCAGTCTGAACCGGCTCATCAACGGACTGACGAGCGATAACGCCCGGTGCAACCTTCTCGACCGGGGACGTCAGGCTGTTGCCCAGCTCGCCCTTGCCGTCGATCGGGTTACCCAGACCGTCTACAACACGGCCCAGCAGTTCGTTACCAACCGGTACTTCCAGGATACGACCGGTACAACGTACCTTCTGGCCTTCCGCCAGACCTTCGTAGTCACCCAGAACAACCGCACCAACAGAATCACGCTCCAGGTTCAGCGCCATGCCGTATGTGCCGTTGGCAAATTCAATCATCTCGCCGTACATAACGTCGGCCAGACCGTGGATCAGTACGATACCGTCAGAAACAGACAGGATCGTACCTTCGTTCTTAGCTTCGGAAGAGATATCGAGGTTCTCGATTCTCTTCTTGATGATGTCACTGATCTCGGATGGATTCAGTTGCTGCATGCCTTTGTCCTCAAACCTTGTGCTGAAATCAGGAGCCCAGAGCCTTGGCCATTCTGGCCAGCTTGCCACGAACTGAAGCGTCGATAACCAGGTCGCCTGTACGTACTACCACGCCGCCGATCAGATTCTGATCAACTGCGGTTTCAAGCTCAACCTTGCGCTCCAGCTTTTTGGACAATGCGTCGATCAGTTTCTGCTGTTCGTCTGCAGACAATTCGAATGCGGTATCGATTGTCAGGTGCACAGACTTCTCGAGGTCTGCACGGTACAAACGGAACAAAGCAGAAATCTCCGGCAACAGGGCCAGACGCTTGTTTTCAGCAAGAATCAACAGGAAGTTTCTGAGTGCTTCAGGCAGCGGCTCTTCAAAACAGTCAGCGAAGAGTTCCGCCTTGCGTTGCTCAGACAGGCCGGGGTTGGCCAGGATGTTCTTTACCTCTTGGTCAGCCGCAACCATAGCTGCGAAAGCCAGGGCCTGATCCCACTGATCAACGGCATTCTGGTCCTGCGCGGCTTTAAAAACGGCTTTCGCGTAGGGTCGGGCTAACGTTGTAAGTTCTGCCATGATGACCCTCTTTTAGAGTTCTGCGGCCAGCTTGTCCAGCATCTCGCTGTGAGCTTTGGCGTCTACAGAGGTTTCCAGAATCTTCTCGGCACCGGCAATGGCCAGAGTGGCCACTTCTGCACGCAGTGCGTCGCGAGCCTGAACACGCTCCTGTTGAATTTCCGCCCTTGCCTGCTCAATAAGCTTGTCGCCTTCTTTGCGAGCGTCGTCCTTGGAGGCTTCGACGATCTGGGCGGCACGCTTGTTGGCCTGGTCAATAAGGGCTGCAGCTTCTTCTTTCGCCTTCTGCAGTTCTTTAGCGGCTTTTTCCTGCGCAAGTTCCAGATCGAGGGAAGCCCGATCTGCGGCAGAGAGGCCGTCTGCAATTTTCTTCTGGCGCGCTTCCATGGCAGCCGTAATCGGCGGCCATACATACTTGACGCAGAACCAGACGAAAATAGCGAAGGCAATCGATTGCCCTATCAACGTAAGGTTTATATTCACGGCAATATACCTCTTGCTATTCGTTGCGTCCTGGTGTCCGGAATGCGGTGGCAGTGCCGGGCACTGCCACCCTCAATTCTCGGCTGATTAACCAGCAACAACGAAGATCAGGTACATCGCGATACCAACACCGATCATGGGAACCGCGTCAAGCAGACCAGCCATGATGAATGCCTTGGTTTGCAGCTGGTTAGCCATTTCCGGCTGACGCGCAGTGGACTCGAGCAGTTTGCCGCCCAGCAGACCAAAACCGATACCAGCGCCCAGGGCACCCAGACCGATGATCAACGCAGCTGCGATAAATACCATTTCCATTGAAGACTCCTCAGTTTTTCAGATAGTTAAGGGTTTGTGTATTTAAGGGTTTATCAGTGATCTTCGTGTGCTGCGCTGAGGTAAACCACAGTAAGCACAGTAAAAATAAAGGCCTGAAGCGGGATCACCAGGATGTGGAAGATCGCCCAGGGAACGTTCAGTGTCCACTGGACCCACAGCGGCAACAACGCAATCAGGATAAAGACAACTTCGCCGGCGTACATGTTACCGAACAGACGCAGTGCCAGGCTGATCGGCTTGATGATCAGCGCCAGGATTTCCAGCAACAGGTTGAACGGAACCATGATCCAGTGATTGAACGGGTTAAAGGCCAGTTCTTTGGTAAAGCCACCTACGCCTTTCACCTTGAAACTGTAGAACAGGATCAGCAGGAACACACCGATGGAGATACCGAACGTACCATTGGGATCGGTGGTCGGCACAATCTTGAAGTACTCAAGACCCATCGCATGGGCGATAGACGGAATATAGTCGATCGGGATCAGCTTCAGGATGTTCATCAGCAGGATCCAGACAAAAATCGTCAGTGCCAGCGGGGCAATCAACGGGTTCTTGCCGTGGAAAACATCGCGCACGATACCCTGAACGAATTCAAAGGTCATTTCGACCAGGTTCTGCAGTCCGCTCGGTGCGCCGTCGGTGACCCGGCTGGCCACAAAGCGGAACAGACCCAGGAACAGGATACCCATGGCGATAGACCAGCCGAGGGTATCGACGTGGAGCGCCATGAAGCCCATGTCTGCGGCTTCCTGGCCGGTGCGTGCGAAGGTCCAGGTGGCCTCCTGCACAACACTGCCGTCTGCGCGCTCATAGCCTTCCGGAAGCTTGCCATAGGTAAGGTTGGTGAGGTGGTGTTTTATATACTCTACTGGGGTATCAGCTGCCATACTGCTCTCGTCCAGTCATCGCTGTGGTCGCGGCCGGATGAGCCAGCGCAATGCCGTACCCAACACAACCATCACAGCAAAAGTGAATAACAGAGCCGGTACGTGTACTGGCTCCATTAAAGTGAAAACGGCCGCAAAAAACACTGCGGTAAGGGCGAGTTTGATGCTCTCTGCCCTGAAAATGTTGCTGACTGCCAGGTGCATCTGCCTTGCGCCCTGGTACCGGTACGTCCGGTGAGCAAAGTAAGCGTTTGGTATGACAAAAATAAGACCGCCGATAAACGCGGAATAACCGGCCAAACGACTTTCCAGCAACCACAAAAGGCTCAGAACGGTGAGAGCGGCCATCTCTATGGTCAGCCACTGTTTCAGCGGCACGTACGTGATGGCTTTCATTGAACGGCTCATATCACCAGCTGTCATTCCAAGCGCGCGGAATTATATGTGTTAACCGGTAGCTGTTCAACATAACCCGACGGAAAAAATGGCGAAAATTTAACCAGATTTCAAGATGAAAAGGCCTGCTTTTACACAGGTTGTGTTATCAGGCTTCGGCTGCACCCAGATGTGGTGTTTCTGGCCTGAATGGATACTTTAGGATGATTTTCAGGAATTTCCGGGCGCTCAGCGGATATGGCCCAGAATACCGTCCAGCTCATCCAGCGAACTGTATTCGATCACCACTTTACCCTTGCCCCGCTTGCCGTGGGCAATGGACACCCGGGCACCGAGCCGGTCGGAAAGGTCATCCTGCAGGGCCCGGATGTTCGGGTCCAGCGCCTTACTGCCGGCATCTTCCGTTGCGGGCTTTTCCTGCTGGATGCGGCGCACCAGGGCTTCGGTCTGGCGCACGGAAAGCGACTTGGCCACCACCTGGCGGGCCACCTGCATCTGCTGTTCAGGGGGTAAGGTCAGCATCGCGCGGCCATGGCCCATTTCCAGGTCACCATGCTCGAGCATGGTGCGCACATCTTCGGTCAGGCCGATCAGCCGCAACAGGTTGGTAATGGTGGTGCGGGATTTACCCACAGCCTCTGCCACCTGGGCCTGGGTCAGGCCAAACTCTTCCTGCAGGCGCTGGAGGGCAAAGGCTTCTTCGATCGGGTTCAGGTTTTCGCGCTGGATGTTCTCGATCAGCGCCATGGCGATGGCGGCTTCATCCGGCACATCACGAATGATGGCGGGAATGCTGTCGAGCTCGGCAATCTGGGTCGCGCGCCAGCGGCGTTCACCGGCAATCAGTTCATAGCGGCCTTCGGAAACCGGGCGCACCACCACCGGTTGCATCACACCCTGCTGGCGAATGGAATCTGCCAGTTCCTGCAGGGCGGCGGGGTCCATATCCCGGCGCGGCTGGTAACGACCACGCTGGATGAGGTCTACGGGAATCTCCCGCAGTTCGCCGTCGTGTTCGGCCACTTGCTGGTTCAGGTTAACCTTCGAACCCTGTAACAGCGCTCCCAAACCCCGTTCGCCCAAGCCTCGTTTCTTCGCCGCCATGGTGTTTGTCATTCTTCCTGTTGAAAAAGTTGGTGCATGGTTGCCCGACGGCAAACTATGTTACACCGCAACGGCGGCGGATGTCTTTTTTGAACCGTGCCGGCGCACCATCTCGCCCGCCAGGGCCAGGTAGGCCACCGCACCCTTCGAGGTCTTGTCGTAGGCAAGTGCCGGCATACCGTAGCTGGGGGCTTCGGCCAGGCGCACGTTGCGGGGAATCACCGCCCGGTACACCTTCTCGCCGAAGTATTCACTGAGCTGGCCGGAAACATCCAGGGTCAGGCTGTTGCGGGGGTCGTACATGGTACGCAGGATGCCTTCGATCTCCAGGTTCGGATTGACCGTTTCCTTGATCTGTTCGACCGTGTTCATGAGTGCCGCCAGGCCTTCCAGCGCGTAGTATTCACACTGCATCGGAATCAGTACGGAGTCCGCCGCCGACAGGGAGTTTACGGTCAGCAGGTTCAGCGACGGCGGGCAGTCGATCAGGATGTAGTCGTAATTTTCCCGGACGCTGTTCAGCGCCAGCCGCAGCCGGTGCTCCCGGCCGATTTCGTTCATCAGTTCCACTTCGGCGGCCGTCAGGTCGCCATTGGCCGGCAGCAGGTCAAAGCCCGAGGCGTCGGTTTTCACGATGACTTCTGCCGGGCTGGCACGCTTGGTCAGCACATCGTAACCCGACAGTTCCAGGGCGTTTTTATCCACACCGCTACCCATGGTGGCGTTGCCCTGGGGGTCCATGTCTACCAAAAGCACCCGGCGCCTGGTAGCAGCCAGTGAGGCAGCAAGGTTCACGCAGGTGGTGGTTTTGCCCACACCGCCTTTCTGATTGGTCACTGCAATCACGCGCGCCATGCCTTGCCTCCTGCTGTTTCGGGTTACCGGGATTGGTCGGCCCGGGTGACGATCAGCAAATGCCGTTCGCCGTCTGCTCCGGGTACCTTCAGGGAATGGCTGGATTCTACCTGCCAGCCTTCCGGAAGGGCAGCCACTTCATCATCCGGATACAGACCTTTCATGGCAAGGAACTGGCCGTCATTCGCCAGCAAGCTGCCACACCAGCTAACCAGGTTCTCCAGCGCGGTAAAGGCGCGGCTGCTGATCTGGCTGAAAGGTTGTTCCGGCTGGCAATCTTCGGCCCGGCCGTGGATGACGTCAACGTTGGCCAGGCCCAGTTCCAGCACACACTGGTTGAGGAACCGGGTTTTCTTGCCATTGCTGTCGAGCAGGGTAAAGCACTTGTCCGGAAATACGATGGCCAGGGGAATGCCGGGCAGGCCGCCGCCGGCGCCTACGTCCAGCAGGTGGTCGGTGGTTACCCAGGGCATGATGCTGAGGCTGTCGAGCAACTGGCGCGACACCATGACCTGTTCATCCCTGACCGCGGTCAGGTTGTAGGCCTTGTTCCACTTGTTCAGCAGGGCCAGGAACGCCAGCAACTGAGCCTGCTGGCTGTCACTGAGGGCAACACCCATTTGCGCCAGGCCATCCTGCAGCTGGCTTTGCCATAGCTGTGGATAACTCATCTCAGGCGCTCTGCTTTTTCAACAGGTCACGCTTTTTCAGGTGTACCAGGATCTGGCTGACTGCCGCCGGGGTCACTCCCTGGATGCGGGAGGCCTGGGCCACGGTTTCCGGGCGCACATCCTTGAGCTTCTGTTTGATCTCGTTGGACAGGCCACCGATCACGTCGTAATCCAGATCCAGCGGCAGCGCGGTGTTCTCGTTCTTGCGCAGGCGCTCGATCTCGTCCGCCTGACGGGAGATGTAGCCTTCGTATTTGATCTCGATTTCCACCTGATCGGCTACATTGGGGTCTTCAGCCCGCTCGGCACTGATCTCGGCGATGTGGTCGTAGACAATTTCCGGCCGGCGCAGCAGCTCAGCCAGGGACTGGTCCCGGGTCATCGGCTGTTTCAGGTAGCCGTTGGCACGCTCGCCCGCTTCGGTGTTCGGGTGGATGCGGGTGCTTTCCAGGCGGCTGCGCTCTTTGGTTATGCCTTCGCACTTGTCGCTGAATTTCTGCCAGCGCTCGTCATCCACCAGGCCCAGCTTGCGGCCGGTTTCGGTCAGGCGCAGGTCGGCGTTGTCTTCCCGCAGGATCAGCCGGTATTCGGCGCGGCTGGTGAACATGCGGTACGGCTCCTGGGTGCCCATAGTGATCAGGTCGTCCACCAGCACGCCCAGATAGGCTTCGTCCCGGCGCGGGTACCACTCGTCTTTGTCCTGAGCCCGCAGCGAAGCGTTGATACCCGCCAGCAAGCCCTGGGCGCCGGCTTCTTCATAACCGGTGGTGCCGTTGATCTGGCCGGCAAAATACAGGCCCTGGATAAACTTGGTTTCCAGGGTATGGCGCAGGTCCTGCGGGTTCAGGTAGTCATACTCGATGGCGTAGCCCGGGCGCAGGATGTGGGCATTCTCGAAACCGGGAATGGAACGCACGGCCTTGAGCTGGATATCAAACGGCAGGCTGGTGGAAATGCCGTTCGGGTACAACTCGTTGGTGGTCAGGCCTTCCGGCTCCACAAAAATCTGGTGCGAGTCTTTATCGGCAAAGCGGTTGACCTTGTCCTCGATGGACGGGCAATAGCGCGGGCCCACGCCTTCGATGTTACCGGCGAACATGGGCGAGCGGTCAAAACCGCTGCGGATGATGTCGTGGGTTTCTTCGGTGGTGCGGGTCACGTAGCAGCAGATCTGCTCCGGATGCTCGTCACGGCTGCCGATAAACGACATCACCGGGGTCGGGTCGTCACCCCACTGCTGCTGCATCGCGGAGAAATCCACGGTGCGGGCGTCGATACGCGGCGGTGTACCGGTTTTCAGGCGGCCGACGTTGAACGGCAGTTCCCGCAGGCGCCTGGCCAGGGCATTGGCCGGCGCATCACCGGCACGGCCACCCGCGTGGTTCTGCATACCGATGTGGATAACTCCGCCGAGGAAGGTTCCGGTGGTCAGCACAACGGTCTTGGCGTTGAAGCGGATGCCGGTCTGGGTGACCACGCCTACTACCTGGTCGTTTTCCACAACCAGGTCGTCCGCGGCCTGCTGGAACAGGGTCAGGTTGGGCTGGTTTTCCAGCATGTGGCGAATGGCTGCCTTGTACAGAATCCGGTCAGCCTGGGCGCGGGTGGCGCGTACGGCCGGGCCCTTGCGGCTGTTGAGTACCCGGAACTGGATACCGGCCTGGTCTGTCGCCCGGGCCATGGCACCGCCGAGGGCGTCGATTTCCTTCACCAGGTGGCTCTTGCCGATGCCACCGATGGCCGGGTTGCAGGACATCTGCCCCAGGGTCTCAATGTTGTGGGTCAGCAGCAGGGTTTGCGAGCCCATGCGCGCAGCCGCCAACGCAGCTTCAGTGCCGGCATGGCCACCACCAATGACAATGACATCGAAACGGGTCGGAAACTCCACACTACACCTCGGAAATCGGGGAAAAAAACAGGGCGGCGAGTATAACGCCTCGCCCGGGAAATTACAGTCAGAATGTGCAAATTTTAACCAGAACTTCGGGTATCCGAAAGCCGCCAGGTGGGGGAACCGGGTACAACCCGGGTTCGGCGACCGGTTTTAATCTAGGTAAAAACCGAAACTATCGGTTTTTCAGAAGCTTGTAGCCGGCAGTTCAGAAAAGTTTTCAAGAAAGTTATCCACATTTACAAAGGCTTTTCAGACCCGGCTTTACGACTATAACTTAGTGTTATTATTGCATTTATAAAAAACGATCCAACGGTTATCCGTAGCTTTTCCCATTAATTATCCACAGATTGGGCGGCACGGCGCCGGAGCCCCAGCACACTTACCCACACCAGCGCATTCACCAGGGATAAAATCAGGAAAAAGGTCGGGATTCCCAGGTCAAAGACCCCGAGCACCAGGATACCGGCAATGGCACTGGCCACCATGAACAGGGAATTGATCACATTCAGGGCAGCAATAATGCGGGCCCGCTTGTGATCCGGGGTTTCATACTGGATAAACGCATACAGCGGCACAATGAACAGGCCACCGCAGATGCCAATACCCACCAGGTCCAGCAACACCCGGATATACACAGGTTCCGTCATCAGGCTGAGCCAGGTGGACGGTTCCGGGTTGGCCGGTACCGCAAAGAACAGGTCAATGCCCAGCAAGGTCAGGCCCAGGGCGCCCCAGGGTACCGGCGCCAGGGTTATTCGATGCTTGGTCAGCCGTTCGCACAGCATGGAGCCTGCGGAGATACCCATAATGAACATGGCCAGCAGCAAGGTGACCACGGTTTCGTCACCCGCCAGCCAGGTTTTGGCAAAGTTGGGAAACTGGGTAAGGTACGCCGCGCCAAGGAACCAGAACCAGGAAATGGCGAGGATCGCCCCCAACACTTTGGGGCGTTCCCGGGCCACGGCCATCAGCCGCCAGGTTTCCAGCAAGGGCCGGAAACGCACCATCACTTCCGGTGCTTCATCCCGGGTATCCGGTACCTTGCGCGCCGCCAGGTAGCCCAGCACCGCCATCACCAGCACGGCCACAGCAGTAATACGTGCTGCCTGCTCGGCACCGGCGATAACACCGGCGGCAATGGTGCCCAGAAGAATGGCCACGAAGGTCCCCATGCTGACCAGGCCGTTGCCACCCACCAGTTCGTCGTTTGCCAGCACCCGGGGCAGGATGGAGTATTTCACCGGCCCGAAGAACGTGGACTGCGCGCCCATCAGGAACAACAACACCAGCAGCAGTTCGTACCAGCCAAACCACAAAGCCAGCGCCGCCAGGGACATGATGCCGATTTCCGCCGCCTTGACCCGGCGGATAATCCAGGCCTTTTCATAGCGGTCGGCCATCTGGCCGGCAATGCCGGAGAACAGGAAAAACGGCAGGATAAACAGGAAGGCGGCAATATTGACCACCACATTGATCGACAAGCCCATCAGGCCACCCGCCTGATAGGTGATCAGCAACAGCAGGGCATTCTTGTACAGGTTGTCGTTAAAGGCACCGGAAAACTGGGTCAGGTAGAACGGCAGAAACCGCCGCTGGCCCAGCAACCGGAACTGGCTGTGCACAGGCATCAGAACTCATCGGCCTTCTTTGCCGGGCTGCTTGCCAGGCCGGAGCCCCCGGACGGGCCGGCCGCCAGCCGGTCCAGCTCTTTTTCCACCGCGTTGGCAGACTTGGCGAACCGGGCCAGCAGGTTATACAGCACCGGGATAATAAACAGGGTCAGGGTGGTGGCGAAGATCAGCCCGCCCAGAATCACCATACCGATCGCCGCGCGGCTTTCGGCACCGGCCCCGGTGGCAATCACCAGGGGTACTGCACCAAACACAGTGGAGATGGTGGTCATCAGTACCGGGCGGAAGCGAAGCGTGGCGCCTTCCAGAATGGCATCCCGCACACTGTAACCTTTGTCCCGCAGCTGGTTGGCGAATTCCACGATCAGGATACCGTTCTTGGCCATCAACCCCAGCAACATGATGATCCCGATCTGGCTGTAGATGTTCAGGCTGATGCCGGACCAGGCCAGGGCAATCAGCGCACCAGTAACCGCCAGGGGCACCGACAGCATGATGATCATCGGGTGAATCCAGCTTTCAAACTGGGCCGCCAGCACCAGGAACACAATCACAAAGGCCAGGGCAAAGGTGATAAAGATGGCCGCCGAGGAATCCTCGAATTCCCGAGACAAGCCCTTGTAACTCAGCCGGGCTTCCGGCGGCAAGTTATCCACAGCCAGGTTATTCAGGTAATTCAGGGCCGTACCCAGATCGTAGCCATCGGCCAGGGAAGCGCTGATCACTACCGCCGGCAGGCGGTCGATCCGGCGCAGATCCGGGTTAGCGCCGATTTCCTCCACCGACACCAGGGCTTTCAGTGGGATCAGCTCCCCCCCTGCCCTCGGCCGCAGGAAAATCTGCTCCAGGTCATCCGGGGTGGCGCGATTGGCATCCTCGGCCTGGATAATCACATCGTACTCCTGGCCCCGGTCCAGGTAGGTGGTCACCTGTCGGGACGCCAGCATGGTCTGCAGGGTGAGCCCGACATCCTGCACGGTGATATCCAGGTCGGCCGCCCTGTCGCGGTCGATGTTCACCCGGAGTTCCGGGCGGGTAAGCTCGAAATCGGTATCCACATTCAGCAGGTTCGGGTTTTCCCTGGCCCGCTCCATGATCTCTTCACTCCAGGCCTGGACCGATTCGTAGTCCGGGCCGGCAATCACAAATTCCACCGGCTGGCTGAAGCCCCGCTGGCCAAGGCCCGGCGGGTTGATGACGTTGATGCGGGCACCGGATATATCCGACAGCTTGTCACGGATATCCGTAGTCACCTGCTGTTGCTTGATATTCCGCTGCTCCCAGGGCACCAACCCCATGATCATGAAGGCGCTGTCTTCTTCATCCCGGAAACCGACAATGGAAAGTAACCGCTCGGCGGTGCCCTCCTCCAGGTAGGTCAGCAACCGCTGCTCGGCCTGCTGCACGAAGTGGTCGGTATATTCGACGGTGGAGCCCCGGGGTGCACTGGTGGGCATGATGATTACGCCACGGTCTTCAATGGGCGCGAGTTCCTGCGGCAAGCGGGGATAAATCACCGCCGCCACGATCAGCCCGGCAATCCCCAGGCCCAGCAACAGGCCTGGCTGGTTCAGGGAAAACTCCAGCAGGCGCTTGTAGCCATTGGTCAGGCCATTGAGCACCTTCTCGCTGAAGGCCCAGAGCCGGTGGCCTTCCGCCGATTCCGGACTGTGGCGCAGCCACTTGGAACACAGCATCGGGGCCAGGGTGAGCGCCACCAGGCTGGAGAAGATCACCGCCGCCGCCAGGGTAAACCCGAACTCGGCAAACAACCGGCCCACGTTACCGCCCATAAACGAGATGGGCACAAACACCGCCACCAGCGTCAGGGTGGTGGCAATGACCGCAAAGGCAACCTGCTTGGCACCACGATAGGCCGCCAGCAACGGTGGCTCGCCTTCATCAATCCGGCGCTGGATGTTCTCCAGCATCACGATGGCGTCATCCACCACCAGGCCGATAGCCAGGATCACCGCCAGCAGGGTCAGCACGTTGATGGAAAAGCCCAGAAAGCCCAGGCCGATAAAGGCACCGATGACCGCCACCGGAATGGTGACCGCCGGAATAAACGTGGCGCGCCAGGACCGCAGGAACAGGAAAATCACCAGGATGACCAGCGATACCGAGATCGCCAGGGTCACCAGAACCTCCTTGATGGAGGCACGGATAAAGATGGATTCGTCGTAGCTTTCGCTGATCGACACTTCCGGTGGCAGGGTTTCACGGATCTTGTCCAGCTCGGCCCGCACGCCGTCAGACACCGCAACGGTATTGGCCTTGGACTGGCGGATAACCCCCATGCCAATGGCCGTGCGGCCGGCAGCCCGCAGGCGGCCGATATCCGATTCCACACCCATCTGCACGTTGGCTACTTCACCCAGTCGCAGCAGGTCGTTGCCATCCCGGCGTACGACCAGGTTACGGAATTCTTCCACTGTGGATAACCGGCCCTCGGCCCGCACGGTAAAGTTGCGGGTAGAGGAATCCACCGAGCCGGCGGGTAATTCCACGTTGTTGGCCCGCAGGGCCTGCTCGACTTCCGACACGGTGATATTGCGGGCCGCCAGCCGTTCCCGGTCAAGCCAGACCCGGATGGCATAGCGGCGTTCGCCACCGATGCGCACATCAGCCACGCCGTCCAGCACCGACAACCGGTCGCTCAGCACTCTGTCGGCAAAATCACTCAGTTCGGCGGCATCCCAGACTTCGCTGGTCAGAGTTATCCACATCATCGGCCGGGCATCGGAATCGGCCTTGCTAACCACCGGCGGATCGGCTTCGTCCGGCATCTGGTTCAACACCCGGGAGACCGCATCACGCACATCGTTGGCGGCGATATCGATATCGCGGGACGTGTTGAACTCGATGGTGGTGCGGGATTCACCCTGCTCGGTGGAGGACTCAATAGAACGAATGCCTTCAATGCCGCTGATGGCACCTTCGATCACCTGGGTAATCTGGGTATCCACCACTTCGGCGGCGGCACCGGTGTAGTCGGTAGCTACGGAGACCACCGGCGGATCAATGTCCGGATATTCCCGAACCGGCAGGCCCATCAGGGCGGCCAGCCCGAACACAACAATCAGCAGGCTCAGAACCGTGGCGAAGACCGGGCGCTTGATGGAGACGTCTGACAGCACCATGGCTCAGGACCCCTGCACAGAGTCGAACCGGTTCTCCGGAATGGCACGATCTGACTCGATCACCCGAACCCGGTTGCCGGAACTCAGCCGGTCCTGGCCGGTAATAATCACCGCATCCTCCATGGTCAGGCCATCGGTGACTTCCACCCATCCGGGCAGGCGGCTGCCGGTTTTTACCGAAACCCGGCGGGCCTGGCCATCTTCAGCCACGAATACGTATTTCTGGTCGCCCCGCAGCATCACCGCCTGCTCCGGTACCACCAGGCCTTCCCGTTCCTGCAGGGTCAAAGAGGCGGACATAAACTGGCCCGGCCGCAAGCGGCCATCGAGGTTATTAATCAGGGCCCGCACCGCCAGGGTGCGGCTCAGCTCGCTGATGCGGGTAGCCAGCTCTACCAGCTCGCCTTCAAAGATTTCATCGGGGAATGCCGGAGAGGTGGCCCGCACCGGCTGGCCCAGCTGAACCTGGCCAACAAACCGCTCGGGCACTGCAAAGTTCAGTTCCAGCTGATCCATGGAATCCAGGGTGGTAATCACAGTGCCGGCTTGCAGGTAGGCGCCCACACTGATGTCCGACAGCCCGACCACACCGGAGAACGGCGCTTCAATCCGGTGATTCTGAAGCCGGACCCGGGCTGCTTCGCGCTGGGCAATGGCAACATCCACCGCAGTTCTCAGCTCGTCCACCTGGGACTGGGATACGCTGTTATTGGCCCGCAGGCTGCGGGCCCGGTCATATTGCCGGCGGGCGTCTGCCAGCTGGGCTTCAATTACGGCCAGATCGGCGGTCGCCTGGCGATCATCCAGCCGCACCAGTACATCGCCTTGCTGCACCTTGCGCCCGGTTTGCAGGTTGAGTTCCACTACCCGACCGCTGACTTCGGTGGTCAGGGCCACCGCATCCATGGCATTCAGGTTGGCAACGGCCGATACCTCATCCCGCACCCTGCGCATTTCCGGTGCCGAGATATTTACCGTGGATGCCGTGGGTTCGTCTTCGGCTTCCGCATCAGCCGGGTCTTCCAGGCTCAGATACACGCCGGCACCTGCCACCACAACTCCAACCAACACAAGCGCCACCAGCCATTGCTTCCACATGGGTATCAGTTACCTGTCCGTATTCTGTTATCAGGATTGCGGAGCCGGCCCCGCGCCTTTTTTCTGGATCACCAGTACCACTTCCCCGACGTCCACACCCCACTTGCTCATGGTGGTCTGGTTGATCAGGGTATCGGGGGTAACCAGATACATCCAGTCGTCCATTCTGACATCAATCGTGCCATCGCCGTATGACACCCGCAGAACATAGTTCATGTGGATGGCATTGCCCTGCCAGCGCATGGTGCCCGGTTCAACGACATCGCCAGCCTCGGCGTGGTAGCCCTGCTCCGATGGCGTCAGGGTCCAGACCCGGGTCTGCTCTTCGCCATCATCGAAACGGAACACTTCATCCAGGATGCCCACCCCGTTGTCGTCCCAGCTGGCCACGATATCCGCATCGAAGGTGCGGATGACCTCGCCGGAGAAGTCCTTGACCACACCCCGGGCAGAAAGTTCGCCGGTAAAGAACTGGCTTGGCACCAGGTCTGGCCCGGTGCTCTGGTAATCATCCAGTGCGGGCCCGGCACAGCCTGCCAGCACCAGAGACATCAACAATATAAGACTCAACGGCCCCAGACCACTGGCCTTGGGTCGCATCCGGGAATTTTGCATGACTTTTACACTCCGGGTTAACGCCAGAACAGCCTGACAGTGCAGAGATCTACGGCCTGCTTGCCGTTTCCGATCAGAAAATCGCCACTGCGTCATTTCAGCCAATTGTCCATTCTGACAGCCATTCAGGCGCTTTCCGTCAATGGCAGCCCCACGGGAATGCCGTAAAACTGCACTCATCCGGGCTTTCGGGCCCGCACGAATCGGACTGAGATTAAACGAGGACCGGCTATGCCTGTGTATAAAGCGCCCCTGCGGGACATGAAATTCCTGCTGAATGATGTATTCGACTACCCGACCCATTACCAGGGCCTGGCCTCCGGCGAAAACGCCACTCCGGACATTGTAGATGCAATCCTTACCGAGTGTGGCCGCTTCTGTGAAGAAGTGCTGAGCCCCCTGTACCAGAGCGGCGACGAAGAAGGCTGCAAGCTGGAAAACGGCGAAGTAATCACCCCCAAGGGCTACAAAGAAGCCTACCAGCAGTATGTGATGGGTGGCTGGCAGGGCTTGTCTGCCCCCGAAGAGTTTGGCGGCCAGGGCCTGCCGGCTTCCATGGGCCTGTTCAAGCAGGAAATGATGGGCACGGCCAACTGGTCGTTCTCCATGTACCCGGGGTTGTCGCTGGGTGCCATGAACACCATTTTCCTGCACGGTACGGACGAGCAGAAACAAACCTACCTGGTGCCTCTCACCGAAGGCCGCTGGGGCGGCACTATGTGCCTGACCGAGCCCCAGTGCGGCACCGACCTGGGCCAGGTGAAAACCAGGGCTGAACCCCAGGCCGATGGCAGCTACAAACTGACCGGCACCAAGATCTTTATCTCCTCCGGCGAGCATGACCTGACCGAGAACATTGTGCACATTGTCCTGGCCCGCCTGCCGGATGCCCCGAAAGGCACCAAGGGCATCAGCCTGTTCATTGTGCCCAAGTTCATGCCGGCCGCCGATGGCGGTGTGGGCGAGCGCAACGGCGTAAGCTGCGGCAGCCTGGAAAAGAAAATGGGCATCAAGGCGTCCGCTACTTGCGTCATGAACTTTGACGACGCCACCGGTTACCTGATCGGCCCGGAAAACCAGGGCCTGGAGTGCATGTTCACCTTTATGAACACCGCCCGGATTGGTACCGCCATTCAGGGTGTGGGGCCGGCCGAGCTGTCTTACCAGTGGGCGCTGGACTATGCCAAAGAACGCCGCTCCATGCGCGCGCTGTCTGGCAAGAAAGAGCCGGACCAGGTGGCCGACAGCCTGATTCACCACGCCGATGTTCGGCGCATGCTGCTGACCCAGAAAGCCATCGCCGAAGGTGGCCGGGCCATGCTCTATTACGCGGCCCGGGTAGCCGACCACATGGTGGAAGCCCATACCGCAGGTGATACTGAAAAAGCCGAGAAGTACGACGACAAACTGGGCTTCCTGACCCCGATCCTGAAAGGTTTTCTGACCGAACTGGGTTGTGAAGCGGCCAACCTGGGGATGCAGGTGTTCGGCGGCCACGGTTACATCCGCGAACACGGTATGGAACAGATCGCCCGCGATACCCGTATTGCCACCCTGTACGAAGGCACCACCGGTATCCAGGCCCTGGACCTGCTGGGCCGTAAGGTGTTGCTGATGACCCAGGGCGGCGCGGTGCGCGAGTTCACCTTCAAGGTGGCCAACTTTGCCCGCAAGCACCTGACCGACAAGCGCCTGCGCCCGATGGCGGTGGAGCTGCTGAAACTCACGGCCCAGTGGAACGTGCTGACGGTACGGGTGATGCTGGCGGCCCGCAAAGACCGGGATGTGGTCAGTGCAGCAGCCTACGACTTCCTGATGTACAGCGGCTACGTGAGTATGGCCTACATGTGGCTGCGCCAGTCCGCCGTGGCTGTGGATAAACTGGATAATGGCGGTGAAGAGTCTGAATCCTTCTACCAGACCAAGCTCAACACCGCCGAGTTCTACTACGAGCGGTTGCTGCCCCGGGCCCAGACCCATGCCACCAGCATGCTCAGCCCGACCCGCAGCCTGATGCAGATTGAAGCCGAGAACATGGCCTTTACCGGGTAACCCCGGTAACTTCCGGTCCCGGGTTTTCCCGGGACTTTTTTCTTCCGGATCCGGGGCCTTGGAATCCCGGTTCCACAAAAAGGGGAAGCACCTGGCTTCCCCTTTTTACGTTGTCGGATTTTATTAACAGAAGCTGTGGATAACTCAGAAATCCACAGTGGCGGAAAGCCACAGGCGGCGGCCCTCTTCCACCGTACCGCCGCTGGCCATGCCGCGGAACACGTAGATGTAATCAGATGCCCAGTCGGTTACCTGGTCACCGTCCGCGTTGATATAGCTGTAATTGCTGCCCTCGAGGAAGTCCTTGTCAAACAGGTTGTAGATGGTCGCCGTCAGTCGAACCTTGTCGCTGGCCTGGTAAGAGCCACCCAGATGGAACAGCGCATAATCGCTCAGCTCTCCGACCTGTTGGTCAATGGCCAGCTCTTCCGTACTCAGGTTTTCCCGGGTCTTCAGGTAGCGGGTACGCTCGCCCCGGTATTCACCTGACAGCCACAACCCCAGTTTGGCTGTTGCCTGCCAGTTAAGCCGGGCGTGCAGCACATGTTCGGGTGTGTTGGTCAGCTTTTCACCCTTGTTGTCACCGCTTTTCTGCTCAGAATCGGTATACGTGTAGTTGCCGCGAAGGCTCCAGTCCGGGGCAAACTGCCAGCTGGAGGCCAGCTCGATACCCCGGGTTTCCGCCTTGCCGATGTTATCCAGCTGATCGTAGGTGCCATCGGGAATCCGGGGATCACCGCTGATGGTCACCTCTGAGCCATCATCAATCTTGTCCTCAAAGCGTGTGAAGAACACGGTGGCATTGGCCTTGAAGCCGTCAAGGTTGTCAAAGTAGGCGCCGGCTTCGTAGTTAGTGCTCTTCTCCGGCTCCAGGTCCGGAGTGCCGATGGTGATATCTTCACCCTGTCCTGTGACACCGTTGATGCCATCGTGGAGATCGTTGATGTCCGGCGTACGATACCCCTGACTGACCCCGCCCTTGAAGGTCCACGACGGTGTGCTGTTCCACACCAGGTAGGCTCGTGGCGTAAAGTGGCCGGAGAAGGCATCGTGATCTTCGTAGCGACCGCCCAGCGTCAGCGCCAGGTTGTCTCTCAGATACCACTCGTCTTCAGCAAAAACCGCCCAGGAATTCTGCTCAAAGGTCGTGTCGGCAATGCCGTCGGTTAGTTCGGTGTCCCGGTACTGGGCCCCGAAGGTTGCGATATGGTTATCGGTTAGCGGAGCGACCAGCTTGGTGTCAAAGACGGTGTCTTTGGATTCCAGTTCCCGCTCGGCCCCTCCCACCAGGTTCTGGTAGGGGGCGTCGTAGGCAGTACCGATAGTCCCCGGCAGGGTACGACCTTCAGTCTCCGTCACGTTGTAGGTCAGGTCATTGCTCCAGGTGCCAAAGCCAAGCTGGCTTGAGTGACCCAACGCCACCTGGTCCCGGTTGAAACGCAGTTCATCGGAATAGCCATTCGCCACGCCAGGGTCGTCTCCACAACTGCGGTCCCGGCCATCCAGCGTACCAAGCTGACAGGACTCGTTGTTGTAAACCTGACGGCCCTGCTCCGCATCCAGATAGAACTCGTGGCCGGCGGCCGGCACCAGGGTCAGGCGGGCACCCAGGGTATGATTGCGGCCATCCACCGGTGCAACACCGCGCTTGGGTGCCTCGCTACCGTCTTCAAAGTCCAGGTCGGCCGCTTCCCGGTCGAGCACGCTGCCCCGTAAGGCCAGCCCCAATACGCTCTCGATCAACGGACCGCTGGTGTAGAAACTGGTCTTGCCGGTATCACCATAGTCCCGGTTTTCCTGGAAGGTATGCTCCAGGGTGACCGAGCCTGTCCACTCATCCGAGACTTTCTTGGTGATGATGTTGACCACACCGCCGATGGCATCGGAACCATAGAGAGTAGACATGGGGCCACGAATGACTTCGATACGCTCAATGGCGGAAAGGGGCGGAATGAAACTGGTGGAGGTGTCGCCGAATCCGTTCGGGGTAACGTCACCCGGTGGGTTCTGGCGACGGCCATCAATAAGGATCAGGGTGTATTCACTGGGCAGGCCCCGAATGCTGACGTTCAGGCCGCCGGTTTTGCCGGTGCTCTGGCGTACATCCACGCCCTCTACCGTTTCGAGTGCTTCCCCCAGGTTGGAAAACTGACTCTGCTGCAGGCTTTGCTGATTGATCACACTGATGCTCGCCGGCGCATCGGTAACCTTCTGCTCAAAACCGGCGGCGGAGACCACCAGCTCGTCCATTTGCACCGGCTGCGCAGTGGCTTGCAGTGAATAACCGGCAGAGATTACCGCAACCGAGGTCGCCAGCAATGAAGACCTGAACACCATGTGTCGCTCCCAAAATTAAGCAATGAATTTCAGGAGCGAATGATATTTGTTATCAATTGAGAATTACAGCAAGTTAACTGGAACAATGTGTGCCGAAAACTGGAACAGTCAAGCCGTCGCCACCTTTTCGCCGAGGTTATTGATCCCGAAAGCGGCGGATAAAGGCTTCGGATTCGGCGATAGAGGCTTCCATGTTGCGGATCAGACTGTCGACATCGCTGCGGATTTTACCCAGCTCCGTTTCCAGCGCACCGATGGCCTGGGCATTCAGGTTGTGCTTGAGGTACAACACCTGGTCTTCAAACGCCTGAAGCACCGGATCCATGCGGGATTCCGCCTGGTGCATCCGGTTAATCAGCTGCCCGTACTGATTGCGGGTTTCCTGAAGTTGCTGCTCGCTGCTGCGGCGCAGGGATGCGCTTTCGTACAGGTCCAGCTCGTCTTCCCACTCCGCAAACAGGGCACCCGCCACATCCTCGACGCTGTCGATCCGGTCCCGGACGTTCTCGGCAGCATCTTCGCTGTCTTCATAGGCATCGCGGATTTCTTCGTACTTCGCCTTCAATTCAGTGTCGGGAATGGCCACCACACTCTGGAACCGTTCCAGCGACGAGCGGAAGGTTTCCTGGGCGTCGGTCTGGGCATCCCGGGCGTTCTCGACCCGGTCGACCAGGATATCCCGCTTCTCGAACCCGAGCTTTTCCATGGTGTTGTAGTACACGGTGCTGCAGCCGGTCAGCACCAGCGCCGCGAACAGAGTGAATATGCCAATGGTGTTCAGGGAGTTGTTTTTCATGGTTGTTCCTATTTTCCGATGCAGAAGCTGCTGAAAATCTTACCCAAAAGCTCATCCGGCGTCAGATGCCCGGTGATTTCCCCCAGGGCATCCTGGGCCGCACGCAGGTCTTCCGCCAGTAATTCACCGGCGCCGTAACCTTCGAGTTGAGTCTGGCCCTGGAGCAAGGAATCCCGTGCCCGTTCGAGCGCATCCAGGTGCCGGCGCCGGGCCAGGAAGCCGCCTTCGGTGGTACTGGCAAAGCCAATGCACTGTTTCAGGTGATCCCGAAGTACTTCAAGGCCTTCCGCGACCTTGGCGGCAAGCCGGATAACCGGGGCGGTTTGATGCGGCTCTGCAGTGATACCTACCGCTTCACCGGACAAATCCACCTTGTTACGGATAACGGTGACCGGTGCGCTGGCGGGCAGCTGGTCGATAAAGTCCGGCCAGATTTCATGGGGTTCGGTTTTGTCGGTGGTGGTGGCATCCACCATAAGCAGGATTCGGTCGGCCTGGCGGATTTCTTCCCAGGCCCGGGCAATGCCGATGCGTTCCACTTCATCCGGGCTGTCCCGCAGGCCGGCCGTGTCGATGATGTGCAGCGGCATACCATCGATGTGGATATGTTCCCGTAACACATCCCGGGTAGTGCCTTCGATAGCGGTCACAATCGCCGCTTCCCTGCCCGCCAGGGCATTGAGCAGGCTGGATTTTCCGGCATTGGGCCGGCCAGCGATCACCACTTTCATGCCGTCCCGCAAAATAGTGCCTTGCTGGGCTTCGCCCAGGATCTGCTCTACCTGTTCCAGCAGGTTCTGCAGGTCGGTTGCCACCTTGCCATCCGCCAGGAAGTCGATCTCCTCTTCCGGAAAATCGATGGCCGCTTCCACGTAAATGCGCAGATGGGTGATAGCCTCCACCAGGTTATCCACACGCTTGGAGAATACCCCCTGCATGGAACGGACGGCGCATCGGGCGGCCTGTTCCGAGCTGCTTTCGATCAGATCGGCAATGGCTTCGGCCTGGGCCAGGTCCAGCTTGTCATTCAGGAAGGCTCTTTCGGAGAATTCACCGGGGCGGGCCAGCCGGGCACCCAGGCTGCAGACTTCCCGCAACAGGATATCCAGGATCACGGTACCGCCGTGGCCCTGTAGTTCGAATACATCCTCGCCGGTAAAGGAGTTCGGATTGGGGAAGTACAGGCCGATGCCTTCATCGATCAGTTCACCCTGTTGGTCCCGGAACGGACCATAATGGGCATATCGGGGTCTGGGCTCAAAGCCCAGCATGGCGCGGGCTATAGTCATGGCTTTCGGGCCGGACACCCGAACAATACCTACACCGGCCTGGCCCGGAGCAGTGGCTATGGCGGCAATGGTGTCTGTAGCTGGCTGCATCTTCATTTTCCCGGGATAGAAAAAACAAAGGCTCCCCAAGGGAGCCTTTGTCAGGTCAGAAGGACTGTTAAATCAGTACTTCTTGCCTGCAGTTTCCGCTTCGATCTTGCGGGTAATGTACCACTGCTGGGAGATCGAAAGAATGTTGTTCACCAACCAGTACAGTACCAGGCCTGCCGGGAACCACAGGAAGAACACAGTAAAGATCAGCGGCATGAGCTTCATGATCTTGGCCTGCATGGGATCCGGCGGTGTCGGGTTCAGGCTCATCTGGATGAACATGCTGGCACCCATCAGGATTGGCAGGATGAAGTACGGGTCCATCTGGGACAGATCCTGGATCCACAGCATGAACGGCGCGTGGCGCAGCTGCACACTTTCAAACAGTACCCAGTACAGGGAAATGAACACCGGCATCTGAACCAGGATCGGCAGACAGCCACCCAGCGGATTGATTTTTTCGCGCTTGTATAGCGCCATCATTTCCTGGGACATACGCTGGCGGTCGTCGCCATAGAGTTCCTTCAGGCGGGTCAGCTGCGGAGCGACCGCACGCATCTTGGCCATGGACTTGTAACTGGTGGCAGACAGGTGGAAGAACACCGCCTTTACCAGAACCGTCAGCAGGATAATGGCCACACCCCAGTTACCCACCAGGCCATAGAACCATTCCAGGATGATGAACAGCGGCAGCGAGATGAAGAACAACCAGCCGAAATCAACGGTGCGGTCCAGGTTGGGTGCCAGGGCTTCCAGGCGATCAATGATCTTCGGGCCCACGTAGGCGGTTGCGCCAATTTCCGCGGTATCACCGGCAGCCACCGTGGTGGCGGGGTAAACAAAGCCCATCACGTGCAACTGATCCCGACGGGTACTCTGGAACTGGGCTGTCTGATCACGGTCAGGAACCCAGGCGGTCAGGAAGTAGTGCTGCAGAAACGCCAGCCAGCCGTTGGTAACAGACTGGTTGATGCGGTTTTCGGATAGATCATCAAAGTCGTATTTTTCGTAGGGGTCTTCCGGCGTACTGACCACCATACCCAGATAGGCCTTGATACCCATGCTGGCCTGGGAAGTGGGGTCCGGAGCCTGGTCACGAACGATTTTGCCGGTAAAGTTGCCCTGCCAGTCGGATTCCGAGTTGTTGCTGATCAGGTAACGGACACCGATTTCGTAGCTGTCCCGGGCCAGTTGGTAACGCTTGGTGATAGCCACGCCCTGATCGGTGGTGAAGGTCAGGTCGATGTTGAGTTCGTCCTGGCCTTCAGATAATTCGAACTCGCTGCTTTCAGCGTTGAATACCGGAGCCTGGGAGGCGTTACGGCCATCCGGGCCATCACGGCCGATCAGTCCGCTTTCCAGCAGGTAGGTACGGGTCTGGGTGCTGGACAACAGTTTCAGGGGTTGTTCGCTGTTGAGGGATTCGTCGTACTGGAGCAGTGAACTTTCCACCACGTTGCCGCCAATGCGGTCAATCTTCAGCTGGAAAACGTCGGTGGTTACGGTGATGTAGCGGTTGCTGACTGAACCTTCCGCAGCTGCAGACGTTGACGACAGGCTACCGGTTTCCGGTGTCGCGAATTCATCGTTGCCTGATGCTGTCGATCCGGACTCCGGCAACACCATATCGTCTGCCATTGCGTTGCCGTTAACGGAGGACTCAGCCTCTACCACCTGGGTAGTTTGCGGCTGGTTATAATCTTCGTTCCAGGCTAGCACCATCAGGTAACTGACAATCGCAAGACCGGCAAACAAAACGATGCGTTGAATATCCATAAACTTAGGGTCTGGTCTGAGTAGTGGTGTGAGTGGATTCAGTCAGGTTGCCGGTTGGCTCTGGAGCAACGTGCCCGGTTCCCGGTACAGGATCATAACCGCCTTCGGCCCAGGGATGACATCTGAGTAGACGCGCACCTGCCAGGTAACTGCCTTTGAGAGCGCCATGATGCTGAATGGCTTCGACAGCGTATTGTGAACAGGTAGGGTAGTGCCGGCAATGGCTCGCCATCATTGGAGAGATGGCATATTGGTAGAACCGGATGGGTAAAAGCAGTAATTGGCGCATCAATCTGTACCTCGGGACGTCGCGTCTGAGCCCTCAGACGTTGATTTTCGGTACGTTTTTTCGAGTTGCTTGTTGAACTGCTTTTTCACTCTGCGCCAGATATCGTCCAAAGCGGAATGCACCGCTGGATTTTCCAGCTGGGCAAGGCCTTGTCTGCCAAGAACAATAATGTCCAGGGCGGGTAAATCCTGCTGATTTCTGAAGGTTTCCCGTACCTGGCGTTTGATCCGGTTTCTCTGGACCGCCAGTTTCAGGTTTTTCTTCGAGAAAATCAGTCCGACCCTGGCGTGACCCAGATTATTGGGAGCAGCCAGGATCAGAAAATTCCTGTGCGGAACTTTCAGCTGTACGCCATCGAAGACCTTGCTGTAGTCCGAAGGTTTCAACAGTCGATGAGACTTCGGAAACGTCAAAGCCTTCATGAGGCGAGCGTAAAGTTACGCAGACAGACGTGCGCGGCCTTTGGCACGACGACGGGAAATTACCTTACGGCCGTTCGCAGTCGCCATACGGGCACGGAAACCGTGAACACGCTTGCGCTTCAGGACGCTTGGCTGGAATGTTCTTTTCATGGTGATGATCTCACAAATCGTCAATGGACATTGGTAACTGGCTGGAAAATAGACAGCCAAAACAGGAGCGGCATTCTAGTCAAATCCTGAGACAAGTTCAATGTTTGAGCGACAGGTAAAGCAAGTTTTCCGTATGGGTAAAACCCGCAAGGCTCACTAACAGAATCTATAAGTCTTTTTTAAATTCTTTCAAAGATTATTTATTACTGTTATTACGCACCATGATTTCTGTGGAAAAGCCTAAAAATCTCAACAGAAACAAAAAAATAGAATAATGATAAGGCTTGTGAAAGGTCGCTCTGAGCCCTGTGGAGAACACCCTGTCGAATTGTGAACAAGTCCGGTTCGGAATCAGGGAGCGAGTTATCCATGGTTCGGTCAAGGTGTTGCACACAGGGTTGAAGCGGTGGTTTACACAGAGCCCTGTGTATAACTTTTTTTCAGGGGTTTTCTGTACACAAGGCTGTAGATAGGTTTGTAAGAATTTGAAACTGAAAATAAAAAGTTTCCACAGGCTGTTCATGACCTGCACAGCCGGCCTTTTACTGAACCCCGGCTCGGGGTAGAATCCGGGGTCACCTTGAGCAACGGGAAAGCCCTTTCCGGTGTAAGAACAGTCAGGTAGTCGGGAGCAGGCGGTCGTGCCGAACAGTATGTGGCATCAATGTCTTGAAGTACTCCGGGATGAATTTCCCGCACAGCAGTTTAATACCTGGTTGAGGCCCCTCCAGTCGGATCAGCGCGAAGGGCAGTTGATGCTGTTCGCTCCCAACCGTTTCGTGATGGATTGGGTGAATGAAAAATACCTGCGCCGTATAGAAGAAGTATTAAAGGAGCTGGGAGGCGGTCAGGCCCCCCGGGTTCAGATGAAAGTGGGGTCTGCCCCCAAGGCGAGCGAGCCGGTGGTGCGTTCGGTGGCCGAGCCGGTTCCGGAACGCCTGTCTGATGAAACCGGCGAGACCGTTACTGAAGAAGAGAAAAGCGTGGCGGCTACGGTGGCCAGTCCGCGCCAGGCGCCAGGCAGCACGTCTGCCGGCAGGACCGGTGGTAACGAACGGCGCCCGGTGCAGGTTGAGGGTGATATCAAGCACCAGAGTTTCCTGAACGAAACCTTTACCTTCGATACCTTTGTAGAAGGTAAATCCAACCAGCTGGCCCGCGCGGCCTCCATGCAGGTGGCAGAGAACCCCGGTGGCGCCTATAACCCGTTATTCCTTTATGGTGGCGTAGGCTTGGGTAAAACCCACCTGATGCACGCCATCGGTAACGAGATTGTCCGTCGCAACCCGAAGGCCAAGGTGGCGTACCTGCGCTCGGAACGGTTTGTGGCCGATATGGTCAAGGCGCTGCAGCTGAACGCCATCAATGAATTCAAACGCTACTACCGCTCGGTCGATGCCTTGCTGATTGACGATATCCAGTTCTTCGCCCGCAAGGAGCGCTCCCAGGAAGAGTTTTTCCACACCTTCAATGCGCTGCTTGAGGGTGGTCAGCAGGTGATTGTGACCTGTGACCGTTTCCCGAAAGAAATCGTGGATATGGAAGAGCGACTGAAATCCCGGTTCGGCTGGGGCCTGACGGTGATGGTCGAGCCGCCGGAGCTGGAAACCCGGGTCGCGATTCTGATGAAGAAGGCCGAGCAGGCCAATGTGAAGCTGAGCAGCGAAGCGGCGTTTTTCATTGCCCAGAAAATACGCTCCAACGTCCGGGAGCTTGAAGGCGCGCTGCGTTTGGTGATAGCGAATGCTCACTTCACTGGCTCTGAGATTACCCCGCCGTTTATCCGGGAAAGCCTGAAAGACCTTCTGGCGCTGCATGAAAAGCAGGTCAGTATTGATAATATCCAGCGTACCGTGGCGGAGTATTACAAGATCAAAGTATCGGACCTGTTGTCCAAGCGCCGGACCCGTACCGTCACCCGGCCCCGCCAGGTGGCGATGTCCCTGGCCAAGGAACTGACCAACCACAGTTTGCCGGAAATTGGCGATGCCTTTGGCGGCCGTGACCACACCACGGTGCTGCACGCCTGCAAGAAGATAATCGAATTGCAGGAAACCGATCCGGGCATCCGGGAAGACTACCAGAACTTTATGAGACTGCTGACCACCTGACCGGGGTGGCAAAACCAATAACATTCACTTCCGATAACTGAAGCCGAGTGCCATGAAACTGACAATCAGCCGTGAATCCCTGCTCACCCCGCTGCAAAGCATTGCGGGCGTTGTGGAAAAGAAACAGACCATGCCGGTGCTGTCCAACGTGTTGTTGGAAGCGGAAGACAACACCCTGACGCTGACCGGTACCAATATGGAAGTGGAGCTGGTAGGCCGGGTAACCCCGGTACACGTGGACCAGCCTGGCAGGATCACGGTTCCGGCCCGCAAGCTGTCGGATATCTGTCGTGCGCTTGGCGACGAGGCGCCGATTGACCTGGCACTGGAAGGCGATCGCTTGCACGTGCGCGCGGGTAATTCCCACTTCACCCTGTCCACCCTGCCGGCTGAGCATTTTCCGAATGTGGAAGACGAGCCGGAAAGTTTCCGCCTGGAATTGCCCCAGAAGGAACTCGGCCGCATGTTCGATGCCACTGCCTTCGCCATGGCCCAGCAGGATGTGCGTTATTACCTGAACGGTCTGTTACTGGAAGTGGACAGCGGCCATGTCCGTGCCGTGGCTACCGATGGCCACCGCCTCGCCATGGCTCACTGTGATCTGCAGACCGGTTGTCCGGACCTGCGCCAGGTGATTGTGCCGAGAAAAGGGGTGCTTGAGCTGGCCCGCCTGCTGGATGACGACGAGTCCCCCGTCACCCTGGTGATCGGCGATAACCACCTCCGGGCCACGGTGGGTGCGTACACCTTTACCTCCAAGCTGATTGAAGGCAAGTTTCCGGACTACAACCGGGTTATTCCCCGTGGCGGCGACAAGATTGTCCTGGCCGATCGCGCGACCCTGAAGAATACCCTGCAGCGGGCCGGTATTTTGTCCCACGAAAACATTCGCGGCGTACGCCTGAACCTGTCCCCGGGACAGTTGCAGGTATTTGCCAACAACCCGGACCAGGAACAGGCCGAAGATGCACTGCCGGTAGACTACCAGGGCGAATCCCTGCAGATCGGTTTCAATGTAGGCTACCTGGTGGATGTGATGAACGTCCTGGACGATGCCCAGGTGAAGATCACTCTGTCTAATCCAAACAGCAGTGCGCTGATTGAAGCCGAAAATGACAACAGCTGTCTGTATGTTGTCATGCCCATGCGGCTGTAATTATTTCCGGAGGACTTTATGGGTGCCGTAACGAATGGAATCAAAGGTGCTTTCCGAATTGGCCAGACCTTGTCGGTGCTGGGCCGTACCGGGCTGAACTGGGTGCGGGGCGATCGCCCCCCTACCCCGCAGCTGCTGCGCCAGACCTTCGAAAACCTGGGTGCTACCTACATCAAGCTGGGCCAGTTTATCGCCAGCTCGCCTACCTTTTTCCCGAAGGAGTATGTGGAGGAGTTCCAGTATTGCCTGGATAAAACCCCGAGCCTGCCCTTCAGCGTCATCCGCAAGATTATCCGGGATGAACTGGGCCGGCCGATTGACCAGGTGTTTGCCGAGATCGATCCGGTGGCCCTCGCCTCCGCATCCATTGCCCAGGTACATGCGGCAAAGCTGGTGACCGGTGAAGATGTGGTGATCAAGGTTCAGAAGCCGGGTGTGGAAAACATCCTGCTGACGGACCTGAATTTTCTGTATCTGTCTGCCCGTATCCTGGAAACCCTGGCTCCGAAACTGTCCTGGACTTCCCTGTCGGGCATTGTCGATGAAATCCAGCAAACCATGATGGAAGAATGTGATTTCATCAAGGAAGCCAATAACCTCAAGGTTTTCCGACAGTTCCTGAACGATACCCACAACGAAGACGCCACGGTTCCCCTGGTGTACGAGCATTGCAGCAGCCGTAGGATCCTCACCATGGAACGCTTCCATGGCGTACCGCTGACCGACCTGGAAAGTATTCGCGGATTTTCCAGCGATCCGGAACGCACCCTGATTACGGCCATGAATACCTGGTTTGCCAGCCTGACCAAGTGCGAATTTTTCCACGCGGATGTGCACGCCGGTAACCTGATGGTGTTGAAGGACGGACGGGTCGGGTTTATCGATTTCGGCATTGTGGGCCGTATCAAGCCGGACACCTGGCAGGCGGTAAGCGATTTTATTTCCGCCATCATGGTGGGCAACTTCGATGGCATGGCCGATGCCATGATTCGTATCGGCGTGACCCGTCGCTCTGTGCGGGTGGAAGATTTGTCTGCGGATTTGCAGAAACTATACCGTCAGATGGATCGCATGGTGCCGGACGATGTGCCCTATCAGGTGGACCAGGCCGAGGATGACGTGAACAACATCCTGATGGATATGGTTAAGGTTGGCGAAAGCCACGGGCTGCACTTCCCGCGTGAGTTCGCGCTGTTACTGAAACAGTTCCTGTACTTCGACCGTTATGTGCATATCCTGGCGCCGGAAATGGATGTGTTTATGGATGAACGCCTGACCATGCTGCATTAACGGGGCCCAGGTTTATCGAGATTTTCTCCCTATGGCGCTAGTGAAACTTCAGACCCAGAATTTTCGTAACCTGGCGCCGGATCCCATCAGCTTCTCTCCCTCCTTTAACCTGATCTACGGTGCCAATGGCAGTGGTAAATCCAGCATTCTGGAAGCCATTGGTTATCTGGGGCTCGGTCGCTCGTTCCGGGTCACACGGCACCAGGCGGTGGTTGCCCATGGTCAGAGCAAACTCACAGTGTTTGGTGGCCTGGATAAAGGCATGGCAGGATCTCCGGATGATAGCCAGGAACCTGTTGTTCATCGCCTGGGCATCGCCCGGGATGTTTCAGCCAAGGAAACCTCTCTTCGCGTGGACGGTGAGGCTGTTCGTAGTTTGTCGGCACTGGCTATGCATCTTCCGGTGTCGGTTATTGATCCCGGCGTCTTCGACATTGTGGCCGGGGGGCCGGGCAAGCGTCGCCAGTTTCTGGATTGGTTAGTGTTCCACGTGGAACCTTCCTTTTCTTTAACCTGGCAACAATGCCAGAGAGTGACATCACAGCGGAATCAAACGCTCAGAAATGGTAGACTGGACGAATCATTGATGCGGGTATGGGACAATCAGTTTGGTGCCCTTGCAGAAACCCTCAGCGACATCAGGGAACAGGTTTTCAGGAAGTTCAAAACAGCCTTCAATGAAGTGCTAAAGGAACTGGATGCCGGATGGACAGAAGGCCTCAAGCTGGAGTTCTATCCGGGCTGGGATCGCAGCCAGTCACTGGTTGAGGTACTGGCCGGTCACCGGGAACAGGAACGCCGGATGGGGCACACCCTGTACGGCCCCAACCGTGCGGACATTCGCTTGAAGCTAGGCGGGCGTCCGGTGGCAGAAACCTTTTCGCGGGGACAGCAGAAAACCCTCGTGATCCTGATGAAGATTGCCCAGGGCAAGGTTCTGAGCGATCTCGGTAAACAGGTTACCTTCCTGCTGGATGACATCAATGCGGAGCTGGATGTGCGCAACCGGATTATGTTGGCTCGCAAGCTCCAGGAATTGCGTTGTCAGGTGTTTATTACCTCCATCGAACACCCGGAACCCGACGTGTTGTGGGCCGGTGTCGATGCCCCTGAATACAGAATGTTCCACGTGGAACATGGAAAATTGACGGAAGAATAGACCGGGAATCACCTCAGGAGTCTCGTTAATGAGTGAATCGAACTACAATTCCTCCAGCATCAAAGTCCTCAAGGGACTGGATGCGGTGCGCAAGCGCCCGGGTATGTACATCGGCGATACCGACGATGGCACCGGCCTGCACCACATGGTCTTTGAATTGGTGGATAACTCCATCGACGAGGCTCTGGCGGGTTACTGCTCTGAAATCGGCGTGATCATCCACCCCGATGAGTCCATCACGGTCAAGGATAATGGCCGTGGTATCCCTGTGGATATCCATGAAGAAGAAGGTGTATCCGCCGCCGAAGTTATCATGACGGTGCTGCACGCCGGCGGTAAGTTCGACGACAACTCCTACAAGGTTTCCGGTGGTTTGCACGGTGTGGGTGTGTCAGTGGTTAACGCCCTGTCCTCTACCCTGACCCTGACCATCCGTCGTGATGCCAAGGTCTACGAGCAGACCTATACCCACGGTGTTCCCAACGCACCGCTGGCCGAAGTGGGCGACACCCAGGATTCCGGTACCAAGGTTCACTTTATTCCTTCACCGGAAACCTTCACTCACATCAAATTCCATTACGACATCCTGGCCAAGCGCCTGCGGGAACTGGCGTTCCTGAACAGTGGTGTGCGTATCCGCCTGACAGACGAGCGCAGCGGCAAGGAAGAGATTTTCGAGTACGAAGGCGGCTTGCGGGCCTTTGTTGAGCACCTGAACACCAACAAGACCCCGCTGAACCAGGTTTTCCACTTCACCCACGAACGTGAAGACGGAATTGCCGTGGAAGTCGCGATGCAGTGGAACGATGCCTTCCAGGAGAACATCTACTGCTTCACCAACAACATCCCCCAGCGGGATGGTGGTACGCACCTGGCCGGCTTCCGGGCGGCTCTGACCCGTTCCCTGAACAACTACATCGAGCACGAAGGCCTGGGCAAGAAAGCCAAGGTAGCCACCTCCGGTGATGATGCCCGGGAAGGCCTGACAGCCATTGTCAGCGTGAAAGTGCCGGACCCGAAGTTCTCCTCCCAGACCAAGGACAAGCTGGTTTCATCCGAGGTGAAAACCGCGGTTGAGCAGGAGCTGTACCAGAAGTTTGCCGATTACCTGCAGGAAAAGCCGAACGAAGCCAAGGTTATCGTCAACAAGATGATCGAAGCGGCCCGTGCCCGTGAAGCCGCCCGTAAAGCCCGGGATATGACCCGTCGCAAGGGTGCGCTGGATATCGCCGGCCTGCCCGGCAAGCTGGCCGACTGCCAGGAAAAAGACCCGGCCCTGTCTGAACTGTTCATAGTGGAGGGTGATTCTGCGGGTGGTAGTGCCAAGCAGGGTCGTGACCGGAAAACCCAGGCCATCCTGCCCCTGAAGGGTAAGATCCTCAACGTAGAGAAAGCCCGTTTCGACAAGATGCTGTCGTCTGCCGAAGTGGGTACGCTGATTACCGCCCTTGGTTGCGGTATCGGTCGGGAAGAGTTCAACCCGGACAAACTGCGTTACCACTCCATCATTATCATGACCGACGCCGACGTAGACGGCTCTCACATTCGTACCCTGCTGCTGACCTTCCTGTTCCGGCAGATGCGTGAAATCATCGAGCGTGGCCATGTGTTCATTGCCATGCCGCCCCTGTACAAGGTCAAGCGCGGCAAGCAGGAACAGTACCTGAAGGATGAAAAGGCGAAGGAAGCCTACCTGACCCAGACCGCCCTGGAAGGCGCCCAGTTGTACGTGAACCCTGAGGCACCTGCCATCAAGGATTCCGCCCTGGAAACCATGGTGAAGGACTACCAGGCCGTTATGGCAATGATTGATCGCCTGTCCCGTGCCTACCCGGCCATGGTGCTGCAGCAGATGATCTACAACAGCACCCTGACACCGGAGCAGCTGAAGGACGAAGAACCGGTCGCACGCTGGGTGGCACGTCTGGGCGAAGGCCTGGAACTGGACACCAAGACCGGCACCAAGTACACCTTCTCCGTTACCCGTGACGAAGAGCGTGGCCTGTACCTGCCGAAAGTGACTATCTACGTGCACGGTATTCCCTACGAGCACGTCTTCAGCCACGATTTCTTCGAATCTGCTTCCTACAAGGCCATTGCCCGCCTTGGCGAAACCCTGGAAGGCCTGATCGAGGAGGGTGCCTACATCCAGCGTGGTGAGCGCAAGCAGGCGGTACTGTCGTTTGAAGGCGCCCTGGCGTGGCTGATGAAGGAAGCCTCACGTGGCCTGAACATCCAGCGCTATAAGGGTCTGGGTGAAATGAACCCGGAACAGCTGTGGGAAACCACCATGGATCCCGAAACCCGCCGGATGATGAAGGTCACCATTGAAGACGCCTTTGCGGCGGACCAGATCTTCACCACCCTGATGGGCGACGATGTGGAACCGCGCCGTGAGTTTATCCAGACCAATGCACTGGAAGTGACCAACCTGGACGTCTGATTCCCGGGCGCTATCCAGGGCAAAAAAAACGGTGGCATCCGCAGGAAGCCACCGTTTTTTGTTATCAGTACCGAAAGGATATTCCAGTTCGTACTATTTGGAAGACTGTGCCCGCTTCCGTTCCTTCTCTTTCTCTTTCTCCACGAGGTGCGGTGCCATCACCTCTTCCAGGGTATGGCCGGTAAGCCTGCGAATGGTGCGCCACAGATACCAGAAAATCAGCATCATCATCACCATGGAGGGAATGGCGATCATCGGGTAGCTGACCAGGGTCATCCGCCCCAGCTCCTCATTGAACGCCTGGGTGCCAGACGGGCTCACCACAATCCACTTCGCCAGCACGTAGTTCATGATAGACGAGAACAGAAAGGTTCCGGCAAAGAAGTAACTGGCCTTCATCAGCCGCTCTTCGAATTCATCCACACTGCCCCGCTCCTCCAATGAAGCATGGATTTTATCCACATCCAGAACATTGGGGTTATACAGCAGGGTGCGCACCAGCGGGTATTTGGTGCGGGTGGAGATAAGCACTGCCAGCCCGATCACCGCGGGTACCGCCGCTTCCTTGATAGCCAGCCAGCCGGCGTCCAGCTCCAGCAGGCCGATACCACCGGTCAGGCCCACACTGATCAGGCCCAGCAGGGCAATGAAGTTCTTCTTTTGGTACCGGATGAGTTCGAACAAGCCCCAGCCTAACGGGAAGGCCAGGCCGAGGATCAACGCATTAACACTGCCCAGGTGCTCATCGCCACTGAACTTCATCAGAATAACGGAGGGAATCACGATACTGACCAGCAAATCGATCCAGGGGCGCGGCTGGTGATCCGGCGTGGTCTTGGGCTGGGAATTATCCGAAGTCATGTAAATACCTGAGTCTGAAAATTTGGTGCTGTTCAGGCACCCTGTGAATGCCCACAGTATACGATGAATCTGGCACAATCTGCTCCTTACCAACCGAACAGGAAATCCCGTGCGCGCCTACGCTGATAACGACTACCCCGCCGACCACAAACCCGACTGGAAAGTGATAGCCGGGCTCTGGCCCTATCTGACTGAGTTCCGGGGCCGGGTAGCACTGGCGTTGTCTTTGCTGGTACTGGCCAAGCTGGCCACGGTAGCCACACCGGTCGCCCTGAAATACATCGTGGATTACCTGGGCCAGAACCGCGGCGCGGACATGCTGCTGTGGATTCCGGTGGTACTGGTGGTGGCCTACGGCTCCCTGCGCTTTGGCGCCACCCTGTTCAACGAGCTTCGGGATGCCGTCTTTGCCCGGGTAGCCGAGCGGGCCATGCGGCGGGTGTCGTTGCGGATCTTTGAACACCTGCACCAGCGCGAGCTGGGCTTTCACCTGGACCGAAAAACCGGTGGCCTGGCACGGGATATCGAACGGGGCACCAACGGCATCAGCTTCCTGCTGCGCTTCACCCTGTTCAACATCGTGCCCACCATCCTGGAAATCCTGCTGGTCGCGGGCATCCTGTTAGTCGTGTTCAACGTCGGCTATGTACTGGCCATCCTGGTGGCAGTGGTGGTTTACGTGGTGTTCTCCATCAAGATCACCGAGTGGCGAACGAAGTTCGTGCGGGAAGCGAATGCAAGGGACAACCAGTCCAACTCCCGGGCCATCGACAGCCTGCTCAACTACGAAACCGTCAAATACTTCAATAACGAACGCTACGAAACCGAACTGTACGACCAGGACCTGGACGACTGGGAAAAGGCCCGCCTGAAAAACCGCTTGTCCCTGGCCACCCTGAACGCCGGCCAGGCCCTGATCATCGGCGTGGCGCTGATTGTGATCATGGCCATGGCAGTGGGCGAAGTGGCCAGCGGCGAGATCACCCTGGGTGACTTCACCATGATCAACGCCTACCTGATCCAGCTGTTCATTCCCCTGAACGCCCTGGGCTTTGTCTACCGGGAAATCCGCCAGGCCCTGGTAAACGTGGAGCGCCTGTTCAAACTGCTTGGGGATAAACCCGCTATCCAGGACGCACCGGATGCCAAACCTCTGGCTGTGGATAACGGCGGGGTACGCTTCGAACACATCCACTTCGCCTACCGCCCGGACCGCCCCATCCTTCAGGATGTGAATTTCACCATTCCGGCTGGCCACACGGTAGCGGTGGTGGGTGCCAGCGGTGCCGGCAAATCTACCCTCGCCCGGCTGCTGTTCCGCTTCTACGATGTGGATAAAGGTGCCATCCGGATTGATGGCCAGGATATTCGTGAAGTAACCCAGGACAGCCTGCGTTCAGCCATTGGTGTGGTTCCGCAAGACACCGTCCTGTTCAACGACACCCTCTACCGCAACCTCGCCTACGGTCGGCCCGAAGCGACCGAGGAAGAAGTCTACCGGGCCGCCCGCATGGCCCATCTGGAAGACTTTATCCACAGCCTGCCGGAAGGTTACGAAACTAAAGTGGGAGAGCGTGGCCTGAAGTTATCCGGTGGCGAAAAGCAGCGGGTGGCCATTGCCCGGGTGATTTTGAAGAACCCGCCGTTATTGATTTTGGACGAGGCGACCTCTTCGTTGGATTCCCTTTCCGAACAGGCAATCCTCGGTGCTTTGAAGGAGGTTAGTCGTCAGCGTACCACTCTGGTAATTGCTCACCGGCTGTCTACCATTCGTGACGCCAATACCATTCTGGTGATGGACGGTGGCAGGATTGTGGAAAGTGGTAGTCACAATGAACTGTTAGCTGCCGGTGGTCACTACGCCCATCTGTGGGAGCAGCAGCACCGGAGTGAGGACAACTCCTAGCTGAGCCAGTGAGCGGAGGGCCTTGCCAAAACTGTGCGGAGCCATGGATGGCGGAGCTCAAGCGTCACAGGGATGTGCCGAAGGAGCGTGTTTTGGCAAGGCCCTCCGCTTACTGGCGACCCGGAGCCCTCAAAGACCGAATACCAGGGCCTAGTTATCCACAAGCCGAAGCGCCAGACCCGAAGCCCGCACCACCTGCTGTCCTACGCTGTCCTTGAACACCTGCGCATCGCCGGTAATCAGGCTGAACCAGTTCTTGGCCCGGGTGATGCCGGTATAAACCAGCTCTTTAGTAAGCACCGGGCTGAGGCGATCTGGTAGCACCAGGCAGGTGTGGTTGAACTCCGAGCCCTGGGACTTATGTACAGTCATCGCGTATACGGTTTCCAGTTGCTGCAGACGGCTGGGGGAAATCCAGCGAATGCCGCCGGTGCTGTCGCCACTGGGGAACGCCACACGCAGGGTGTCTTTGGGCTCGCCACTGGCAGTTTTATCCCAGGGTACACTGAAGGTAATCCCGATATCCCCATTCATCAGGCCCAGGTTGTAGTCGTTGCCGGTGACCAGTACCGGCCGGCCGGCGTACCAGCCGTCGGTTTTGTCGATCAGCTTTTCTGCCAGCAACTCTTGGGCTATGCGCTGGTTCAGGCCCTCTACGCCCCAAGGTCCTTTCCTTAACGCACACAAAACCTGGAAATCGTTGAAGGCTTCCAGCACCTCTGCGGCGTGGGCATCCCAGGCTTCCCGGGGACTGTCCGCGGTTAAACCTGAGCTGTGGATAACTTCCAGATAATGACGATAGCCCACCGGCGGTGGCAGTGCTTTGCCATTCACCACCCGTCCCTGCCCGGCGTTGCGGAAGCTCTCCGGGGTGCCGGTGATGGCGTGGCGGCAGATCAGCTCAAGCGTCTGTTCCGGGTCGGGTCTCGGCGTGTCGCCGTTCAGCCAGATCACATCCTCGAACTCGGCGCCCCGGATCTGCCCCAATACACGGCTGGTGAGCGCGCTGGTGTTCACAGCTTCCGCCAGTTCGCGGATACCGCTGTCCTGCCCGAACCGGTAGCTCTTGCGCAGCATGGCCACGGCCTGGTCCAAGGCTTGGCCTGAGTTATCCACAAGGCCATCGGGTACCCGGGCGCCGGTGATGGCGGCCAGCCAGCTGGCGGTGTCCGGGGTGTAATGGGCGTCGAAGGCCCGCTGGCACAGCTCGCCCAGAACCGCACCGGCATCCACCGAGGCCAGCTGGTCTTTGTCACCCAGCAGGATCAGCTGGGCGTTGGCGGGCAGGGCGTCGAACACCGAGGCCATCAGGTCCACATCCACCATGGACGCTTCGTCGATCACCAGGATATCCACCAGCAGCGGGTTGTCCTGGTTGTGGCGGAACTGGCGGGTATCCGGCCGGCTACCCAGCAACCGATGCAATGTGGTGACCTTGGTGGGAATGTCGTCCAGTTGCACGGAACCCGGTAAGTCTGCCAGTGGCAGTTTGCTGACGGCGCCGCCAATGGATTCGTTCAGGCGGGCGGCGGCCTTGCCGGTGGGCGCGGCCAGGCGGATACGGTACTTGCGCCCGGCCCGCTCCGGAGTTTCTCCCGCTACCGCCTGCAACGCAGCCAGCAGATTCACCACGGTGGTGGTTTTGCCGGTACCCGGGCCGCCGGTGATCACCGCAAAGCGGTTGCGGGCCGCCAGGGCGCAGGCCAGTTTCTGGTAATCCACCGGTTCGGTGGACCGGAACAGCGTGTTGAGGGCTGTGGATAAGGTTTGCGCGGCCACTGATTGCGGGTCAGCCAGGGTTGATGGCAAGGCCAGCCGTTGCTGGATGCCGTCGGCAATACGCTGTTCGTAGCGCCAGAACCGGCGCAGGTACAACCGGGTGCCGTTCAGTACCAGCGGTGCCGGCTCGGAGCCATCGCTAACAGCGAGAGAGCCTTGCAGACCCACCAGGCAGTCGGCCAGTTGCACCCGGGCCAGCAGATCCTGTGGATAAATCCCTTGCAGGTTGGCTACCTCGGCTTCGGACAGTCCGGTGTTGGCCGGTTCTTCCGGCGGCAGCGCCAGGGTATGGCCGGCATCGGCCAGCAGCGTGGCCAGGTCGATACACACGTGCCCCCGCCCCACCTGGTGGGAGGTCAGCGCGGCCAACAGCAGCACCAGAGGCTGCGGGCTTTGACCCTGCTCTTCGCTGAGTTCCCGGATCAGTCGGGCAAAGCCGGTATCCAGCGGGCGAATCCAGCCGGCCTGCTGCCATTGCCCTAACAGGGTTTCGGTTTCGTTCAGGCTGGCCAGTAGCTGTGAGTTATCCACAGGCTTGCGCGGCTCCGTTGCTGTTGTGTTCACCGGCGAGTCGTCTCCCAGGTCCAGGGCAAACTGGTTTTCGGTGTGGCGGGTACGGCTCATGCGGCTACCTCCCCGGAGACTGGCTCGCCATCGAACAGGGCATCCAGTTGTTTAATCAGCACTCTCGGGGGCTTGTCGGTAAACGCGCCGCCACTGGCGGAATTCACCCCGCGCAGGAACAGGTACACCGCGCCGCCGATGTGCTGGTCGTAGTCGTAACCCGGCAGCCGGGCTTTCAGCAGCCGGTGCAGGGCCAGCAGGTAGAGCACGTATTGCAGGTCGTAGCGCTTGTCCAGGATCGCCTGGCCCATGGCCTGGTCGGTGTAGGCGGCGTCGTCCTCGCCCAAAGCATTGGATTTGTAGTCCAGCACGTAATACTGCCCCTTGTGTTCAAACACCAGGTCGATAAAGCCCTTGAGCATGCCGTTGAAGCGGTAGGTTTCGGCCCGGGGCCGGTCCGCACCGTTCAGGGTGTGACGGGTGACCAGCGCATCCAGTTGTCGGATGCTGACGTTGCGGCTTTCAAACCAGAACTCCAGCTCCGGGCGCAGGTTGCCCAGCTCTGCCAGGCTGGCGCTTTGCTGCCCGTCCCGGTCCAGTTTCAGCGGTTTCCGGATCAACGCCAGCAGCCACTGTTGCAGGGGTTCCACCCAATCGCCCCAGCCCCGGGTACCACAACGGCGGGTGAGCTGTTCGTTTAGCGGCTCGGAGTTATCCACAACCCGCTGGAAGCCCTGGGCTGTGCACCATTCCAGTAATTCGTGCAGGAAGGTGCCGGGGCCGGCGCCTTTGGGGAAGTGGTGATGGTTCCGTACGCTGGGCATGGCCGGGGCTTCTTCGGCTGGTTCCTGGGCGCTTTCTTCCAGCAGGTTCTGGGTCTGGGCGTCTTCCACCTCGCCGGTGAAGGTAATACCGGTGCCGGCCATGCCGGTGTATTCGATGCTGGAGTAACTGGCAATCCACCAGTCTTCCTTCGCTTCCCGGCTGGAGACCAGCGCCGGCCCCAGGGCTTCCGGGGCGGTTTCGGTGAATACCGTGCTTTCGGCTTCCGGCAGCGGGGTCATCCGGATTTCCGGGCGACCCTGGGCCAGGGTTGCCAGCGCCTGGCTGATGCCCTGCTCCGGTGAGCCGGCCAGCACGTAACCCAGGCCGCTCTGATGCCAGTTATCCACAGCTGCCGCGCCCACCCAGGTGGCAAACCGGGCCCGGGTCAGGGCCACGTAGAGTTTGCGGATGTCCTCGCCCAGGCGTTCCTGGTCGGCTTGCTCGATGTCTTCCGGCGTGGGGTCGAACACCGTTACCAGCTTGCCGGAGTCGTCGTGGTAGCGAACATACGCCTGCTTCTGGTTCTCTGCCCGGAAGGCGGTGCCGAAAGGCAGGAACACCAGCGGGTATTCCAGGCCCTTGGATTTGTGCACGGTAATTACCTTTACCAGCCCGGCGTCGCTTTCCAGGCGCAGGGTGCGGTGTTCGTCCTCTTCATCCGCGGCCCGCAGGATCTGGGTGAAGTGGTGCACCAGCGCATGTTCGCCGTCCAGTTGCAGGCTGTCCTGCTGCAGCAGTTCGGCAATGTGCAGGATGTCAGTCAGTCTTCGCTCACCATCCGGGCGCTGCAGCAGACGGCCCGGCACTTCAAAGTCCATCAGAAAGCTGCGCAGCATGGGCAGCACGCCCTGGCTTTGCCATTGTTGCTGGTAGCCCTGAAAGCGCTCGATTTCCCGTTCCAGTACCAGCTCGTCGGTCAGTAGTAAATCCAGCGCTTGCCAGCTCTGGCCCAGGGTTGGTGTGGCCAGTGCGGCGCGGATAAACGCCAGTTGCCGGGGCTCGGCGAAGGCCCGCAGCCAGCACAGCACTTCCTTGGCTTCCTGGGAGGTCAGCACCGAATCCCGGTCTGACAGGTACACGCTCTTGATGCGCCGGCGCCCGAGGGCATCCCGCACCGCGGCCGCCTCGTTGCGATTGTTCACCAGCACGGCGATGTCTTTCGGTGCCACCGGCTCCAGGTCGGCGGGGTTATCCGGCAGGGCAAAGCCGGCCTGTCCGGCCTGGCCCAGGGTCAGCAGCCGGGCGATCTCGCTGGCGCAGGTTTCGGCTACCTCGGTGGTAGCGGTGCCCTTGGCCAGCCCCTTCGGGTTGCCTTCCTTGTCGGTTTCAGCGGATTCGTGGGTCCAGAACACCAGGCTGGGCTGGATTTCTCCGTTCACCGCCCACAGGCGTTTGGTGCCGTTGGCATCCACACCCTGGAATGGCAGCGGCGTGCTGTCGCCCTTGCCGAACAGGAAGGCGCCTTTGGCGCTGTGCTGGTCGCTGTGTTCAAACACCCGGTTGACGGCGCTCACCATGGATTCGGCGGAGCGGAAGTTCTTGCCCAGGGTGTAAGTGCGGGCCTGCACACCCAGCCGTGCCTGCAGGTAGGTGTAGATATCGGCGCCCCGGAAGCCGTAAATGGCCTGTTTCGGATCACCGATCATCAGCAGGCAGGTGTCCGGGCTGTTCGCTTCCACGTTATAGACCCGGTTGAAGATGCGGTACTGCACCGGGTCGGTGTCCTGGAATTCGTCAATCAGCGCCACCGGGAACTGCCGGCGAATGGTGGCCGCCAGCTGGTCGCCCCGGGGGCCGTGCAGGGCATCGTCCAGGCGGGTGAGAAGGTCGTCAAAGCCCATTTCCGACCGTTGCTGTTTCTCCGCTTCCAGCCGGTTGGCAATCCAGTGGCTGGTGTGGCGCAGGATGTCGGACTTGGCGCTGGGCTGGTTCTGGCCGAACTCCATCAAGGCTTCGATGGCGTCGAAGGCCGGGTGATGGGGGCCGGGCTCCTCCCCTTTCAGGATGTTATCCAGGCCTTCGGGGGTCTGGTTCTTGTAACCGGCGGCGCTGTCCAGTTTCTCCGGCAGCAGTTCGTCGGAATCGGCCCAGGCCAGCAGGTTGTCCCAGACCTTGATCATGGCGTTCTTGCTGCCGCCGTGCAGGCGCTTGGCTTTGTGCAGGTCGTTCAACAGATCGGTGACTTCCTGCTGCCACTGGGCCCAGGGGTGGGCTTTCAGTTCATTGGCCCGTGCCTGCCGTTCGCTGACCACCTGGTTGATGGCCTGGTGCACGTTCTCTGGCGGTGTGCCCAGGGCGTCCGGATCGTCGATCAGGTTGCGCACCGCTTTGCGCAGGTCGGTGGGGGTTTTCCAGTGGCTGAGGGCTTCGTCCATCAGGGCCGGCGGCAGCGGGTAGACAAAGGTACGCCAGTAATCCCGTGCCACGTCTTCCAGCAGTTCGCTCTGGTCGGTGGCGAGGGTGAGTTTGAACAGGCTGCCGCTGTCGAAGGCGTGTTCGCTGAGCATGCGGTTACACCAGCCGTGGATGGTGGACACCGCGGCTTCGTCCATCCACTCGGCGGCCAGCAACAGTTTCTTGCGGCAGTCGGGCCAGCTGGCCGGGTCCGGATAGCTGTCATCCCGCAGCTTGTGGATAAGTGCGGTTTCCGGGGTGGGTTCCAGGCTGTCGGCGGCCTCGGAAAACACCTCGGCAGCCTGGGTCAGCCGGGTGCGGATGCGATCCCGCAGCTCCTTGGTGGCGGCGTCGGTAAAGGTCACCACCAGCAGGTTTGGTGGCAACAGGTTCTGCAGCGGGCTGTCTTCGTTCTGGCCATGGCCCAGCACCAGGCGCACATACAGGATGGCGATGGTGAAGGTTTTGCCGGTGCCGGCGCTGGCTTCGATCAGGGCACTGCCGTTCAGGGGCAGCGCCAGCGGGTCCAGGTTCGGGTTGCGGTTAGCGGCTGTCTGGCTCATGCCTGTTCCTCCTGGTAACCCACCTGCTCGGCGGCTGATTTGCCTTGCTCCGCTTCCCATAAAGGCACGTAAAGCTGGTGCAGCAAGGCCTCGAACTCGCCGCTGGCCATCAGCGCTTCGGGGCTTTCAAAGGCACCGCGCAGGTAGCCGGTGTCCCGTTCCAGGGCTGTTGTGTAGGCCTGTTCCGCTTCACTGATGGCCCGCTCGTGGTCGCCCACGTATTTTTTGCCACCGTAAAAACTGGTGATCCAGGCAAAGCCGGCTTCGCAGTGAATGGGCAGGGCCCGGGTGGTGGCGTCCATCCAGCGGCCGAGAATGGCTTCGAAATGTTTTTGTGCTTGTTCGGGTGCCATCACCGGGAAGTGGAATTTTCGGCCTTCTTCCTTACCCAGAATCAGGGTTTCAAAGGGCTGGCCGCTGAGTTGCCCGGCCAGGTGGATCAGCCAGTCTCGCAGCAGGTTGGCGTAGCGTACTTTTTTGGAAGATCCGGAGCCGGTGAGCAGGCCGGAACTGGCGATAACCAACCGGCACAGCTGCCCTTGCTGGTTGTAGCGCAGGTTGTCGATCAGGTCCGCCACTTCCGCCGAACCGAGGTCACTCGTATGGCGAAACTCGAAGGGTAAAGGCTCGGCCACCACTTCCGGCCATTCCGCCAGGGCGCCTCGATAGCGGTCAAACAGATCCGGCAACCGGCCGGCCAGTTCCGTGCGCAGGCGATGTTCGGTGACGCCCATACCCAGGTCGCCGCGCCGGGCCATGCGGTCGAGTGTCGTTTCGAGCCGGTCGTACAGTTCTTCCTCGCTGGCGGCTTTCAGCACGCTGTCCTGGATCAGCTCGTTATCCAGGCGCCAGCGGTCCAGGCCGTTCAGGTCAAAGTTTTCGTTGTCGGTATCCTCGTCTTCCACGTCTTCAAAGCGCACCTGCAGCCGGCGCTGGTAGAAGGTGTCGATGGGCTTTTTCAGGAAGTTCGCCAGCTCGTTCAGGCTGATGGGTTCTTCAGGAGCCTGATATGGCAGGGCTTCCCGGCTCTGCTCAGAGTTATCCACAGCGTGGGCGCTGCGCCATTCCCGTTCGTAGGTAAACAGGCCGCGGGCCTGCAGTACTTCGGCCAGCGGTTTGGGCTGGGCCTCTTCGCCTTCGCCCAGGCCATTGGCTTTCGGGAAGTAGTCCCGGCTGAAGGGTTGTAACGGGTGTTGGGTGGTCAGGGCTTTGGTCACCGCAAGTTCCGGTTGTCCTGCCACAGACCACAGGCTGTCCAGGTGATCCTGCAACTGGCCGATCAAGACCGAGGGTGGCCGCTCGGAATCGTCCTTGATGCTGCGCCCCACCCAGCTGATGTACAGCTGTTCCCGGGCCGACAGCAGGGCTTCCAGAAACAGGTAGCGATCGTCTTCCCGGCGGGAGCGGTCCCCCGGCCGGTAATCCTGCGCCATCAGGTCGAAATCCACCGGCGGCCGGGAGCGGGGGTAATCGCCGTCGTTCATACCCAGCAGGCACACTTTGCGGAACGGAATGGCTCGCATCGGCATCAGGGTGGCGAAGTTCACCTTGCCAGCCAGGAAGCGCTGGTTCAGGCCGCCTTCGTCCAGGCCCTGCAGCAGCACATCCTTGACGATGTTCAGAGGCAGCGGCTGGTGATCAAGGTCTGCGGCAAGGGCATCTTCCAGCCATTGCTCGAGCTGGCGGCGGAAGCGGTTCAGCAACAGCAGGTCCTGGCCTTCCACCTTGTGGAAAAACTGCTCGAGCATTTCGGAGAACAGGGCTTCCCATTCACCGGGCGTGCGGGTGGCTTGCAGGGCCTGCCACAGGGTTTCCAGCTGGTGCACGAACTCGCCTAGCCGCCCGGCCAGGCCGGCTTGCAGGCCACCGATTTCGCCATAGGGCTCTACCCCGCCCCAGGGTTCGTCATCGCCCATGCCGTAGCCGAGCAGCATGGACCGAAGGCCAGACTGCCAGGTGTTGCGATCCAGCTCCGCCGGCAGGTCCAGGCTTTGCCGGTGCTCGCCATGTAGGCCCCAGCGAATGTTGGCGCCTTCCACCCAGCGCCGGGCCAGGGGGATCTCGTCTTCACTGATATCAAAGCGGTCGCGAATGCCGGGCACTTCCAGCAGGCTGATAATTTCGCTCACGCCAAAGCGGCTGCGGGGCAGCGACATCAGGGTTTCCAGGGCTATCAGCACCGGTTCGTGGTGGCGCTGGCCCTGGTCGGAAATGGTGAACGGAATGTGGCGTTTGCGGCCCGGCGAATAGCGGCCAAATACGGCCTGGATGTGCGGCGCATACACGTTGATGTCCGGCACCATCACAATCACATCCCGGGGCCGCAGCGTGGGGTCGGCATTGAACGCGGCCAGCAGTTGGTCGTGCAGGATTTCCACCTCCCGCTGGGGGCCATGGGCGTCGTGGAACACCACGGAATGGTCCCGGGCCAGATCCACCGTGCGGTGCTGCTGGCGGATTTCCTGCAGTGGCGTCAGGTTGTGGATATCGTTCTGCAACTGGTGCAGCAGGCAGGGGTTATCCACATCGCCATGGTCGGTGAAGATGTCGATCTTCTGGCCCGGGGTCTGAAAGCTGGCGCGGTAGTCGTCCGGGTTGTCGAACTCATCCAGCAGGCGGATGTAGTCCCGGCCTTGTTTGCCCCAGGCCGCCAGTAAAGGGTTTGCATGCTGGTGTAGTTGGTCCGGGTCATCAATCTGTGACAATACCGGGTGCGCCGCGCCCCGCTTGCGTTCGGCTTTTAACAGTTCCCGGTCGCTGATGATGTCGGCCCAGTAGAACTGGCAGGGGTTGTGAACACACAACACGACTTGGCTGAATCGGCTGAGTACGTAAAGCGCTTCCAGCGCCTGCCGGGGCAGGGACGACACCCCGAACACCACAATCCGCTTGGGCAAGCGCCCCGGGTTGGCCGGCTCGCTGATGCGCTGGCCCTGCTCCATAAAGCGGATGTGAATTTGCGAGCGGCTGGTGTGGGCCTCGCTGCCCACGTCTTCTACCAGCTTGCGCCAGAGTAACGGCTGCCAGAGGGTTTCCGCATCCAGGGCCTTTTCCTCACCCCGGGCGGTGATCACCACGTCCTTGCCCTGCTCCCAGGCCGCCAGCCAGTCGGCGCGGAACACCTGGTACTGGTCGAACAGGTCGGCTACTTTTTCGGCCAGCTGGAAGTTGCGCAGGTCGGTATCGCTGCCGTCCAGAAACCGTGCCAATGGCGTGAACGCTTCATCCTGCCCCACCAGCTCCGGCAACAACCGGTACAGCCGCCACACCAGCCGGCGCTTGTCGAAGGGGGATTGCTCCGGCACTTCGCCGTCCGGCAACACCGCCCGGTAGGCCTGCCAGATAAAGCGCGCAGGAAACAGGAAATCCATGCCGGCGGCAATGCCCAGGCCGCCTTCCACACCATCGTCGGTGCGCTTTTCCGCCAGTGCCAGCTTCAGCCACTGGGCAATGCCGTTACTCTGCACCAGAAAGGTCTCGCTCTGCAGCGGCGGCATGGGGTTCTGCCGGCAGATATAGACCACGGCGCGGCGCAGGTCTTCCAGGTGGTTGGCGTGGATGGCGTGAAAGCCGGGTTCAATGGCGGCCATGGGTGTCCTTAGCTGCGGAATTCGCTGGAATGGATGGCAAACAGCTTACCTTAAGCGCTCCCGGATTCGCAGAGGGTGCGCCAGGTTGCAGAACAAAGGATACCTGTGACTTGCGACAAAGAAGGTCGCGTTCGGTCAACGCATCAGGTCGAGGAGCATTTGCCGCACCCGGGCCCTCGATTCCGCATCGAGGCAGGTCAGGTCTTCCACGTGCAGCTGGTGGCTTTGCAAAAGCCGGCACAGGGAGTCGGCGGAAATCGAGATGGCGACCTGAGCGGAATCCGTCGCACCGGGCCAGTTCACCGGATTGTAGTGATGCTGCCGGGATAGATCGGGGTGTAAGAGAGCCATTCCCATAGAGCCTCCCGTCCTCAGTTGATTGCGTTTTCGGCGAGGGTGGCCGGGTATTGAGCCACCGGGAATACCGGCCAGTTCAGGTATTCGCTGAAGAAATCAGCCTGGCGAGTGGTGTCCAGAAGCACGGCAATGCAATCATCGGTGCTGCAGCAGCCGCTGGCGCTGTTAACACAGGGCTCGGCCAGCTGCAGGTTTTCGACTGCCGTGAACAGCACATAATCCGCCGCATTGTGCTCGCCCCGGTCCCGTAGGGCACGGCACACCAGAATGGCGGCCAGCGTCAGTTCCACATGCATGCAGTCCGGGTGCTCCGCCCGCGCCAGGCAGGCCAGGTCAAAGGCGCTGCCGGTGGCGGCAATCATCTTTTCGGCATCCTGGTTCTCGCAGAAGGTGAAGGCGTATTCCATCCAGAACAGCCATAACTCGTTCTGTTCATTGAGAGAAAGGCGGGAGAAGATCTGGCGATGGCGTGGGCAGAGAAATTTCATGGCGTCCTCCTTGTCGTGATGCAAATGATAATAGTTATCATTAAATAGATTCGCAAGGGTCGCGATGATTAATTTTTGTGCATGGAATCGGTTTGAGCCGGCCCGCCTTCCGGCGTAAAGTTTGTGGCCTCATTGCCAATCCGACGTCTGCATTCCTATGACCAAGCACCGACCGGTTCCCGCCAGCCTGGATGATCCACTCTACTATCTGGAGAACATGGATATTCTGGTGGCCTGGGTAGCGGACCACCACGCTGACCTGTTAACAGAAGCAGAGCGAGCCCGGCTGGCGGCATTTGCCAATCTGGCGACTGGACCAAGGGCTCTACTAACGCGCATGGTGATGCGCACCGGTGAGCTGTTCCGGGCCGACAAGCTCCGCTATCCGGAACTGCCGGAGCCGGAGGCCGAAGCGCTTAAGGTGTTGGTGTTGGAGAGCTGGCTGAATAGCGCTCCGGATCTGAGCCTGGATGACTTGTTCCGGTTGTTTACCCTGGCGGAATTGCGGCCGGTGTTCGCAAATTGGCTGCAACAACAGGGCCAGCCGAAAACCCTGGGCAAGGCGCAGATGCGTGCGTTGCTGGCGGAACCGTTCAGCGAACCACGGCCCTTGCGGGATTGGCTGCCTGATGACGGTGAAGCTGCACAAGTCGTTCAGCTCCAGGACATGGACCTGTTCGACCGCATTCGCCTGATGTTTTTCGGCAACCTGCGCCAGAGCTGGACCGACTTTGTGCTGGTGGAACTGGGCGTGCAGCAGTTCGAGCCGGTGCCCTTCACCCCGGAATCCCGCGCCTTTCAGCGCCGGGCAGAAGTGGATTATTACCTGCAGATGCACCAGTGCCGGGAACGGCTCGATATCGGCGAACCGGCGGTGGACGTCTGGCCCGATGTTCCGGGGCCTGTGGATAACCCCTGGCTCACCAGCCGACGGGACCGATTGTTGCTGGAACTGGGCCGGCAGGCGGAGCGACAGGGTGAACGGGAACTGGCGCTGCAGGTATGGGCGGCCAGCGGCCACCGGGAAGCGCGGCTGAAACAGCTGCGGTTGCTGGAGCGGATGAAGCGCTTTGACGATGCCTGGGCTATTGCCTGCCAGTGGCAGACTACACAACTGAGTGATGCCGAAGCCCAGGGCCTGGGCCGCCTGCTGAAGCGGCTGGCAGCCAAGGTGGGAGCCGACAAACCCGAGCCTGTGGATAACCCTCCGCTGCGGGAATTCACCCTCACCTTGCCCAGGCCAGACACCGGCACCGTGGAGTTGGCGGCGGTTCAGCACCTGAGCACCGAACAAGCCCCGGTGGTCTATGTGGAAAACACCCTGATCAACGCCCTGTTCGGCCTGCTGTGCTGGCCGGTGATCTTCAAACCCATCCCCGGCGCCTTCTTCCATCCGTTCCATATCGGCCCGGCGGACCTGACCCGGGAAGACTTTGTCGCCCGACGCGCGCAGGCATTTGAGGAGCGTTTTGGCCTGCTGAAAACCCATGCCTATAAACAGCACATTCGCGACACCTTTCAGGCCAAACAGGGCATCGCCAATCCCTTCGTATTCTGGCCGGTACTGGATGAAGCCCTGCTGGAACTGGCGCTGCACTGCATTCCCGCCCACCACCTGGATGCCCTGTTCCGCCGGCTGCTTCACAACATCAAGGAACATCGCAGCGGCTTCCCGGACCTGATCCGGCTGGTGCCGGATGCCGAGCAACCTGAACAGCGTTATGAAATGATCGAAGTAAAAGGCCCCGGCGACCGATTGCAGGACCACCAGGTTCGCTGGTTACACTTTTTCGCCCGGCAAGGCATCCCGGCCAGCGTCTGCTATGTGCGCTGGGATGGCGATGAGGCGAGCGTGTGAAAGTCGCCGTCCGCACCCTGTGTGAATTCGCTGCCCGCCACGGCGATCTGGACTTCCGCTATACCCCGGCACCCACCAGCGAAGAGGGCATTGCCGGCCATCAGGCCATACAGGCCAAGCGGGGCTACGGCTATAAAAGCGAGTATTCACTTACCGGTAAATGCCTGGAAATAGAGCTTTCCGGGCGGGCTGACGGCTATAACCCGCACAAGAACCGGCTGGAAGAAATCAAGACCCACCGGGGCGATGTGTCCCGCATTCGCCCCCACCACCGGGCCCTGCACCGGGCCCAGTTACGGGCCTATGGCGCCCTGCTGTGCCGGCAGGAAAATCGCAAAAGCGTAGAGCTGGCCCTGGTGTATTACGACACCGGTCGGGACAAGGAAACGGTACTTACCGAAACCGCCAAAGCCGACGAGCTCTGGCAGGAACTGGGAACCCTGTGTGGCCGCTACCAAGCCTGGGCCGAGCAGGAAGAACACCATCGAGAGCAGCGCGACGCCCTGCTGGCCACCCTGACCTTTCCGTTCCCGGACTTTCGCCCCCGGCAGCGGCAACTGGCGGAAACGGTGTACAAGAACTCCGTCAAAGCCGGCACCCTGCTGCTGGAAGCGCCCACCGGCCTGGGTAAAACCCTGGGCACCCTGTTCCCGGCCCTGATGGCCATGCCCGCCGCCAGGCAGGACCGGTTGTTCTACCTCACCTGCCGAAATACCGCCCGGCAGCTGGCTCTGGATGCTGTGGATAAGTTGCGAGCCGCCCAGCATGAGCTGCAGCCCTGGCCCCTGCGCACCCTGGAACTGGTCTCGAAAGACGACGCCTGCGAACACCCGGACAAAGCCTGCCACGGCGAATCCTGCCCTTTGGCGAAAGGCTTTTTCGACCGCCTGCCCGACGCCCGGGCCGAGGCGGCGCAGAGCAAAGAACCATTAAATCAGCAGAATTTGGCGACAATCGCCGCAGGGCATGACATTTGCCCCTACTTCCTCGCCCAGGAAATGGCCCGCTGGAGCGATCTGGTGATAGGTGATGTGAACCGGCTATTCGACCAGTCCGCCCTGCTGCACGGCCTGATCCGCCAGAACAACTGGCAGGCCAGCGTGCTGGTGGACGAAGCCCACAACCTGGTAGACCGGGCCCGGGGCATGTACTCGGTGCAACTGGAACAACAGCGCTTACTGAAGCTGAAAAAGACCGCTCCAAAACCGGTCAAAGCGGCCCTGGATCGCACCGCCCGGGCCTGGCAGGCGCTGATCCGGGATCACGGTGAACAGGCCCAGCCGGTGTTCCTGGCGACTCTGCCACCGCAATTACTGGGTGCACTGCAGGCCATGGTTTCTGTGATCACCGATTATCTGGCCGACAACCCGCCGGATCTGGCCTTGCAGGAAGTGATGTTCGAAAGCGTGGCCTTTATGAAGCTGGCGGACAGCTTCGGTGACCACTCCCTGTGCGAATTCCAGCGCACAGGCCGGGGCCGCGCCAGCCTGACCATCCAGAACCTGGTCCCGGCGGATTTCCTCACTGAACGCTTCAAGGCCGCCCACTCGGTACTGCTGTTCTCCGCCACCCTCAGCCCCGGCGTCTATTACCGGGACCTGCTGGGCCTGCCGGAAGACGCCCGCTTCACCTCCCTGCCCAGCCCGTTCAGTGCCGAACAATTGCAGGTGCAGTTCACCCCCGGCATCAGCACCCGGCAGGTGCACCGTGAGAGTTCGCTGCAACCCATCGCCGAACTGATCGCCCGGCAATACCGGGAACGGCCGGGCCATTACCTGGCGTTCTTCAGCAGCTTTAAATACGCGAAGGAAGTGAGTGACACGCTGGCGCAGCAAGCACCGGATATTCCCCAACGCGCCCAGCAGCCGGGCATGAGCCCGGAGCAACGCCGGCAGTTCCTGGCGGAGTTCCAGAAGCCCGAAGGCTCAGTAGCCTTCGCGGTACTCGGCGGCGTGTTCAGTGAAGGCATCGACCTGCCCGGCGACCAGCTGATCGGCGCCTTCGTGGCCACACTCGGCCTGCCGCCCTTCGATGCCTGGCATGAAATCCTTAAAGACCGCCTGCAACAGCGCTTCGGGGAGGGCTACAACTACACCTACCTGATTCCCGGCCTGCAGAAAGTCGCCCAGGCCGCTGGCCGGGTGATCCGCACCCCGGACGACCGGGGCGTGATCTGGTTGATTGACGACCGTTTCCTGCAACCCGGCGTTAATCGTTTGCTGCCCCGCTGGTGGTTTTCCGACAGCCACTGATTGCCTGCCCTGGGCCCTCTGATGTGGCGGCATTTTGTCGCAGCCATTGGTAGTAGCGGGATGCCGCTATGGCTATTTTCGGTCGCAAGCTTAGAATGCGCGCCATCATCACATCATTCCGCCTGTTTCAAGGACATCCATTGCAAATGAACAATACGGACCTGGTTTTTCAGAGTTATGGCCGATGTTGCCGCAAAGATGAATTCTTCGTGGATTTCTACGACTTCTTCATGTCCAGTTCTGACGCCATTCGCAACCGCTTTGTCGACACCGACATGGCCGCCCAGCGCCACCTGCTCCGTAACGGCGTAATGCAGATTATCCTGGTTGCCCGGGGTATGTCGGACCGCAAACTGCGGGACCTGGGCGAAAGCCATAACCGCAGCAACTACAACATCAAACCGGAATGGTACGACCTGTGGGAGCAATCCCTGCTGAAAACCGTGCGGGCCCACGACCCAGAGTGGACCCCCGAGTTACAGCAAGCCTGGCGTGAAGTACTGAAGCCGGGTATCGACCTGATTCGCGGCGCTTACTGATTTACTGTAAGGCTGACAGTCCAGATAGATTGGAAGCGATCTTGATTCCTGTCAGCCTTATCGTCACACTTTTTCTCTATACTTCCCTTCCGTATTACTCATCTGATCAAGGACGACATATGGCCGGTAAAAGCGCCAAAACTGCCTCCAAACTCCTGCTGGCACTGCTGATTGTGGCTGTGATAGCGGCTGCTGTCTGGTACCTGATGCCGAACGGCGACGAACTCCCCGAGCACATTGCTTCCGGCAACGGCCGTATTGAAGCCACCGAAGTGGATATCGCCACCCGCATACCCGGGCGCCTTGAATCCTTCGAGGTGCGTGAAGGTGATATGGTAGAAGCCGGCCAGCTGCTGGCGGTGATGGACACCGACGAGCTCAAGGCCCGTGCGGCGGCTGCCGAAGCCAACCTGCACCAGGCCGAACAGGCCCGGCTGCTGGCTGAAGCCATCGTCGTGCAGCGGGAAAGCGAGCAGCGCTATGCCCGTGCCGAACTCGCCCGTATTGAAACCCTGGTCGACCGGGGCCATGCCTCCCGGGAGCAGCTGGACCGCACCCGCACGGCGGCAGAAACCGCCGGGGCTGCCCTGCAGGCGGCCCGGGTACAGGTGGCTTCGGCCGATGCCGGCATTGAATCGGCCCGGGCTGTCATCCGGCAAATCCAGACCAACATCGACGACAGCCAGCTTTCCACTCCGGTGGGTGGCCGTGTGCTATACCGGCTGGCGGAACCCGGTGAGGTACTGGCTGGCGGCGGCAAGGTGGCCACAGTGCTGGATGTGACCGACGTCTACATGACCATCTTCCTGCCCACGGCCCAGGCCGGCAAAGTGCGGGTAGGCTCGGAAGCACGCATCATCCTGGATGCCCTGCCGGATTACGTGGTGCCGGCGGAGGTCAGCTTTGTGGCGGCAGAAGCCCAGTTCACCCCCAAATCGGTGGAAACCCGCAGCGAGCGGGAGAAGCTGATGTTCCGGGTACGCATCCGCATCAATCCGGACCTGCTCAAAGCTTACCGGGACCGGGTAAAAACCGGTGTGCCGGGCGAAGCCTATGTGCGGCTGGATGAAAGCCTGCCCTGGCCCGATAGCCTGAAGGCGAGCCTGCCCAATGACTGACACCGTAGCCCGGCTGGAAGGAATCAGCCACCGCTACGGGGAAACCGCTGCGCTGTGCGACATTACGCTGGATTTCCCCGCTGGCTGCATGGTTGGCCTGATCGGCCCGGACGGGGTGGGTAAATCCACCCTGCTGGGGCTGATTGCCGGGGCTCGTGAATTACAGCAGGGTCGACTGCAGGTGCTGGGCGGCGACATGGCCAGCCACCGGTTTCGCAACCAGGCGGCCCCGCGCATTGCCTATATGCCCCAGGGCCTGGGTGGCAACCTGTACCACACCCTGACGGTGGACGAGAACATTGCCTTCTTTGCCGATCTGTTCGGCCTCACTGGCGCCTCGCGCCGGCAGCAGATCGACCGCCTGCTGGATGCCACCGGCCTGCTGGCCTTCCGGGACCGCCCCGCCGGCAAACTGTCTGGCGGTATGAAACAGAAACTGGGCCTGTGCTGCGCACTTATCCACAACCCGGACCTGCTGATTCTGGACGAGCCCACCACCGGCGTAGACCCGCTCTCCCGCAAACGCTTCTGGGACCTGATCGACAACATCCGCAGACAAAGCGCCGGCATGAGCGTGCTGGTAGCCACCGCCTACATGGAAGAAGCCGAACGCTACGACTGGCTGGTGGCCATGGACGCCGGCAAAGTGCTGGCTACCGGCTCCCCCGCCGAGCTGCGCCAGCAAACCGGCACCGATAACCTGGACGATGCCTTTATCGCCCTGCTGCCGGACAGCCGCCGGGAGCAGGAGCTGGGCGTGCCGGTATCGGCACAAGCGGCAGCTTCGCCCACTCCCGAAAACAGCACTCCGGCCATCGTGGCGGAGAACCTGACCCTGAAATTCGGCAGCTTTACCGCGGTCAAAGACGTCAGCTTTACCATCCCGAAAGGCGAGATCTTCGGTTTTCTGGGCTCCAACGGCTGCGGCAAAACCACCACCATGAAAATGCTCACCGGCCTGCTGACGCCTACGGAGGGCAATGTGGCGTTATTCGGCGAGCCGCTGGATGCCAAAGACCTGGCCACCCGCCGCAAGGTGGGCTACATGTCTCAGTCGTTCTCCCTGTACGGCGAGCTGACCGTGCGCCAGAACCTGGACCTGCACGCCCGGCTGTTCCACCTGCCGGAGGCAAAAATTGCCGGGCGCATCAGCAGCCTGGCCGGGGAATTCGGCCTGGAAGAGGTGCTGGACCACCAGGCCGGCGCACTGCCGCTGGGGGTGCGCCAGCGATTGTCTTTAGCGGTGGCGGTGGTGCACGAGCCGGAACTGCTGATTCTGGATGAACCCACCTCCGGTGTAGATCCCGGCGCCCGTAACCGGTTCTGGCAGCTGCTGATGCGGCTGTCCCGGGAAGACGGGGTGACCATCTTTATCTCCACCCACTTCATGAACGAAGGCGAGCGCTGCGACCGCATTTCGTTGATGCACGCCGGTGAAGTACTGGCCTGTGACACGCCCCAAGCACTGATCGAACAAACCGGCAGCGACAGCCTGGAAGGCGCCTTCATGACCACCCTGGAAGCGGTGGACAAGGAACCGGAAAGCCAGACCAGCGGCACACTGCTGAATAAAGAGGGCGGCCAGCCGGAACGCCCCAGGGCCTTCAGCCCGCAACGGCTGCTGGCCTACGGCCGGCGCGAAGCCCGGGAACTGCTGCGGGACCCGATCCGCATGGCCTTTGCCTTTATCGGCTCGGCCCTGCTGATGCTGATTCTGGGCTACGGCATCACCATGGATGTAGAAGACCTGCCCTTTGCGGTGCTGGACCGGGACCAGACGCCCCAGAGCCGGGATTACATCGCGGCGATCTCCGGCTCCCGCTATTTTGTCGAGCAACCGGCGCTGTCGACGGCGGAGGAGCTGGAGCGGCGCATGCGCTCCGGGGAGCTGAGCCTGGCTATCGAGATTCCTTCCGGCTTTGGCCGGGATATGAAACGGGGCCGCGACACCGAGCTGGCGGTGTGGGTGGATGGCGCCATGCCGTTCCGGGGCGAAACCATCCTCGGCTACGTACAGGGCATGCACATCAGCTACCTGAGCGAACAGGCCCGGCAGGCGTGGGGCGAAGTACCCACGTTGAGCCTGGTCAGCCTGGAAGACCGCTACCGCTACAACCAGGATTTCCGCAGCCTGGATGCCATGGTGCCGGCGGTGATTCCGATCCTGCTCATCTTCATCCCGGCCATACTGATGGCCCTGGGCATTGTCCGGGAGAAAGAACTGGGTTCCATCACCAACCTGTACGTCACCCCGGTCACCCGGCTGGAATTTCTGCTGGGCAAGCAGTTGCCCTACATCGCCTTCAGCATGGTGAGCTACGCCAGCCTGGTATTGCTGGCGGTGTACCTGTTTGATGTGCCCCTGAAGGGCGGCCTGCTTACCCTCACCTTTGGCGCTTTGCTGTTTGTCACCGCCACCACCGCCCTGGGCCAGGTGATGTCCACCTTTGCCTCCACCCAGATTGCCGCCCTGGCGGCCACGGCCATACTCACCATTCTGCCCACCGTGCAGTTTTCCGGCCTGACCGAACCAGTGTCGTCCCTGAGCGGTGCCGGCGCCTGGATCGGCCCCTTCTGGCCGGCCACCTGGTTTTTGCAGATCAGCCGGGGCGTGTTCACCAAGGGTTTGACTCTGGCCGACATGCAGGGCGCGTTTCTGGCGCTGGCGGCGTTTATTCCGGTGCTGACCGGCCTGGCTATGGTACTGCTACGGAAACAGGGGCGCTGATGATGGAATCTCTCGGTAACATCTGGCACCTGGGCATCAAGGAACTGCGCAGCCTGTGGCAGGACAAGGTGTTGATGGTGTTCGTGCTGGTGGCCTTCACCCTGATGATCTACACCGCAGGTTCTGCCGGTTCCATGGAGCTGCACAACGCCCCGGTGGCGGTGGTGGATGAAGACCAGACCGTGCTCTCCGGCCGGGTCATCAATGCCCTGCAGCAGCCCTGGTTTCTGCCGCCAGACATGGTGCGCTATGACCAGATAGACGACTTGCTGGACAAGGGCAGCCACACCTTCGCCCTGGTAATCCCGGAAGGCTTCGAGCGCAAGGTGCGCCAGGGCCAGCCGGTAAGCCTGCAGCTGAACATAGACGCCACCCGCATGAGCCAGGCTTTTATCGGCACCAGCTACATAGAACGCTTCGCCATGACCGAAGTGGCGGAGTTCCTGCAGCCGGGCAGTTCCACCGACGGCCTGCCGGTGACGTTGGTGACCCGCGCCAGTTTCAACCCCAACCTGGATGGCACCTGGTTTGGTGGTGTGATGGAGCTGATCACCCAGGTGACCCTGATCAGCATCATCCTGACCGGCGCAGCGCTGATTCGCGAGCGCGAACACGGCACCGTGGAGCACCTGATGGTGATGCCGCTGCGGCCGTTCGAGATTATGGCGTCCAAGGTGTGGGCCAACGGCCTGGTGGTGCTGCTGGCGGCGTCTGTGTCGATCACCCTGGTGATTCAGGGCTGGCTGAACGTACCCATTGCCGGCTCGGTGTGGCTGTTCCTGCTGGGGGCGCTCATTCACCTGTTCTCCACCACCGCCATCGGCATCCTGATCGGCACCGTGGCCCGCACCATGCCCCAGTTCGGTCTGCTGCTGATCCTCACCATCCTGCCCTTGCAGCTGCTGTCTGGCGGCATCACCCCAAGGGAAAGCATGCCGGACCTGGTGCAGAACATCATGCTGGCCGCCCCCACTACCCACTTCGTGAGCATGGCCCAGGCCATTCTGTACCGGGGTGCCGGGCTGGAGGTGGTGTGGCCGCAAATGCTGGCGCTGGTGGCCATTGGCGGAGTGTTTTTCTCAAGCGCACTGGCGCTGTTCCGGCGCCATCTGTCGGTGTGAGGCTATAAAAACGTAGGGAATGAGGTAGGCAATGGGGCCGACAGCATGTGCCTGGCCCCGTTGCCGGCGGCTGATCAGCCGAAGTGATAGAACGCCAGCTTGTTGCCGTCCGGATCGCGCACGTAAGCGCCGTAGAACTGGTTCGGAATACGCTGGCCCGGTTCGCCGTCACAGGTAGCGCCCAGGTCGATGGCCTTCTTGTAGAACTTATCCACAGCTTCCTTGGACCCCGGTTGAATGGCCAGCATGTTGCCGTTGCCCGGATGGTTGGGCTCGCCGTTGAACGGGGTGCAGACTGCCAGCATCGGCTTGGCCATGCTCTCGCCAATGAACGCAATGCGTTCCATGTCCAGCAGCACCTTGCCGCCGAGCTCGCCCAGCAGGTCGCTGTAGAACTGCTTCGCACGGTTCATATCGCTGACGCCGATGGTTACGTATCCGATCATATTCGACTCCTTGGTTGGTTAACGCTGGGTATACGAGCGCCACAGCGTTTTGGAGCTTAACACCCGCATGGGGATCTTTGCTTGCCGCTTTGCTATGGTTGGCACCAGATTCTTCCAGCCCGGAGCCTTGCCGCATGAAACCGATAACACTCCTGCTTTCCGCCCTGATCCTGCTCTCCGGCTGCACCGGCCTGCCCAAAGGCATTGAACCGGTCACCGGCTTCGACAAAGATCGCTACCTGGGCACCTGGTATGAAATCGCCCGCCTGGACCACTCCTTCGAGGAAGGCCTGAGTAAGGTGACTGCCGAATACACCCTGAACGACGACGGCAGCATCAAAGTGATCAACCGGGGCTACAACGCCGAGGAAAGCGAATGGCAAGAAGCCGAAGGCCGGGCAAAGTTTGTGGGCGACAGCGACGTGGGCCACCTGAAAGTCTCTTTCTTCGGGCCTTTCTACGGCTCTTACGTAGTGTTCGGGCTGGATGAGGACTACTCCACCGCCTACCTGACTGGCTATAACCGGGATTACCTGTGGCTGATGTCGCGCACGCCGGAGGTGAGTGATGAGGTGCTGGAGGCGTTTAAGGCGCGGGCTGAGGCTGAGGGGTTTGAGCTTGGGGAGTTGATTGTGGTGGAGCAATCGCACTAACGCAGTAAGAAGATGACCATTTTCGTAGAACCACGAAAATGGTCTAGTCAGTGTAGACGCTGCAACGCAAAGTCCAGAACCGTCCTCTGATCCTCATAGTCAACTAGCTCTATGCCTTCACCTTCAAGCGCCTGCAAGGTTTCTTCAAATGCTTCATGGCGGTGGTCACCGGCTTTTGCATCCTCAGGCCCCTTCACAGGAAACAGAACTGGGCCATGGAGTAACTGGCGCTTACGCAGCAGTTCAACTTTCAGTCGCCAGTGTCCACCGTGCTCCATAATGGCTGTGGAGTCAGCCTGACCCAGAAACAATGGTTTTATCACCCGCACTGCCCTCTGGTCCTGCTCTTCTACAAACGGGAAGGAAACACCGTAAACCTTGTCCTGAACTTTTCGTTTTTGATAGCGTTTGCCAAGGTTCTCCTGATCCAGAAGGCGTTTGATGCCTTTCTCCATGAGCTGTTCCTGATACTCCTTGGTCACGAAGTTGCGGCCAACGTAGTAGTCGTAGAGTGCGGCGAGTGTTTCTGTTGGATTCTCCGTCAGAATGGCCCTTTGCTCGCTAAAGCGGACAATGGTCTCACGGGGGCGGATGATTTCTTCGAAAATGCCCTTATGGAAGCCGTACTCGAGATTTGCATTGGCGGTTACTACAACACCTTCCTGCAGAAGCCTCTCGATTCGGTGAAGTTCAGCATCCAGATCAGCCATGGCCTTCAGGTAGACCTGTTTATCCAGCTCTTCGAAGAATTGGGTAATTCTCCCGTACTTACGTCGTAGGAGTTTGAACAACAGGGTTTTCTGCTTAGGTATCCATAGCAAAACGCCGACGTTAGCGAACTCGCCGGTTTCGAGGTACGGCATGAATCGCACAATGGCGTAGTTACAAGCAAACCTAGTCATTTCCAGTTCCAGAAGTCATCGCTCAGGCAACGTAACAGATGCGTTTTAAGTTCTTCGGTGCTCAGACCCACTTCAATCGTCATTTCAGGATCGATATATAACCACTCTTCTGGCAACCCGGCAACGATCGAATCCCAGTGGTCGAGTGCTTTGGCCATTTTGTCAGTGTAGATCTGGCGCTCAACCAAGTCATCCGCAATGTCCGTAGACACATCATGGAAGATGTGGTCACGAAAAAAGGTTTCTGCAGTAACCTCGGGGTCGAAGGCCTGGTTGTGATCGATAACGACCAGTTCCCGCTTGCCGGGTTCCCAGAACAGGTTCGGATTTCCACCGTTCTCGGAAAAGCACCGGTCGCCGTTTCCAATCCACCAGTCAAAACACAGAAGGGCTTTTCTGACCTCTAGCGGAACCTCTCGAATCTGGGGAATGGTTATTTCCGTGAGGCGTTTCTCTATAGAGCCAAATGCTGGCCCAACTCCCAGATCTCTTGCATGGCCAGGAGGCAGTATCTCCAGAATTTCTTCTGGCACGTTCACAATTCTGAATGGCGCAACGGGTATACCGAAGAGCTGTGCCAGGTTACCCGAAACCCATTCTTTGATCTGACTGTCCCTGCCTGCGCCAATGCCTTTTACAAAGTAGAAGTTGTCATCGTCGCCCCGGCAGATAAAGGGTTCGGTCATCCCGTGCTCCGAACGGCGGATAACTTCTACGATTTCAACGGTGGATGAGGCCTTGGTCACAGAGGGTATTGTCCTTTCCCCATGTTCCATGACGCTGAAAGCGCCGTGGTTTTCCATAAACAGAAAAGCCCCAAGGGCTCGGCACACTCTCGGGATAGTTGAGGGAGGCTTACTGCCAAGGGGCTGATGTGCTTTGAAGTCTGATATGGTGGGTTTGGGTTGTCAAACCCCTTTGATCTGTATACTACCCATCAATAACACCAACAAACTCCCCAACCACCCGATATTGAAGAGCTTCTTCGTCCGTCAAGAGAAGGGGCCGAAAACTACTGTCGTAAGAGTTGGGCTTCAGTTGAATGTGGGTGTGGCGCCAGCCGTATTTGTCTTCAGTCTTAAAGCTTTCGTAGACCTTCACTGTGTAGCGTGACTCTGAGTCGGCATCAATGCTGTCCATACTCTCCACCAGAACCGTCTTGCCGTTTCGGGAACCACCAGGGTCAGTCCGAAACAGGCACAGGGCACCATTGGGAATAACCCGATTCATGGATTCGCCGATCACCCGGCAGGCAAACATGTCTTCGCGGACCCGGACTCCGTCGGGAACTGCGACCCAGTCTGGGTGCTGGGTAGGGTCAAGGTCGGTGACATCACTGAGTGCTCCGAAATCCCCCGCAGCCGCCTGCAGGTCAAACAGCGGCACGGCGTTCACATAAGGTTTCAACTCCACCACGTTGGTGGCTTCAGGCTTTTCGACGTGAGCAGCATGAACCGGAATGTGCTGTTTCAGATATTCGCGCAGTGTATCGTCACAAGCGTAGACAAAGGTGCCGCGGATGCCGCGCAGCATGATGGTTCGGTAGATGTTGATGATGTATTGCTTCAGCTCTTCCGGGTCTTTGATGCCCTGACCGCCGGTGCGGTCGTGATAGTTATCCTTTTCGATGACTATGGACTGGCTTTCCGGGTCGTACCGGATCTCCTCTCCGAAGATAATCCCCGCGTAGTTCAGGTCATAGCCCTGCGTGGTATGAATGCAGCCGACTTCCCGGTGTGAGCCATCCTTGTTGATCCAGTCGGTATTAGTGCTGTTCCAGCGGAGCTGAACATCGTCGATCACGATGTCGTAGGCCTCACTATCCTTCTTCGAGGCCCAGGGCCAGGAGTAACCGGCGATCAGCCGTGACAGCCCGACCTGCTCCTCCTTTTCGTTGATGGTACGGACCAGGTCCTTGAGGGAGTCGAACACCTCAAACTCGTAGTTCTTGGCGGTGAACACCACTCCGTCATCAACACGGCCGTTCAGTAACTTATCCACAAACTCCACATAGGGCTGCCCGGCCTTGACCCGGAACTGGGAGAGTAATCGGTGAGTCACTGAACCCTTGGCAGCTTTCAGGCGCTGAAACACCTCAACATTGGCGTCAGACGGTTTGATGGACTGGCCTTCGTCGTAGAAAAAGATCGCCTTGTCCGCCTGCTGGCACACCCAGTCCACTTCGCTGCAGGTGTGCTTGTCCATGCCCAGCGCGGTACAGGCCTTGTCGAAACTGCCGAAGTAAGCACCCAGGTTCTTGCGTTTGCGCAAGCGGTGGGACTCGTCCACCAGCACAATATCGTAGCGTTGTCTGGTCAGCTCAGACGGGCTGATGACCATGTCGGGGCTGAGCCCGGCAACATGCCTGAAGGCTTTCTTCAGGGTGGTTCGGAACGAGGTCATGGGCACCACCAATGCCATTTTCGGTTTTGGTATGAGGGCCTTGAGCGACGAGAGCAAAGAGTGGATTTCGGCCTCTTCCTCGGAGAATTCCCTCAGATTGACCTGGTGTTCTTCCGAATGCAGCAGCTTGAACAGAAAGATCGCCAGCACGGATTTGCCGGTGCCGGCTCCACCTTCCACCACGATGTTCTTCACACCGGGGTTGAGCAGCTCGTGCATGATGGTGAGCAGACCCTGGCGCTGATCGAAGGACAGGGATTTGTAGGGGGAGTATTTGAAGACATCGGAGTTATCAAGGTGGTCCAGGGTGCGGGACACAACCCCCTTGGCAATCAACCGGTTCCAGACTTCCCGGAATACCTCTTCATACAGGGCACCGCGCTGGTAATAGTTGTGGTCAGCCAGCCCCAGGTTGCCATTGAGCAGGGTGTACTTGCCATCGGCGGCCATGTACTTGATCAGCAGGGATTCCACATCCAGGGTGGCGGATTTGTTGAAGTACTCGCTGGTGATCAGGTGAACCGCAGTCAGCAGCTGCTTTTCGTCATGCTTGAGGTGGGTGCTCATGCGGGTGAGCGTGTCGGTGGTTTCGCCGATGTAGGCGCGCCGGCGCTTTTCGTCACTGAGTACGTAAACCAGGGGCCAGTTGCCCGCGGCAAAAGCATTATCGCGCAGGTCGTTCAGGGCATCCCGGCTGAAGGGGTAGCGCTGAATCTCCACCATCGGCGAATGGCTCATAGCTCGGTGTACTTCTTCGCGGTTCCCCTGGCTTTGCTGACCGGGTATTTCTTTTCGTTCAGGGCAATCTTGTCGAGAACAATCTGTTCCACGTCCAGCTCATAGCTGTCTGCCAGCAGCAACGCATAGGCAATTACGTCGGCTAGTTCTTCCTTCACCTTGCTGACATCGGCCTGGTCCGGAGATTTCCACAGGAACAGCTCCAGCAGTTCCGACGCCTCGATACTCAGGGCCAGTGACAGGTCCTTCGGGTTGTGGAATTGTTTCCAGTCTCTGTCATCCCGGAACTGACGTAGCCGGGCGATCGCCTCATTCATCAAAATACCCCTTTAATCATGAGCAGATTTACTAAGGATACAGAAATTCATGGGCTTGGGGTGTAAGAACCCGGAATGAAACAGCGTTGGAAAACTAAAACAGGAAAAGACAAAACAAGGAGGGAAAATGGTCGGCGTGAGAGGATTCGAACCTCCGACCCCTTCGTCCCGAACGAAGTGCGCTACCAAGCTGCGCTACACGCCGATCAACGGCCGGTATTATACGGATTGCCGGCCGTTTTACTACCCCCATCCGTGGGGAAATTTATCCGTATAACTGCGGAGCCGCCCTTCAGCCTGCGGTTGGCAGCAGGGAGATGTCGGCTACCCGCAGGAACAGGTTGCGCAGGCGGTTCAGCAGGGCCAGGCGGTTGTTGCGCACGGCCTCGTCGTCTGCCATCACCATGACTTCGTCAAAGAAGGTGTCTACCGGCTCGCGCAGGCTGGCCAGGGAGGTCAGCGCGCTGGCGTAGTCGCCCTGTTCGAACAGCGGCAGTACTTTCTGCGCCTGCTCTTCTACCCTGGCGGCCAGGTTCTTTTCGGCGGCATCCTGCAGCAGTGAGTTGTCCACAGCCTCGCCGATGCTGTCGCCACCCTGCTTGGTGAGGATGTTGGACACCCGCTTGTTGGCGCCGGCCAGGGCCTGGGCTTCCGGCAGCTGGCGGAAGGCTTCCACGGCTTTTACCCGGCGGTCAAAGTCCAGCGGGCGGGTCGGGCGGCGGGCGTGTACGGCCAGGTACACTTCGGCGCCAATGCCCTGCTCGTCGTAATGGGCGCGGAAGCGGTCAAGCATGTAGTCCACTACGGTGCTGGCGGTGTTGTTCTCGGTCAGCACGGTGAAGTTCTGCTCGGCCCACTCGCACACGGTCTGCAGGTCCAGCGGCAGCTGACGCTCGATGATGATGCGCAGCACACCCAGGGAAGCCCGGCGCAGGGCGAACGGGTCACGGGTGCCGGACGGCGGCTGGTTGATGCCGAACAGGCCTACCAGCGAGTCGATACGGTCAGCGATGGCCACGGCACAACCGGTCAGGGTAGTGGGCAGGTCGTCGCCGGCGAAGCGCGGCATGTACTGCTCGTTCAGGGCCTTGGCGACGTCTTCGTGCTCACCATCGTTGGCAGCGTAGTACTGGCCCATGATGCCCTGAAGGTCGGTGAACTCCAGCACCATTTCGGTCACCAGGTCGGTCTTGGCCAACATGGCGGCACGTTCGGCCAGGGCCGGGTCGCTGTTGATGGCCTCGGCGATCTTCTTCGCCAGGGCTGCTACCCGCACAGATTTGTCGTAAATGCTGCCGAGCTTGTCCTGGAACACGATGGGCTTGAGGGCCTCGATACGGTCTTCCAGCCTGGTCTTGCGGTCGGTCTCGTAGAAGAAGGCGGCATCCGACAGGCGCGGGCGGATCACTTTCTCGTTACCGGAGATCACCTGTGAAGGGTCTTTACTTTCCAGGTTGGCCACGGTGATGAATAGCGGCAGCATGTTGCCGCTGGCATCCACCACGTGGAAGTACTTCTGGTGCTCCTTCATGGAAGAGATCAGCGCTTCGGCCGGGACTTCCAGGAAGCGGTCTTCAAAGCGGCCCATCAGCGGTACCGGCCACTCGTTCAGCGCGGTGACTTCGTCCAGCAGGTCTTCGTCGATCACGGCCTTGCCGTTGGCTTCTTTCTCGGCCAAGGCGTTGACGCCGGCACGGATCTGCTCGCGGCGCTCGGCGAAGTCCGCCAGTACGTAGCCTTCCTGCTTCAGCACCACTTCGTAGTCGGCCGGGGTCGGTACAATCAGCTCTTTCGGGCAGTGGAACCGGTGGCCGCGGGTTTTGTTGCCGGGCTTCAGGTTCATCACCGGCGTTTCAATCACGGTGTTGCCGTAAAGCTGCACCAGCCAGTGCACCGGGCGTACGAATTCGGTTTTGCCGGCACCCCAGCGCATGCGCTTGGGAATGGGCAGTGCGGCCAGGGATTTCTCCACCAGCTCGGGCATCAGTTCGACGGTGGGCTTGCCCTTTTCGACGGTGCGATACACCAGCCAGGCGCCCTTGTCGGTTTCCAGGGTGTCGAGCTGGTCCGGGGTAATGCCCAGGGAGGTGGCAAAGCCAGTCAGCGCCCGGGTGGGGTTGCCGGAGTCGTCGAAGGCGGCTTTTACGGCCGGGCCGCGCTTTTCGACCGCCTTGTCAGGCTGGGCATCGGCCAGGTTACGGATGCGCACGGCCAGGCGGCGGGGGGCCGCGAAGCTTTCCACGGCACCGAATTCTACGCCGGCTTCTTCCAGGCCTTTGACAATGCCCTGGGTGAAGGCGTCAGACAGTGGCTTGAGGGCTTTCGGAGGCAGTTCCTCGGTACCCAGTTCGACCAGAAAATCCTGTTTTGCCATGATTATGCGTTCCCCTGTTCCTGCGGTGCCTTGTTGGCTTTCTTGCCCTTCTTGCTGGCCTTGGCGTCGGCGGCTTCAGCGGCAGCCAGTACTTCCTTGCGGAGATGCTCTGGAGCCAGCGGGAAGCCCAGCTTGCGGCGGCTTTCGAAGTAGGCCTGGGCGACTGAACGTGCCAGGGTGCGTACACGCAGGATGAAACGCTGGCGCTCGGTCACGGAAATGGCGTGGCGGGCATCCAGCAGGTTGAAAGTGTGGGAGGCCTTGAGTACCTGCTCGTAGGCGGGCAGCGGCAGGCCGGCTTCGATCAGGCGGGCGCTTTCCCGCTCGTACACATCGAAGCTGTGGAACAGGAACTCGGTGTCGGCGTGCTCGAAGTTGTAGGTGGACATCTCCACCTCTTGCTGGTGGAACACGTCGCCGTAGGTAACCACGCCATCCGGGCCGTTGGTCCAGACCAGGTCGTACACGCTGTCCACGCCCTGGATGTACATGGCGATGCGCTCAAGGCCGTAGGTCAGCTCGCCGGTGACGGGATAGCATTCCAGGCCGCCCACTTGCTGGAAGTAGGTAAACTGGGTGACTTCCATGCCGTTCAGCCAGATTTCCCAGCCCAGGCCCCAGGCGCCCAGTGTCGGGGATTCCCAGTTGTCTTCGACAAAGCGGATGTCGTGCACCAGCGGGTCCAGGCCCAGGGCGCGCAGTGAATCCAGATACAGCTCCTGGATGTTGTCCGGTGACGGCTTAAGCACTACCTGGAATTGGTAGTAATGCTGCAGGCGGTTCGGGTTTTCGCCGTAGCGGCCGTCGGTGGGGCGGCGGCTGGGCTGAACGTAGGCGGAGTTCCAGGTTTCCGGGCCGATGGAGCGCAGGAAAGTGGCCGGGTGGAAAGTACCGGCGCCCACTTCCATGTCGAGGGGCTGGAGAACCACGCAGCCGTGCTGCGCCCAGAAATTCTGCAATGCCAGGATCAGACCCTGGAAGGTCTTGATATCCGGCGCGGAGTTGTTGGTTGCCTTGTCTGTCACGACGTTTGCCTGCTGGTCAGTCTGTGTGTGGCGCCCCGCTTTGCGGAGCACTCCGAAAAATGAAAACGCGCATTATACGCTGGCTGGCGCTGCATTTCTAAGTGCCAGCCAGGGTGTTGTTTTGTCTGGGGTCAATCAGAAGAAGGTGAGGCCCACCTGGAACAGTTTTTCGACATCCCGGATGCGGGATTTGTCCACCAGGAACAGGATCACGTGGTCGTCCGGCTGCACCCGCAGGTGGTCGTGGGCGATCAGCACTTCGTTATGGCGCACGATGGCCCCGATGGTGGTGCCCGGCGGCAGGTGGATTTCATCCAGCCGCTTGCCCACCACCTTGGAGGACCGGTGATCGCCATGGGCAATCGCTTCGATGGCCTCGGCCGCGCCCCGGCGCAGTGAGTGAACATTTACTACGTCGCCACGGCGCACGTGGGTGAGCAGGCTGCCGATGGTGGTCTGCTGGGGAGAAATCGCCACGTCGATGTCGCCGCCCTGGATCAGGTCTACGTAGTCCGGGTTGTTGATCAGGGTCAGTACCTTGCGGGCACCCAGGCGCTTGGCCAGCAACGACGCCATGATGTTGGCTTCGTCGTCGTTGGTAACGGCACAGAATACATCGGTGCTTTCGATGTTTTCTTCCAGAAGGATGTCCTTGTTGGCGGCATTGCCTTCCAGCACCACGGTTTTCTGCAGACGCTCGGACAGCATCACACAGCGTTCGTGGTCCCGCTCCAGGATCTTGACCTGGTAGCGGCTTTCCAGGGTGTTGGCCAGGCGGTAGCCGATGTTGCCGCCACCACAGATAAAGATGCGCTTGTAGGGTTTGGACAGCGGCTGCAGTTCGCTCATCACCGAGCGGATGTGGTCGGCGGCGGCAATGAAGAACACCTCGTCGCCGTCTTCGATCACCGTGTCGCCCTGGGGCATGATGGCGCGGTCTTTGCGGAAGATGGCCGCTACCCGGGTGTCGATCTTGGGCATGTGGGTACGCAGGTAAGACAGCTCCCGCCCGACCAGCGGGCCACCCTGGGTCGCCCGAATGGCCACCAGCCGTGCCAGGCCCTTGGAGAACTCCAGCACCTGTAGGGTGCCGGGATATTCGATCAGCCGGGTTATGTGCTGGGTCACCAGGTGTTCCGGGCTGATCAGTACATCAATCGGGAAGCCCCGCAAACGGTCCAGTTCTTTTTCGGTATCCCGGTTATAGAACAGTTCCTGCTTGCCCAGATACGCCCCGGCCCGCACGCGGCAGATGGTGGTGGGGGTCTTGTACAGCAGCTTGGTGACCTGGCAGGCCACCATATTGGTTTCATCGCTGTTGGTGACCGCAATCACCATGTCGGCGTCTTCGGCGCCGGCATCTTTCAGGATGGTGGGGTACGAGGCCCGGCCGTGCATGGTGCGGATATCCAGCCGGTCCTGCAGTTCCCGCAGGCGCACGCTGTCGTTGTCCACCACGGTGATGTCGTTGGCTTCGTTGGCCAGGTTTTCAGCGAGGGTGCCGCCCACCTGGCCGGCGCCGAGAATCAGGATTTTCATGCGTCAGGTTTCTCCAGCACGGCATAGAAAAAGCCGTCGTGGCTGTCCGGGGCTGGTAGCAGCTGGCGCCCGGTGTCCATGTCGCGGCCCCAGTCGGCATTGATCTGAACCAGCGTTGCCTGTTCCTGCTGCTTGAGGAATCGCTGGATTATACGGTGGTTCTCCTGGGGAAACACCGAACAGGTGGCATACACCAGCCGGCCACCCGGTTTCAGGATAGACCACATGGCCTCGAGCAGGCCAAGCTGGATACTGGCCAGGGGCACAATGTCGGACTCCCGGCGCAGCAGTTTGATGTCCGGGTGCCGGCGGATCACGCCGGTGGCGCTGCAGGGTACGTCCAGCAGGATGCGGTCGAACGGGGTGCCATCCCACCAGCTGTCGATATCGGCGGCATCCGCCTGTTTCAGGGTGGCGTGCAGGTCGAGCCGGTCGAGGTTTTCCTGCACCCGGGGCAGGCGCTCGGCGGATTCGTCGATGGCGACCACTTCATCCAGTTCGCCACAGGCTTCCAGGATGGCGCAGGTCTTGCCGCCGGGAGCAGCGCAGGCATCCAGTACCCGCTGGCCCGGTTGCAGGTCCAGCATGGTGGTACACAGCTGGGCGGCTTCGTCCTGGACGCTGGCGCCGCCGTCTTCGAACCAGGGCAGGCGCTCGACCGGTACCGGGCGTTCCAGCTGAATGCCGTGGGGGGCGAAACGGGTTGGCCTGGCCTCGATACCGGCCTCGGCCAGCAAATCCAGGTATTCCTCACGGCGGAAACGCAGGGCATTGACCCGCAGGGTCATGGGGGCCTGGGTGTTGTTGGCGTCCAGAATGGCCTGCCAGTCTTCCGGCCAGTTGTGGCGCAGCTTTTCCACCATCCACACCGGGTGGCTGTAGCGGCTGCTGTCGTCGTTCGGCTCCGGCGCCCCTTCCCTTTCGGCCGCCCGCAGTACGCCGTTGACCAGCCCGGTCAGGTGGGGCTTGTCCAGCGCCCGGCAGGCTTCCACGGTTTCGTTCAGCACCGCGTAGGTGGCTTGTTCGCTGAATCGCAGCTGGAATAAGGCCACCAGCATCAGGTGGTGAACAACCCGGTCCGGCTTGCGCAGGGGCTTTTTCAGGCGCTGGTTCAGCTCGCCGTCAAGCCGGTGAAACCAGCGGCAGGTGCCGTAGCAGATGGCTTGCAGCTGGGGCCGTTGCTCCGGCGGTAACTGGTTCAGGGCAGGCGGCAGGCATTGTGTCAGTGACTGGCCGTTTTCCACCGCCAGCAACACGTTGGCGGCGACGGCGCGAAATGGCAGGGGCTGGTAGGCCATGGTCAGTTCAGCTCCTGGCCGGGCAACAGGACCTGCTTGCCGCCGTTGATCAGGTCGTTGATGCTCTGGGCTTTGCTGCCCGGCAACTGGACCGAGGTGATTTTCAGGCTGCCGGTGCCGCAGGCCACGTCAACGCCGTCCCGCTCCCGGCTCAGTACCGTGCCGGGGGCTTTGCCGCTGCCCTGCTCCAGCGCAGATGCCCGGTGAATGCGGATGCGTTGTTCGCCCAGGTCGGTAAAGGTGCCGGGCCAGGGGTTGAAGGCGCGGATCAGTCGTTCGATGTCGGTGGCGCTGCGGCTCCAGTCGATGTGGCCTTCTTCCTTGGACAGCTTATGGGCGTAGTTGGCGTCGGCATCGTCCTGGGGCTCTCCGGTCAGCTCCCCTTGTGCCAGCCGGGCCAGTGCGTCCACGATGGCTTCGCCGCCCATGTCGGCAAGTCGGTCGTGCAGGCTGCCGCCGGTGTCGTCGGCGTTTATAGGAGTGCTCACTTTCAGCAGCATGGCACCGGTGTCCAGGCCTTCATCCATCTGCATGATGGTAATACCGGATTCGGCATCGCCGGCGGCGATGGCCCGCTGGATCGGGGCGGCACCGCGCCAGCGTGGCAACAGGGAGGCGTGGATGTTCAGGCAACCGTGGGCCGGGATCTCCAGCACCGCCTTGGGCAGAATCAGGCCATAGGCGGCGACGATCATCACATCCGGTTGCAGTGCCGCCAGCTCCTGTTGGGCCTCTTCGGGCTTCAGGCTGACCGGCTGGAACACGGGAATGCCGGCATCCAGCGCCACTTGTTTGACCGGGCTGGGCATGAGTTTGCGGCCACGGCCAGCAGGGCGGTCGGGCTGGCTGTATACGCCCACCACATTATGGCCGGCTTCCAGCAGGGCCTTCAGGGCAATGGCGGCAAAATCCGGTGTTCCGGCAAAAACAATGCGCACGGTGGTTGCTTCTCTGTGTCGTTGATACGAAAAAACCGGGTCGTAACCCGGTCTGAATTCAGTTCTGCGCTGGCGATGCTTCAGCCATTGTCTCAGGCGCTCTGCTTGTGCAGCTTTTCCAGCTTCTTGCGAATGCGGTTGCGCTTGAGCGAGCTGAGGTAATCCACAAACAGCTTGCCGTTCAGGTGATCCATTTCGTGCTGGATACACACGGCCAGCAGGCCTTCGGCTTCAAGGACGAACTCTTCGCCGTTACGGTCTTTGGCGGTAATCCGGCAGTGTTCGATACGCTTCACATCTTCGTAGAAGCCGGGTACCGACAGGCAGCCTTCCTGCATGGCTTCCAGGTCTCCGTCCAGCACTTCCACCTTCGGGTTGATGAATACCCGGGGCTCGCTCTTGTCTTCGGACAGGTCCATCACGATGATCTGCTTGTGCACGTCTACCTGGGTAGCCGCCAGGCCAATGCCGCGGGCATCGTACATGGTCTCGAACATATCGTCGATCAGGGTGCGGATTTCGTCGGTCACCTCATTCACCGGCTTGGCGATGGTGCGAAGACGGGGATCCGGATACTCAAGAATTTCTAGAATCATAGTGCCTTGGCTTCTCTGAAATGCGACAGCGGTCTGCGCAAAATTTCTTCATGAACCTATCATGAAGTAACGTCTTGGCCTGTATTATCCGATAAATTACCGATTGAGTACAAACTGATCAGTCGATAGCTAAAATCTTTCAGGGAAACCAAAGAATTCACTGGAAGAACAAAAGATAACATCACAAATCGCCAGACTTCTTCTATAGTAACGGGAATAACAACGTAATAAGCTGCCGGCCTACCGCAGCGGCATTACCTAACGTATAGATTCTAGGCACGCGATCAAGGATACAGACAATGAGGAAACTGTTGTACGCTCTGGCAGCCACGGCGCTGCTGTTTACCTCCTGGGCCCATGCAGAACCCGAGTTCAGGGCTGATCATCCTGAGCGTTACACTGTCGTTAAAGGGGATACCCTTTGGGACATTTCAGGGCGGTTCCTGAACAATCCCTGGTACTGGCCGGAAATCTGGCATGTGAACCCGCAGGTTGCCAACCCTCATCTGATCTACCCGGGCGATCGCCTGGCGCTGGTCTACATCGACGGCAAACCGCGCATCACCAAGGTAGCCACCAGTGATGTGGTGAAGCTGTCGCCCCAGGTGCGTTCTGAAGCCATCGACACTCCCATTCCTGCCATCCCGTTGGACGCCATTGCCAGCTTCCTGACCGATACCCGCATTGTGTCGCCGGAAGAACTGAACGGTGCGCCCTACGTGCTGGAAGGTGAAGACAGCCGCATCATTACTGGTGCCGGCGACAAGATCTACGCCCGTGGCGAGAAGCCCGCCGACCGCGTGGGTGTGTTCCGCCGCAGCAAGGAATTCCGTGATCCGGAAACCGGCGAATTCCTGGGCCTGGAAGCCCGCAGCATTGCCCGCGGTACCGTTGCGGCTGAGGACGGCGACGTCCTGACCGTTAACCTGAACAAGTCCAGCGAGGAAGTGCGCATTGGCGACCGTCTGCTGGTGAACGAAGACCGTCGCCTGACCACCAACTTTGTGCCCAGTGCTCCGGATCAGGACATCGAAGGCGTGATGATCTCGGTAGACGGCGGTGTAAACCAGATTGGCCAGTACAACGTGGTGGCGATCAACCGTGGCGAGCGTGAAGGCCTGAAGCCTGGCAACGTGATGGCCATTCTCAAGAGTGGCAACCTGGTGCGTGACCCGGTTACTAATGAAACCATCGAGCTTCCGTCCGAGCGTGCTGGCCTGCTGATGGTGTTCCAGACCTACGAGAAGATGAGCTACGGCCTGATTCTCAAGGCGACCCGCCCGCTGGCGGTGGGCGACAAGGTAGTTAACCCTTAAGCCGGGGCCTGATCAGGCCTGTGTGCTGAGGTAAAATGGCCGGACCGGAGTGTTCGGCCATTGTTGTTTTCAAGGATGAAAAAATGTCTGTATCGAGTCTTGACCGGTCGCTGGACAACCAGTGGCTGCTGCTTTCCCTGTTACCCCGCTTTGCCACCCGTGCCCGCGAGCGGGTGCTGGCCAATGCCGACTGCCTGACCGATGTCTTGTCGATGAACCCGGCCACCCTGAAAGCGCTGGGGCTGTCGGCTGAAACCATGTCGGCGATCCATGGCTGGCAAACCGAAAACCTGTCGCACCCGGTGCTGACGGAACTGATGCAAATCCGGTCGCAATGCCGGCAGCACGGCATCCGGCTGATCGGCCAGCACCATGACCACTTCCCGGAAGCCCTGCGCCAGATACACGATGCGCCCATGCTGCTATATGCACTGGGCGATACCGGCTTGTTGCTGCAGGACCAGATTGGTGTGGTGGGCAGTCGCAACGCCACCCGTACGGGCCTGGACCATGCCCGGAAATTCGCTGCCGAGCTGGGCCGGCGGGGTTTGCTGGTGACCAGCGGCCTGGCTTTGGGGATTGATGGTGCTGCCCATGCAGGTGCCCTGGATGCCGGTCATCCGACCGTCGCGGTGGTGGGTTGCGGGCTCGACCGGCTGTATCCCGCCCAGCACCGGCAGCTGGCACACCGGATTATCGAAAACGGCCTGATTGTCTCGGAATACCCGCCCGGCACTCAGGCCCGGGCCGCCTACTTCCCTCAGCGTAACCGGATTATCAGTGGCCTTAGCCGGGGTGTACTGGTCGTGGAGGCCAGCCTGAAGAGCGGTTCGCTGATTACGGCCCGCACCGCGCTGGAACAGGGCCGGGAAGTGTTCGCCATTCCCGGTTCGGTGCACAGCCCGGTAGCCCGGGGCTGCCACCAGTTGATCAAACAGGGGGCCAGGTTGGTGGAAACCGCTGATGACATCCTGGAAGAGCTGGGCACCTGGTGGTCCATGCAGGCGCAACCGGAGGCTGGGGAGGCTGTGGATAAAGGGCCGGTGCTGGCCGGTTTGGATAGCCGGGAAATCGCGGTGTTCGAGGCTTTGGGGTATGATCCGCAATCTACCGATGCACTGGGCCAGCTCACCGGCCTGCCAGCGGACCAGCTGATGCAGTCCCTGTTGTTACTGGAACTGGAAGGGCTGGCCCATTCGGCTCCGGGAGGCTACCTGAGAGCCGGCTGACCGGTGCATCATCACCCATAATCTGTGTGGATTGACCGGTTTCACTATGGCGGCGAAGTCTTCCCTGAATCCCTGGCAATTACACTGTGCCCGGCGCACCGTGCTGGCCGGCGGCGTGATTGCCTACCCTACCGAAGCAGTCTGGGGCCTGGGCTGCGATCCCTGGAACCAGGACGCGGTTGAGCGGATCCTGGAGCTCAAGCAGCGGCCCATGGAAAAGGGCATGATCCTGGTGGCCGCCTCGGTGGAGCAGGTACGCTTCCTGCTGGATCCCCTGCCCCGGGTGTTGCAATGGGAAGCCGAGCAACACTGGCCCGGGCCGATCACCTGCCTGGTGCCGGATGTGCTGGAACAGATCCCGGACTGGGTTCGCGGCCGGCACAGCACCATTGCCGTGCGCGTGAGTGACCACCCGGTGGTTCGCGACCTGTGCGAGGCCACCGGCATGCCGCTGGTGTCGACTTCCTGCAACCCGGCTGGCCGCCAGCCGGCCCGCAACATCTGGCAGGTGCGCCGCTATTTCGGCAATCAGCTCGACCGCATCGTGCCCGGCGCCCTGGGCGGCAACCGCAAACCCAGCCGGATTATTGATATCGTTACCGGAAAACAGTTTCGTTAGGAGCAAGCATGTCACAGCAGCCGGATACCCGGGCCGTAAAAGAATACCTTCTGAGCCTTCAGGATCGCATCTGCCAGCGGCTGGAGGCGGTGGATGGCCGCGCTTCCTTCATTCGTGACAGCTGGGACCGGCCGGAGGGTGGCGGTGGTATCAGCCGGGTGATGGCCGATGGCGGTGTGATCGAAAAAGGCGGGGTGAACTTTTCCCATGTGATGGGCGATACCATGCCGGCTTCTGCCACGGCGCATCGCCCGCACCTGGCCGGTGCTCCCTGGCAGGCCATGGGTGTATCACTGGTGATACACCCGGAGAACCCCTATGTGCCGACCTCCCACGCTAACGTGCGCTTTTTCATTGCCACCCCGAAAGACGGCGAGCCGGTGTACTGGTTTGGCGGCGGCTACGACCTGACCCCCTACTACGGTTTTGATGACGATTGCGTGCACTGGCACCAGACGGCCCGTAACGCCTGCCAGCCGTTCGGCGACGAGGTGTACCCGAAGTTCAGGCAGTGGTGCGACGACTATTTCTACCTGAAGCACCGCCAGGAGCCCCGGGGCGTGGGCGGCCTGTTCTTCGATGACTACAACACCGGAAACTTCGAGCAGGACTTTGCCTTTATGCAGGCGGTGGGCGACAGTTACATAGAGGCTTACGAGCCGATTGTCAGGCGCCGGATGGACACCCCCTGGGGCGAGCGGGAGCGGGAATTCCAGCTTTACCGCCGTGGTCGCTATGTGGAGTTCAACCTGGTGTACGACCGGGGCACCCTGTTCGGGTTGCAGTCCGGCGGGCGCACCGAGTCTATCCTGATGTCACTGCCGCCGCTGGTGCGTTGGGACTACGACCGGAAGCCGGAGCCGGGCAGCGAAGAGGCGCGTTTGACGGATTATTTCCTGACCGGACGGAACTGGCTGGAGCAAAGCGATGACGAATGAACTCTATGCGGTGGTGGGCAACCCCATCAGCCACAGTAAATCCCCCCGTATTCACAGCCTGTTTGCCAGCCAGACCGGCGAGCCGGTGGAGTACACCGCGATACAGGCACCGCTGGAGGACTTTTCCGGTACGGTACGGCACTTTTTCGAGCGTGGCGGCAGAGGCCTGAACGTAACCGTACCGTTCAAGGAACAGGCCTGGACCCAGGCAGAACACCGCACACCACGGGCGGAAAAAGCCGGCGCCGCCAACACCCTGTACCTGGATGCCGACGATGCCCTGGTGGCTGACAACACCGACGGTGTTGGCCTGGTGCGGGACCTCACCCGCAACCACGGCGTGGCCCTCAAAGGCCTGCGAATCCTGGTATTGGGTGCCGGCGGTGCCGTGCGGGGCGTGCTTGGGCCGGTTCTGGCGGAAGCGCCCGCCAGCCTGACCATCGCTAATCGCACCGTGGCCAAGGCCGAGGCGCTGGTACGGCTGTTTGCCGCTGAAGCCGGTGATACCGAACTCTTTGCCTGCGGCTTCGAACAGGCAACCGGAGCGTTTGACCTGGTGATCAACGGCACCAGCGCCAGCCTTCAGGGTGACCTGCCGCCGGTGCCGGCGTCGATTCTGGGGGGCAACACGGTGGTGTATGACATGATGTATTCCCTGCAGACCACCACCTTCAACCAGTGGGCACAGGACAACGGTGCTACCCGGGTGTATGACGGGCTGGGCATGCTGGTGGAGCAGGCAGCAGAATCGTTTTATGTATGGCGTGGGGTGCGGCCGGAGACCGCCCCCGTGATCGACGAGCTGCGTAACGACTGATGAGGCGTTATTCGGAGGCGTTCAGGTATTCGTCTTTCAGTTTCACATAGTTAGCTGCAGTGTATTTGAAGAACGTTTTTTCCTTCTCGCTCAGCGCCCGGGCCTGCTTGCACGGCGAGCCCACGTACAGGTAACCGGATTCCAGTCGTTTGCCCGGCGGTACCAGGGTGCCGGCTCCGATGATGACTTCGTCTTCTACTACGGCACCATCCATGACGGTGCAGCCCATGCCGACGAGTACGCGGCTGCCGATGGTGCAGCCGTGCAGCAGGGCTTTGTGGCCGACGGTGACGTCGTCACCGAGGATCAGCGGCCAACCGCCGGGGTTGAAGTCGCTGGCGTGGGTGATGTGCAGTACGGAGCCGTCCTGGATGCTGCAGCGGTCGCCGATGCGGATTTTGTGCATGTCGCCGCGGATGACGGTCATGGGCCAGACGGAGCAGTCTTCGCCCATTTGTACGTCTCCGATCACTACCGCACTCTCGTCTACCCAGGTGCGTTCGCCAAATTGTGGTGTGGTACCCTTGTGAGTTCGTACATTTGCCATTACATATACCTTTTGACTGGCCTCGAATTTAGGGGAAGGAGTCTTTGGGAGGAGGGCTTTCCAAAAAACGCTCCTTCGGCACCCCTTCGGGGTCCGGCCCGCAATCACAGATTGCGGTCGCTCAGCTGTCGCATGAAGCTTCGCTTCATCAGCGCTCGGCTGAGCCCATGTGGCGCTTCTGCTCCGCCATCCATGGCTCCGCACATTTTTGGAAAGCCCTCCTCCCAAAGACTCCCCCAAGCATTGGAGTTGCCTGAAAGTAACCTAAACCCGGACAGCTGAGAAGGGGACCTATGAATAACCCGCTTTTGACAGATGATTTGTTACCGAAATTTGGTCACATCCGCACCGAGCACATGGAAACGGCGATTGACCAGATTCTCAGCGAAAACCGCGTAAAAATTCAGGAGCTGGCGCAGCAGGAGGATCCCACCTGGGACACCCTGGCCCAGCCCATGCAGGCGCTGGAGAACAAGCTCAGTAACGCCTGGTCGGTGATTTCCCACCTGAACGGTGTGATGAACAACGACGATCTGCGCAAGGTGTACAAGAACTGCCTGGAGAAGCTGACCGAGTACAGCACGGAAGTGAGCCAGAATGGTGCCCTGTGCGAGGCCTATAAGAAGCTGGCTGCACGGGACGATTTCAAGGAGCTGAGTGAGCCCCAGCGCAAGTCTATTGAAAACATCCTGCGGGATTTCCGTCTGGGTGGTGTGGATCTTCCGGAGGACAAGAAGAAGCGTTATGCGGATCTGTCCCGGGAGCTGGCGGAGTTGTCCAACAAGTTCAGCGACAACGTGCTGGATGCTACCCAGCACTGGTTCAAGCATATTACCGATGTAGACCAGTTATCCGGCCTGCCGGAGACGGCTATTGAAGGCGCGAAGCAGGCCGCCCGGCAGAAGGAGCTGGATGGTTATGTGATTACCCTGGATTTCCCGAGCTTTTACCCGGTGATGACTTACTGCAACAACCGGGAACTGCGCCGGGAGGTGTACGAGGCCTTTGTCACCCGCGCCTCCGATCAGGGCCCGGATGCGGCCACGTGGGACAATACGCCGGTGATGGCGGAGATTCTCAAGCGTCGGCACGCGCTGGCTCAGTTGCTGGGTTTTGACAACTACGCCGAGCGTTCCCTGGCCACCAAGATGGCCCGCAGTACCGACGAGGTTCTGGAGTTCCTGAACCAGCTGGCGGCCAAGTCCAAGCCGCAGGCGGAGAAGGAAATTACCGAGCTGAAGGCGTTTGTGAAAGATGAGCACGGCGTGGACGACCTGCAGGCATGGGACATCGGCTATTACAGCGAGAAGCTGCGCCAGAAGCAGTACGACATCTCCCCGGAAACCCTGCGGCCTTGGTTCCCTGTGGATAAGGTGGTGCCGGGCCTGTTCCGGGTGACGGAGAAGTTGTTTGATGTGCAGATTGAGGAGCACGCAGATGTAGAAACCTGGCACGAAGACGCCAAGGCCTACTGCATCAGCCGCAACGGCCAGCCCATCGCCTGGTTCTACCTCGACCTGTTCGCACGTCAGGGTAAACGTGGCGGTGCCTGGATGGCCGACTGCCGGGTGCGCTGGCGCGATATGCGCGGCAAGCTGCAGCTGCCGGTGGCGTTCCTGACCTGTAACTTCACCCCGCCGGTGGATGGCAAGCCGTCGCTGCTGACCCACGACGAAGTCACCACCCTGTTCCACGAATTCGGCCACGGCCTGCACCACATGCTCACGCAGGTGGAGGTGATGGACGTATCCGGCATCAACGGCGTGGCCTGGGATGCGGTGGAACTGCCCAGCCAGTTCCTGGAAAACTGGTGCTGGAACCCGGAATCCCTGGCCCTGATCGCCAGCCACCACGAAACCGGCGAACCCCTGCCGGAAGACCTGCTGCAGAAACTGCTGGCGGCGAAGAACTTCCAGTCCGGCATGGGTATGGTGCGCCAGCTCGAATTCTCGCTGTTCGATTTCCGCCTGCATGCGGAATTCACCGACGAAGCCCCCACCAACCCGCTGGACATGCACCGCAAGGTGCGGGAAGACATTGCAGTGGTGCAGTCGCCGGAATTCAACCGCTTCCCCAACGGCTTCTCCCACATCTTCGCCGGCGGTTACGCCGCGGGCTACTACAGCTACAAGTGGGCGGAAGTGCTGGCAGCGGATGCCTTCTCGTTGTTCGAAGAAAAAGGCATCTTCGACCCGGAAACCGGCCAGGCCTTCCTGCACAATATCCTGGAAAAAGGCGGCTCCCAGGAGCCCATGGAACTGTTCAAAGCCTTCCGGGGCCGCGAACCGCAGGTGGATGCCCTGCTGAAACAAACCGGCATCACGGACGAAGCTGCCTGATACAATCCACCCCGGTTGTCGTATCGGCAACCGGGTGTTCTTCTGGAGTAACGTTATGGCAAGTCCGAAACGCTTCATCGCCGGCGCCGTGTGCCCCCGCTGCGCCGAGATGGACAAAATCACCATGTTCACCACCGACGCCGGCGACCAGGTTCGCGAATGCGTGGCCTGCGGCTACACCGATGCGTTGTCCGACCAGCCCGAGGCCCCGGAAATCGAAACGCGTGTAAACAAAAAGGGCAACACCGACGACCATACCGTCAAACAGGTGGTGTTCTTTAAGTCCGGCTCTGACTCTGGAGAATAGGTCTGGCTTGGGCCCTAGCCTGCCAGTTTTGGTGGGTTAGAGGCCACGGGGGTGCTTTTCTTCCGGGAAAAACAACTCGCTTCGCTCAGACATCTTTTTCCCTGCAGAAAAGCACCCCCGTACCCTCTATGCCAGACTGCACGGAAATCGTTTGATTAGGGTTTGGTTTCTTTCTTTTTTCTCTTTTCTTCTTTCTTCTTTTCCTTCCGTACCCCTTATTGGTACGACGTGAGGGGGTGGGTCAGGTTTTTTTCCGCCGGAAATGGATGTCTGAGCGCAGCGAGTTGCATTTCCAAGGGAAAAAACCTGACCCACCCCATCGCAGCCCCCAAAACCAGCAGGCTACGATCAGGACGGCAAACTCCAAAGTAGAGGGTCAGAGCACCATAGCCGCCAACCACCCGAAGGCGAGCAGAGGCAGGTTGTAGTGCAGGAACGTAGGCACCACAGTATCCCAGATGTGGTTGTGCTGGCCGTCCACATTCAGACCGGCAGTTGGCCCGAGGGTGGAATCAGACGCTGGTGAACCCGCATCACCCAGGGCACCGGCGGTACCGACCAGGGCAACGATGGCCAGGGGGCTGAAACCCAGTTGCAGGGCCAGCGGCACGTACAGGGCGGCGATGATGGGAATGGTGGAGAACGACGAACCGATACCCATGGTAATCAGCAGGCCGACCACCAGCATCAGCAGTGCGGCCAGGGCCTTGTTCTCACCGATGGCGGCCACAGAGCCCTCTACCAGGCTCTTGATCTCGCCGGTTTCCCGCATCACTTCCGCGAAGCCGTTGGCGGCGATCATGATGAAGCCGATCATCGCCAGCATCTTCATGCCCTCGGTGAACAGGTCATCGGCTTCTTTCCACTTCACCACACCGGAAATGTTGAACAGCACAAAGCCGGCCAGCGCACCCAGGATCATGGAGCCCAGCCAGAGCTGAACCACAAACGCCACCACAATGGCCACCAGCGCCATGATCAGGGTTTTCGGGCTGTATTTCACATCCACCCGCTCGGTGCGTTCGATGAGCTTCATGTCATAGCCACGGCCGCCCCGGTAGCTGAAGAACACCGCGATCAGCAGGCCGATGAACATACCCAGGGCTGGCAGGGCCATGGCGGACATGACGTTCAGTTCGCTGGCGTCTACGCCGTTGTCGGCTACGTTAGCCAGCAGGATTTCATTCAGGTAGATGCCGCCGAAGCCCACTGGCAGGAACATGTACGGGGTAATCAGGCCGAAGGTGAGTACACAGGCTACCAGCCGGCGGTCCATGTGCAGCTTGGCCATCACGTACAGCAACGGCGGAACGACCAGGGGAATAAAGGCGATGTGGATGGGCAGGATGTTCTGGGACGAAATGGCGACGGCCAGCAACAGGCCGATGATCATGAAGCGGATGCCGGTGGCCGCGCCGCCTTCATCCTGGCGGCCTACCATGGCAAGGGCTTTGTCGGCCAGGGCGTGGGCCAGGCCGGATTTGCCGATGGCCACGGCGAAGGCGCCCAGGGTGGCGTAGGACAACGCCACGGTTGCGCCGCCACCGAGGCCGGAGTTGAAGGCATTGATGGTGTCTTCAAGGGACATTCCGGCCACCAGGCCACCGGAAATGGCACCGATGATCAGGGCAACGACAACGTGGATGCGGCACAGGCTCAATACGAGCATGATCAGTACCGCGGCAACAACGGCATTCATGGCAGACTCCGGGTAGGAATATTGGGTTTACCGGCACTTTTTGGGCACCGGCGGCACGAAAAGTGCGCTAATGTGCAGGAAATGACCGCATCAGTCAAAGGGGTTGTGTAACGGTCAGTCAGCATCCACCCGGGCAAAGCGCGGTACCTGTTCGCCGGCCACTTCCACGGTTTCACGGAACATGGCCAGGGGCCTTACCCACAGGCTGTAGTCGCCGTACAGGCAGCGGTACACCACCAGGGGTTCCTCGGTTTCGCTGTGCCGGGCGACGCCGATCACTTCGTAATCCTGGCCTTTGTAATGCCGGTAGCGGCCCGGTTCTATAGGGCGTTTTCGTTCTGACATGCTGTCCTCGCGGGTGGTAGTGCTGAGCTATCCCCTAATGATAAGGGATCCGGTGCCGGTTTCGGGTTAGACTGAAGAGTATACCTGACCGTACCAACCGGGACTCCGAACCTGAATGAAAGGCTTTTCCGCTGCTGTTCTGCAAATCATTTTGTGCCTTTTCCTGGCACTGGGTGCTGGTGGAGCGCAGGCAGATCCAGTGGGATTCCAATGGCTGGAGGTGCCGGATGATTCACTGGATATCGACGGGGTGCGCAGCCTGCCGCAACACCGCTGGCAGGCCCACGAGGCCGATACGGTACTGAACCTCGGGTTCAGTGACGGTACCTTCTGGTTGCGTGTCGAGGTTCCGCCCGAGCCCCGTAACCGGCTGCTGCAGGTAGGCTATCCCCTGCTTGATGAAGTATCTGTTTATTGGGAGCAGGCCGGGAATATCGTTGAAACCTGGCATACCGGCGATACCCTGCCGTTCCGTTCCCGCCCGATAGAGCATCGTACCTTCGTGTTCCTGGTGCCTTCCAATACCGAACCGGTGACCGCCTGGGTGCGGGTGAAAACCCAGGGTTCCATCCAGATACCGGTGAAAGTCACACCGTCGGCCGAATTCCTCGCCTACGAGCAGATTGCCTATGGCTGGCAAGCCATGTTCGTTGGTGTTGTGGTGGCGCTGGCCCTGTACAACCTGTTTCTGTTCGCCATTGTTCGCTACCCGACTTATCTGTGGTACGTCCTCACGGTGCTGAGTGCCGGCCTGGTTCAGCTGAATTTCAACGGCTTGCTGTTCCAGTGGTTCTGGCCGGACCTGCCGGTGGTCAACCAGTATCTGACCGCTGTTATGGTTCCCCTGGGGCTGTCGCTGGCCCTGGTGTTCACCATGAAATTCCTGTCGGTGCGGCAATACAGCCGGGGCGCTTACCGGTTACTCCAGGTATTGCTGATGGCCTGCCTGTTCGCCATCGGTTACGGATTGCTGGGTTCCTATCAGTACGCCATTGCCCTGATCAGCACCCTGGCGGCCTTCGTGACGGCAGCGGCGTGGGCGGTGGGTGTGCTGGTGTGGCGGCGCGGGCAGGTATTGGCCGGTTTCTATGTGGTGGCCTGGACACCGCTGCTGATTGCCCACCTGTTACTGGCGTTGGCCAAGCTTGGGTTGATTCCCAGCAACCGGGCCATCGAGGTAGCACCCCAGGTGGGTGTGGCTATCGAGGTGGTGGTGTTGTCACTGGCGCTGGCCTATCGCATCAACCTGGAGCGCCGGCGCCGGCAGGAAGCCCAGGAGCATGCCCTGGAGATCCAGCGGGAAGCCAACCTGATGCTCGAAACCCGGGTTCGGGAGCGCACCGAGGAGCTGGAGCAGGCAAACGACCAGCTACGCTCCATGAGCCTGACCGATGGCCTGACCCGGGTCGCCAACCGGCGGCGCTTTGACGACAAGCTGGACATCGAGTGGAACCGGGCCATGCGCCACGACCAGGAGCTGAGCCTGCTGATGCTGGATATCGATCACTTCAAAAAGGTGAATGACAGCTTTGGCCACCTGGTGGGTGATGATTGCCTGGTCTCGCTGGCAGCAACCCTGCAAGGCGAGATTCTGCGCGCCAGCGACCTGGTGGCCCGCTATGGTGGCGAGGAGTTTGCGGTGTTGTTACCGGCGACAGACGGCGAAGGCGCCCGCCAGGTGGCTGAGCGCATGCGCCAGGCCGTGGCGGGCAAACCCGTCCCTTCCGGGCTGGGTGGTACACCGGTGGAGCTGACTATCAGCGCGGGTGTGGCCACCATGCGCCCGGCCATCGGCGCGGGCAGCCAGGAGCTGGTGCGCCGTGCCGACGAAGCCCTGTATGCCGCCAAGACCAACGGTCGCAACCGGGTCGAGGTGTGGCATGATGAGGCTGTTGCCCCGGCAGACCGGGGCTGAGGCTCAGTTTTTCAGCTTGTACTTGCCCGGCCCCATAAACACCACGGCCAGCGCGGTAAACAGGAAAAATCCCTGCAGTTCCAGTGCCCAGCCGCCGTTACCGGCCAGCGACAGCAGCTGGTGGCTGTGCACCAGCACAATAGCCACAAGCATGTTGAAGACAATGATCAGCGCGCCAATGCGGGTCTGATACCCCAGAATCACCATCAGTGGTGCCACCACTTCCCCGATATACACACCGTACGCCAGTATTGCCGGCAGGTTATGGCTGGCCAGCTGGGCCTCGATAAAACCGATACCGTTAAGCAGTTTGGCGATGCCGTGGAACAGCAGCAGGCCACCGAGGGTGAGCCGGACAATCAGTTTTCCAAGGTCGGTATTCTCAAGCACAGGGCAAGCCTCCGGAACAGTGAATGGATGGCCGAAGGATACAGGGTTATTGCACAGAAATTCAGTGACTTGTTGGTCAGGATGTTGTTTTACAGGGCCGGGCCCAGGGAAAACCGGATGTGGTTCCGCTCCAGCAGGTTTTCCCAGTAATTGCGCATCCAGTCCCAGGCCCGGTTGTTGAACTGCTCCACGAAGGGGTCAAGGTCCAGGTCGTAGTAATCCGGGGTGCCGGCAATCTGCAACACGGTGACGGTGATGGCATCGTCCAGCTCGTTGGCGAACGGTTCGCCGATCAGTTCGTGGGCCAGCAGGTTGGCCCGGGTGGCTTCCAGGTCTATCAGCTCGCCGGCCCGGATCGAGCGGTTGTTGTCGTGCATTTCTTCCATCAGCCGGTGGCACAGGTAGGCCCGGATCAGCAGGCCGTCGAGGCCGTCATAGCGGACCAGCAGCACCGAGGGCTGGGTGAAATAGCGGATAGCGGCATCAATGAATGGCTGGAACAGGGGCTTGGTGCCGGCGTCGATGGCGCAGGTGTCTACGCACTCGATCAGCCGTGGCGCCATTTCGATGTATTCCACGGCAAACTGGAACAGGCAGGTGGCAGGCTGGCCGTCGATTACGATCGATGACGGCAGCCTGGTCGCCTTGTCTTTCAGCTGCCGGAGAAAGCTCCCCGAGCGGGCTTCCTGGCGACGTGCCTGGTCAATAATCTCGAGGACTGCCTGTGGTGTCATGTCAGGAGATGCCGATGTAGGTACAAAATGAGGTCGCAAGGCGCCTCCCCTTCTCCAGGAGCAACCAAGTGGCAGTCGGCCGGGCTGGCCAGCTGAACTGCCTGCCGTTTAAAAACAGTGTAGCCAATATTTTTTATGGCGCTGCCGGCAGGCGGCAAAATTCCCTGCGGAAAACCGAAATCCCGGGTGCCTAGCGTGGCTGAAACCACACATCCTGGCGGGTGTAGCGCCAGCACAACCAACCCATACTGCCGGCACGGGCCAGCATCAGGCTGATCAGTGCCAGCCACAGGCCATGGTTGCCCCAGCCGGTCGTCAGCCACCACACCGGCAAAAACACGCCGAGCGCTGAGAACAGCATGGTGTCCTGCATTTCCCGGGTGCGGGTGGCGCCGATGAAGACGCCATCCAGCAGGTAACTCCACACTGCTGCGAACGGTAACATCCAGAGCCAGGGCAGGTATTGCCAGGCGGTGGTTTGTACGTCTTCAATGCCGGTCAACAGGCTGATCAGCCAGCGGCCCCCGAGTACAAAGCCGATGGTCAGCAGCAATGCGCCCCAGAGCGACCACCGCAGGGCGCTGTTGAATACCACCCTGAACTGCCGTTTGCTGCCCTTGCCAATGGCTTCACCGATCAGTGCTTCGGCGGCGTTGGCAAAGCCGTCCAGGGCATTGGAAATCACCAGCAGGAAGGTGATCAGCACGGCATTGGCGGCCAGGATGATATCCCCTTGCCGGGCGCCCTGGGCGGTGAAGAAGGCCAGGCACAGCAGCAGGGCGATGGTACGCACCATGATGTAGCGGTTCACCTGCAGGATGCGCAGGTAATCCGACACCTTACCGAACAGCTCCCGGGTCAGCTGCTGGCTCTCCGGCATGCGTTTGAGCACGATCATTACACCGATGGCGGTGGCCCCGTATTCGGCCATTACGGTGGCCATGGCCACACCCCGGCTGTTCCAGCCGAGAACAGTCACGAAGAACACGTCCAGCACGATGTTGATGCCGTTGGCGATGATCAGCATCACCATGGGCCCCCGGGGGAACTGGGTGCCAATCAGCCAGCCCACCAGGGTGTACTGGCACAGCACCGCCGGCGCACTCCAGATTCTGATAGCAGCGTATTCCGCAGCCAGTGCCGCAACATCCGGGCTGGGGTTCATCAACTTCAGGCCCACCGCAATCAGCGGCCGGTGAAACAGGATCAGTAACAGGCCGATGCCTACGGCCAGCAACAGCGAACGCAGCAGCAGCGCCACCTGGGCGAAGGCATCCCGCTGGCCCCAGGCCTGGGCGGCCAGGCCGGTGGTGCCCATGCGCATGAAGCCGAAGGTCCAGTACAGGATGGTGAACAGGTTGGCGCCCACCGCCACCGCGCCCAGGTATTCCGGGCTGTCCAGGTGGCCAAGCACGGCCGTATCCACCAGCCCCAGCAGGGGCACGGTGAGGTTGGTCAGCATCAGCGGCCAGGCCAGTGTCCACAGGCGGCGATCGGTAGGGCGAAGAACGGCCTTATAAATTCTGTTTATCAAAACGGGTTACTTATCCATTTTAGGTTTAATGATTTTTTAGTCTTTTTTTGATCTGTGTCTACACTGACATTTGATGTATCCGTAAGCAGGCTTTCACTCTCGGTGGTTCCGCTGTTGCGAGCTTCGGAACAGACCGCAGAGGATGACGCAAAATCCGACAAGAATAACACTCTGTGGAGACACAGTATGCGCGTGCATGCCAAGCGGGCAGTTGCCCTAGCCGCTGGTCTGTTGTCACCGGCTGTAGTCATGGCGGACTGGACCATGAATATGGCTCCGGGGGTAACCGGTACCAGCAACCAGATTTTCAGCCTTCACATGACCATTCTCTGGATCTGCGTGGCCATCGGTGTGGTGGTGTTCGGGGTCATGTTCTGGTCGATCTTTGCCCATCGTAAATCCCAGGGTGCCAAGCCCGCCAATTTCCACGAAAACACCGTGGTGGAAATCCTCTGGACCATTATTCCCCTGGCCATCCTGGTGGCCATGGCCGTGCCTGCCACGGCAACCCTGGTGGAGATGTACGACACCAGCGAGTCCGAGGTGGACATCAAGGTTACCGGTTACCAGTGGCGCTGGCGCTATGAGTACATCAACGACGATTTCGGTTATTTCTCCAGCCTGTCCACCCCGAGGGAGCAGATCGAGAACCGCCAGGCCAAGGGTGAGAACTACCTGCTGGAAGTGGACAACCCGCTGGTGATTCCGGTGGGCAAGAAAGTGCGCTTCCTGCTGACCGCCAATGATGTGATTCACTCCTGGTGGGTGCCGGAATTCGGTGTGAAGAAAGACGCCATCCCCGGCTTTATCAACGAAACCTGGACCCGCGTGGACGAGCCGGGCATCTATCGCGGCCAGTGCACCGAGCTGTGCGGCAAGGACCACGGCTTTATGCCGGTAGTGGTGGAGGCGGTGCCGGAAGAGGAATACAACGCCTGGGTAGCCGAACAGCGGGCCGCCGCAGAAGCCGAGCGCCAGCTGACCGAGAAAGACTGGACCCTGGAAGAGCTGATGGAGCGGGGCGAGAAGGCCTACGCCAGTGCCTGTGCTTCCTGTCACCAGCCGGATGGTACTGGCATGCCGCCGGCCTTCCCGGCACTGAAGGGCAGCCAGATCGCAACAGAGGACATGGCCGCGCATATCGATATCGTCGTGAATGGTAAGTCCGGCACAGCGATGCAGGCCTTCGGTGGTCAGCTGAGTGAGGTGGACCTGGCCGCGGTGATTACCTACGAGCGCAATGCCTGGGGTAACAACACCGGCGAGATGGTCACGCCGAAAGAGATTTTTGATTACAAGAACCAAGAGTAATCGACGCCAGATAACAACAATCACCAGCCATAAAAAACGGCGGTAACGGGGGTTTTCATGAGTGCGGTTGCAGATACCCACAGCCAGGAACATCACCACGGCCCGGCCAAAGGCATCAGCCGCTGGCTGCTGACCACCAACCATAAAGACATCGGGTCTATGTACCTGATCTTCAGCTTCGCCATGTTCCTGCTGGGCGGCAGTATGGCGATGGTGATCCGGGCCGAACTGTTCCAGCCCGGCCTGCAGATTGTGCAGCCGGAGTTCTTCAACCAGATGACCACCATGCATGGCCTGATCATGGTGTTCGGGGCGGTGATGCCGGCCTTTGTGGGGCTGGCCAACTGGATGCTGCCGCTGATGATCGGCGCGCCGGATATGGCACTGCCACGGATGAATAACTGGAGTTTCTGGCTGCTGCCCTGTGCCTTCCTGATCCTGGTGTCGACCCTGTTTATGGAGGGCGGCGCGCCCAACTTTGGCTGGACCTTCTACGCTCCGCTATCCACCACTTACGGGCCCCCGAGTACCACCTTCTTCATCTTTGCCATCCACATTATGGGTGTGTCTTCCATCATGGGTGCCATCAACGTGATTGCCACTATCCTGAACATGCGGGCACCGGGCATGAAGATGATGAAAATGCCCCTGTTTGTCTGGACCTGGCTGATCACCGCCTTCCTGCTGATTGCCGTCATGCCGGTGCTGGCCGGTGCGGTCACCATGATGCTGATGGACATCAACTTCGGCACCAGTTTCTTCGATGCTTCCGGCGGTGGTGACCCGGTGCTGTTCCAGCATGTGTTCTGGTTCTTCGGGCACCCGGAGGTGTACATCATGATCCTGCCGGCGTTCGGGGCTATTTCCCATATCGTACCGGCCTTCTCCCGCAAGCCGCTGTTCGGCTATGCCTCCATGGTGTATGCCGTGGGCGCCATTGCCCTGCTCTCCTTCCTGGTATGGGCGCACCACATGTTTACCGTGGGCATCCCGCTGGCGGGGCAGCTGTTCTTTATGTATGCCACCCTGCTGATTGCCGTGCCCACCGGGGTGAAGGTGTTCAACTGGGTAACCACCATGTTCCGGGGTTCCCTGAGCTTTGAAGCACCCATGCTGTTTGCCGTGGCCTTTATCATCCTCTTTACCATCGGTGGCTTCTCCGGGCTGATGCTGGCCATTGCCCCGGCGGACTTCCAGTACCACGACACCTACTTTGTGGTGGCCCACTTCCACTATGTACTGGTACCCGGTGCCATCTTCGGTATCTTCGCCTCGGCTTACTTCTGGTTGCCCAAGTGGACTGGCCACATGTACGACGAAACCCTGGCCAAGACCCACTTCTGGCTGTCGTTTATCGGCATGAACCTGGCTTTCTTCCCTATGCACTTCCTGGGGCTGGCGGGCATGCCCCGGCGGATTCCGGACTACGCCCTGCAGTTCTCGGACTTCAACATGGTGTCCAGTATCGGGGCCTTCATGTTCGGTGTTACCCAGCTGCTGTTCCTGTTCATTGTCGTCAAGTGCGTGCGCGGTGGCGAAAAGGCCGCGGCCAAGCCGTGGGATGGAGCTGAAGGGCTGGAATGGACGGTGCCGTCGCCGGCGCCCTATCACACTTTCTCTACACCGCCGGAAGTGAAATAACCGGGAGGTCACCATGGCCGAACAGCAACCACAACAAGGCAAGCGCAGTAACAGCCGGGTGATCGCCTGGTGCATGGCCGGCGTGGTGGGCATGTTTGCCTTTGGCTTTGCCCTGGTGCCTTTGTACGACGTGTTCTGTGAAATCACCGGCATTAACGGCAAGACCGGCGGGCGCTATGAAACCGGGGTGTCGAACCAGGTGGACGAGAACCGCACGGTCACCGTGCAGTTCCTGGCCAGCAACGGCCCGGGCATGAGCTGGGAGTTCCGGCCGGTACAGCGGAGTGTGAAGGTGCACCCGGGTGAGGCGGTTACGGTGAACTTCTACGCCGCCAACCCCACCGACCATGCCATGGTGGGGCAGGCGGTACCCAGCCTGTCGCCCTCCGAAGGCACCCTGTATTTTCACAAGACCGAGTGTTTCTGCTTCAATCAGCAGCCCCTGGACGCCGGGGAAAGCGTGGAAATGCCCCTGGTGTTCATTGTCGACCCGGAGCTGCCGGAGCACATTACCAAGCTGACCCTGTCTTACACCCTCTACGACCAGGACCCACAGGCAAGGGTGTCCGGTTCGGCCAGGGCAGGCGCAACAACAACCAACAATAACGGCTAAGCCATCGGAGACAGCTATGGCGGATCACCAGACCTACTACGTTCCCGAACAGAGCAAATGGCCCATCGTTGCCACCGTGGGCCTGGGCGTAACCCTGTATGGCGCAGCGTCAATCATGGTGAATGGCAATCAGGGCGAGAGCACCGGCGGTTCCTGGTTCATGTTCTGGATTGGCGCGCTGATCATGGCCTACATGCTGTTTGGCTGGTTTGGCAGCGTGATCCGCGAAAGCCGGGCCGGCCTGTACAGCGACCAGATGGACCGCTCGTTCCGCTGGGGCATGAGCTGGTTCATTTTCTCGGAAGTCATGTTCTTTGCCGCCTTCTTCGGGGCGCTGTTCTACGTAAGGGTGTTTGTGGTGCCCTGGATTGGCGGTGAAGGCGATAAGGGCAGCACCAACATGCTCTGGGAAGGGTTTCAGGCCAGCTGGCCGCTGATCAACAACCCGGACCCCCAGGTTTATCAGGGCCCGAAAGAAGTGATCGGGCCCTGGGGCCTGCCGCTGATCAACACCATTTTGCTGGTGACCTCATCGTTCACCGTCACCATCGCCCACCACGCCCTGAAAGCCGGTAACCGGGCCAAGGTAAAGCTGTGGCTGGCCGCCACCATTGCCCTGGCGGTGGTGTTCATGTTTGTGCAGGGCTATGAATACGCCCACGCCTATGGCGACCTGGACCTGACCCTGCAATCCGGTATCTATGGCAGCACCTTCTTTATGCTCACCGGTTTCCACGGCGCCCACGTAATGCTGGGTACCCTGATGCTGTTCATCATGCTGGTGCGGATCATCAAGGGGCACTTTACGGAAGACAACCACTTCGGGTTCGAGGCGGCCGCCTGGTACTGGCACTTTGTGGATGTGGTGTGGCTGGGGCTGTTTGTCTTTGTGTATGTAATCTGACGGAGCGGTTACGGCGTGGGGTTCAGGGTCATGTTCCCGGACCAGAGAGCGACCAGGATCAGTGCCAGCAAGAGCACACTCAGGGCAACCCGGACTGCGAGGGAATTCACCACGCGCCGGGTTTTGCCGCCGTCGTGGATCAGGAAAAACAGACCGCTGAACAGGCTGGCCATAACCGCAACGAGCAACATAACGATGGCAATCTTGAGCATGGGAATTCCCGTTATTTTTAGCTTTCACTCACTATAGCAGAGCATGGGTAGACCTGTTTGATGGCTCGCCACTGGCAGTTTGACTGGCGATTACTGGTGTTTTCCGGGTTGTTTCTGCCCCTGCTGATCAGTCTTGGCGTGTGGCAACTGAATCGCGCCGCGGAGAAAACCGCGCTGCTGGAAACCTGGCAGGCAGAGTCGGCCAGCCAGACCTGGGCAGAACAGTCCGCCGGTGCGCTGAAACCCGGGCAACCGGTGTCGCTCACCGGTTTTTATGGTGAACAGACCTGGCTGCTGGATAACCGTACCCGGGACGGCATGCCCGGCTACGAAGTGTTGACGCTGTTCCACCCCCTTGAAGGCCCGCCGGTGGTGGTGAACCGGGGCTGGATACAGGCGCCGCGCACGCGGGAGCAGTTACCGCTGGTAACCACGCCGGAGGATCTGTACACCCTGAATGGCCGGCTGGCGGATTACCCGGAGCCACCCGTGCTGGCAGCTACGGAGCCGGAATCCGGTTCCTGGCCAAGAAGGGTTCAGGCATTGCCGGCAGAGCTGGTGGCCGGGGAGGGCGTTGATCCGGCAGCCATGATTGTTGCCCTGGCCGACAGCCAGCAACCCGGCGCCTACCGGGCCGACCGGGTGCCGGATGTGATGGGCCCGCAGACCCACTACGGATATGCGGCCCAGTGGTTTGCGCTTGCCGCAGCGCTGACTATATTGACTGTAGTAGCGAGTTATAAAGTAGCGAGTTAAAAAGTGGCGAGTTATAAAAAGAACAGCCAGACCTCGAAAGAATCGAAAGACAGGAGCCGATAATGACAACGACAACGGCTGATAACGTGACTCCCGGTGTTGAGCCCACCCCCGAACAGACCCGCCGTGGCCGGCGTACCGCACTGTTGCTGTTTGCAGTGGGCTTTGGCCCCATGGTGCTGGCCACTATCATGTTTTATACCGGCTGGCTGAACCCCGCCGGCCATTCTAATCAGGGCCAGTTGCTGCAGCCCGTGGCGCCGGTACAGGCACTGAACCTGGAAACCGGAAGTGGCGTACCCCTGGCCGACCGGTTTGGGGTAGACCAGCCGGAGGCCAAGTGGCTGATGCTGGTTACCGCCGGCAGCTGCCAGAAGGATTGCGAACAGTTACTGTACCTGGCCCGGCAGGTGAACATTGCCCTGGGCAAGAATGCCCCGAGGGTTGGCCGTGCGGCGTACCTTGCTAGCACCCCGGCCGCACTGGAAGCCCGCTGGAGCGAGGAATACAGCCTGATGGAGCGGCTTCGGGTGGCTCCCGGAGCAACACCGGCCTGGCCTGCAGGCGTGAACCCGGCCAACGAGCCCCGGATTCTGCTGGTCGATCCGTTTGGTAATGTGATGATGCATTACGGAACCGAGCACACCGGCAAACAGATGCTCAAAGACCTTAAACACCTGCTGAAGCTGTCCCAGATTGGCTGATCGGGAGGTCAGGGCCGTGAAACCGGAATTGAATCCCGAGCTGTCTTTGCCTGAGGCGAAAAAGCCATCCGTTGCCAAGCCCATGGCCCGCTGGTCCGCTTTTGCCTGCGGCCTGGCGGTGGTGGTAATCATGCTGGGCGCCTGGACCCGGCTGGTGGACGCCGGGCTTGGTTGCCCGGACTGGCCTGGCTGCTATGGCTTTCTGACCGTACCCCAGAGTGAAACCAGCATTGCCATTGCCAATGCCCGCTTCCCGGAAACTCCGGTGGATGTGTCCAAGGGCTGGCCGGAGATGATCCATCGCTATGCCGCCGGTACCCTGGGGCTGGTGGTGTTTGGGCTGGCAATTGCCGCCATCCGGCACCGGAGGGCGCAGTTGCCGTTGCGGCTGCCCCTGTTTATTGCCGGTTTTATCGTGCTGCAGGGCGCTTTTGGTATGTGGACGGTCACCCTGAAGCTCTGGCCGCAGGTGGTGGCCCTGCACCTGCTCGGAGGCTTCACGACCCTCAGCATGCTGTTGTTACTGACCCTGCGCCTGCGCAAACGGGCCCGGGGTGAGCTGCCGGCAGTTGCTACTGCTTCATTGCCCCTTGCCCGGCTTCGTCCGTGGCTCTATGGCGGCCTGCTACTGGTGGTGTTGCAGATTGCCCTGGGAGCCTGGACGGCGGCCAACTACGCCGCTGTCGCCTGCACCGACCTGCCCACCTGTCAGGGCCAGTGGTGGCCGGAAGGGATGGATTTCCGACATGGCTTCGACATTGCCCAGCATGTAGGCCCGAATTATCTGGGCGGCCAGCTGACGGCCGATGGCCGGGTGGCCATTCATGTCACTCACCGGTTAGGTGCGCTGATAGTGCTGGTGTATCTGGGTCTCCTGCTGCTCAGGCTATGGCAGCAGCGGGGTGAAAGCCGGCTGGAAAACAGCGTCTTGCTGGTGGCCGGGGCACTGGTGTTACAGATCAGCCTTGGCCTGGCCAACGTCTGGCTGCACATACCACTGGCCATTGCGGTCGCCCACAACGCCATGGGGGCGGGCCTGCTGTTGTCCGTTATCCACCTGATCTGGCGGCATCACCAGCTTCCGCAGCCGCAAACATCCAGGGCTGCGTCAACAGAATCCCACACAACAACCATAAACCGGGAGGTTACGGCATGAGCGAGCAAGCAAAGGCGCTGCCGGCCCAGCACAGTGCAAAGTCAGTATCGGGCCGGATTTCCTGGCGCGACTACCTGGAGCTGACCAAGCCCCGGGTGGTGGCCCTGATGATCCTGACCTCGGTGATCGGTATGTTGCTGGCGGCGCCGGGGGTGCCGGGCTGGGACATCTTGCTGTTCGGTAACCTGGGCATTGCCTTGCTGGCAGGGGCGGCGGCCGTGGTGAACCACGTGGTGGACCAGAAGATCGACACCGTCATGGCCCGCACCCGCAAGCGTCCTGTAGCCACCGGGCGGATAGCACCCTTCGATGCCATCCTGTTTGCGGTGATGCTGGCGGCCGCCGGCATGATTGTCTTGATCTGGCAGGTGAACGAACTGACCGCCTGGCTGACCCTGGCCTCGCTGGTGGGCTATGCCGGCGTATACACCCTGTTCCTGAAACGGGCCACGCCCCAGAACATCACCATTGGCGGCCTGGCCGGTGCCATGCCACCGCTGTTGGGCTGGACCGCGGTCACCGGGCAGGTGGAAGGCCATGCGCTGCTGCTGGTGCTGATCATCTTTGCCTGGACCCCGCCCCACTTCTGGGCCCTGGCCATCCACCGCAAGGAAGAATACGCCAAGGCCGGTATTCCCATGCTGCCGGTTACCCACGGCAACAAGTACACCGAGCTGCACATCCTGCTGTACACCCTGATGCTGCTGGCGGTGAGCCTGCTACCTTTTGTCACAGGGATGTCTGGTGGTATTTACCTGATCGGTGCCCTGGCGCTAGGCTTGAGGTTCCTGCAATATGCCATCCGCCTGCTGAAAGGGGATGATCGCCGGGTAGCCCTGAACACCTTCAAATACTCCATCACCTACCTGATGGCGCTGTTCGTGGTGTTACTGGTGGATCACTTCGCCTTTTTCTGAACAGAGGCGGTTGCACTAACCTGAGTTGGAGGCCCCATGGGGCGGTCGTTACGCATTACGCTGTTTGTACTGTTACTACTTGTTGTGCTGATCTTTGGACTGACCGTCGGCCGGCAGGTGTTCCTCAGCAGCAGCGAACCCGCGCCGGCACCGGATCTGAGCCAGTACAACACCTACGTGTACGACCAGCCCCGTGAACTTGCCGAGTTCACCCTCACCAATGAGCAGGGTGAAACCGTGACCCGGGACAGCCTGAAAGGCCGCTGGACCTTTGTGTTTGTGGGCTACACCAACTGTCCGGACATCTGCCCCGCGGCCATGGCAAACCTGCGCCGAACCAACAGCCTGCTGCCGGCGGAACTGCCCCGGCCGGATTACCTGCTGGTGACGGCAGACCCGGAACACGACACCCCGGAAAAACTCAAAGCCTATACCGGCTTCTTCGGTGAAAACTTCCATGGCCTGACCGGCGACCTGGATACCCTTCGGAAAGTGGCGAAAAGTGTCAGCGCGGTGTTTGTGCACCGGGAGGTTGATGGCCAGTTGCTGGTAGATCACAGCGGCCACTTCGCCCTGCTGAACCCGGAGGGAAAACTGCAGGCGCTGATCCAGCCTCCCCACAAGCCGGAAGAACTGGTACAGGCCTACGAGCGGATCTACCAGTGGGCGAAGGCAAACGACCCCCGGGCTTCGGGAGCCTGAGGGGCTTGGGCCAAGGTCCCACTGACAAAACCCTGCGCCTCCCTTACACTGCCCGGCTCTGATATCCAGCCACCAGAACCCGGGCCGTGCTCATGACGTCTTCTCCAACTGCCACCCCGAAACAGCTGTTCACGGTACTGCTGGCCGGCAGCCTGGTGCTGCTAGTGGTGCACACCCTTGGCCGGTTTATCTACACGCCGCTGCTGCCCTACCTGGTGGCCGACAACCAGTTCAGCGCCCCGGACGGCGCCGCGGTCGCCACCTGGAACTACCTTGGCTACCTGATGGGCGCCATGCTGGCCATCCGCTGGCATCGCATCGACCAGATTCGTTTCATGCTGCCCCTGTTCCTGGCCGTGCATGTACTCACCACCCTGATCATGACCCAGACCGACAACCTCACGGTCATCTCCACCACCCGCTGGCTCAATGGCGTGGCTAACGGCGTGGTGTTTGTACAGGCTCCGGCGCTGATCCTGGAATGGCTGGTCCTGCGCAACCGCGCCACCATGAGTGGACTGGTGTACATCGGCGTCGGTGCCGGCCTGCTGGTATCCAGCGGCCTGGTGTCCGGCACGGCGAATTTCCTCGAAGGTGCCCAGCGCTGGTGGCCGGCGGCAGTGGTGTCAATCCCGCTGGCCTGGTGGGGTGTCATGCAGCTGCGCAAGCTGGATGTGCCGGTGCGGGAACACGATGATTCCGGCCAGGCCATCACCAACACCCCCCTGATCGACCGCGCCAGCATCCCGCTGTTTCTCTCATACGCCGGTGCCGGCCTGGGCTACATCCTGCCCATGACCTTCCTGCCGCTTCTGGCGAAAATCGAATTGCCGGATGGCCACTTCCTGCAGGATGGCACCTGGATGCTGGTCGCCCTGTTCACCATCCCCGCGCCCTGGCTCTGGAACAAACTCGGAGCCATCATGGGCGACCTGCCGGCGCTGCGGTTGAATTTCATCATACAGTTGGCCGGTGTCCTGGCCGCCGTGCTCTGGCCCGGGGCCATCGGTTTGGTGCTGTGCGCGGTCCTGGTCGGAGGCACCTTCCTGGGCACTGTTCTCCTCACCCAACGCATTGGCCGCGCTCTCCATCCCCACCAGGGCCCGCGTTTGTCGGCCGCCATGGTGGCCCTCTACGGCTTCACCCAGATGGTCGGGCCGTGGCTGACCAAGCAGTGGCTCGATGGTGGCGGTACGCTTGTGTCCGCTTTTGGTATCGGTGTCGCGGCTCTGGTGTTTGGCCTGGTGTTCGCGTTCTTTGTGCCCCGGCCTGAGGTATGGCACTCGCGGTCTTGATGTGGCCCCAGACTGTGGGTTGTGGGGGATTGATCGGGGTGGTGGGGTATTTTTTTCCTTGGAAATGAAACTCGCTGCGCTCAGACATTCATTTCCGGCGGAAAAAAATACCCCACCACCCCGTTCTAGCTGACCACGGCGGTTCCGCTGGTTTGAAAAACTGTTTGGTTGAAATTCTCAGGGCTGATGGTTTTCGGTAGCACTTTGAGATTGATACTGGTTTGTTTCCAAGGGTGTTTGGCGAATAGCAGGTGAACCTGACCTGACTGGTTAAAAGGTCAAACAGCTTAACCTCAGACAGACCATGGTAACCTCTTGAGATACCCTAAAAGTTACGCAGGGTGTGGGGGGTGTTTTAATTTTTTGGTCGAATAAAGGTGTCTGAGCGCAGCGAGTTCTTTTTCGCCCAAAAAATTAAAACACCCCCCGCGCCACCCCCGAAACAAACAGGCTAACCCCAACCACAACCCATGCTCCCAATAGAACACATACTCCCAGAGCTAAAACAAACCCTGAACGAGGCCACCACAGCCCTGCTGCAGGCCCCACCGGGCGCCGGTAAAACGACGAGGGTGCCGCTGGCTTTGTTGGATGCCCCCTGGAGGGAGAACCGGAAGATCCTGATGTTGGAGCCGAGGCGGCTGGCGGCCCGGTCGGCGGCTCGGTATATGGCGAAGCAGTTGGGGGAAGCGCCGGGGCAGACCGTGGGGTATCGGACCCGGCTGGATACCAAGGTATCCGGGGCCACGCAGATTGAGGTGGTTACCGAAGGCATTCTCACGCGCCTGATTCAGAACGACCCGATGCTGGAAGACTATGCGGCGGTGTTGTTTGATGAGTTTCATGAGCGGTCGTTACAGGCTGATCTGGGCCTGGCGCTGGTGCGGGAGAGCCAGCAGGCGTTGCGGGAGGATCTTCGGTTGCTGGTGATGTCGGCCACGCTGGACACTGCGCCCATTGCCCGGGTGTTGGGGGATGTGCCGGTGATTACTTCGGAGGGGCGGGCGTTTCCGGTGGAGGTGGCGTATCGGCCCTTGCCCCGCAATGGCCGGGTTGTGGACCAGGTGGTGGCGGTGGTTCAGGAGGCGCTTCGGGATCAGACCGGTTCCCTGCTGGTGTTTCTGCCCGGGGCTGGCGAGATTCGGTGGGTGGCGCAGCAGCTGGCGGGGCAGTTGGCGGATAACGTAGTGCTTGCGCCGCTGTATGGCAATTTGAAATCCGGGGAGCAGGACCGGGCGATTTCGCCGGCGCCGGACGGTACTCGCAAGATTGTGCTGGCCACGGCCATTGCCGAGACCAGTCTGACCATTGAAGGCGTGCGGGTGGTGATTGATGCTGGCCAGCAGCGTCGGGCGGTGTTTGATCCGAACAGCGGGATGACGCGGCTGGTCACCGGCCGGGTGTCGAAGGCTTCTGCCGAGCAGCGTAAAGGCCGGGCCGGGCGGGTTGAGCCGGGGGTATGTTACCGGTTGTGGAGTGAATCAGAGCAGTTCGGGCTGGCGGATTACACGCCGCCGGAAATCCAGCAGGCGGACCTGGCACCGCTGGTGCTGGAGCTGGCCCAGTGGGGTGCCCGGTCGCCGGAGCAGGTGGCCTGGATTGATGCGCCGCCGAAGGCGCACTGGCAGCAGGCGGTGGAGTTATTGCAGTGGCTGGATTTGCTGGATGCCGAGGGTGCCATTACCGACCATGGTAAGGCCGCCCGGGAGTTGGGCCTGCATCCGCGGCTTGCCCATATGGTGATCAAGGGCCGTGCACTGGGTCTGGATCAGTTGGCGGCAGAACTGGCGGCGTTGCTGGAAGAGCGGGATTTGCTGGGGCCGGGCTCGGGGGCCGATCTGCATGAGCGGATTCGGGTGCTGCGGGGCGAGCGCGGTCACCGGGGGCTGGATCCGGCTCGGTTGAAAGCGGTTCAGCAGGCGGCGAAGCGGCTGTGTCGGGGCCGGTTTGTGCAGGAGCTACCGGCAGAAACTGAAGTCGGCCGGGTGCTGGCCCAGGCTTATCCGGACCGTATTGCCCGCCGCCGACCGGGCACAACACCCCGTTACCAGCTCAGCAACGGTAAGGGCGCAGTATTGCGGGAGGAAGACCCTCTGGCCCGGCAGGAGTGGCTGGTGGCGGCAGACCTGGATGGCAAGGCCCGGGAAGCGACGATGTACCTGGCGGCGCCGTTAGACCTGGTGGATTTGGAGCAGGATCTGGCCGGGCACATTGAAGAGCGGGAAGAAGCGTTCTGGGACGACAAACGCGGCACCGTGGTGGCCCGGAAGGTTCGCAAACTCGGTGCCCTGATCTTGGCGGAAAAGCCCCTGCAACAGGTAGCCCCGGAACTGATCCAGCAGGGTTTGCTGGATGCGGTGCGCCGCAAGGGGCTGGACAGCCTGCCCTGGAATCCGGGTGCCCGCCAGTGGGTTGCCCGGGTGCGATTGCTGGCTGCGCAGTTTCCCGGTGACTGGCCGGAGGTGAGCGACAGCGCCTTGCTGGAGACCCTGGAAATCTGGCTGGGCCCTTTCATGGCAGGGGCGAAGCGCTGGTCAGACCTGGCCAGCATCAACCTGGTTCAGGCCCTGAATTCTCTGCTGGATTACCCGCAGCAACAACAACTGGATGAATTGGCCCCGAAAGCCCTGGCCATTCCCACCGGCCAGAACGTGACCCTGGATTACAGTGCCGACAACGGCCCGGTGCTGGCGGCCAAGCTTCAGGCTTTGTTTGGCTGGACGGAAACCCCGAAAGTGGCCCGCAGCCGGGTACCGGTGGTGATTCACCTGCTGTCACCGGCTCAGCGGCCGCTGGCGGTAACGGCGGATCTCGCCAGTTTCTGGCAGAACGCCTACCCGGAAGTGCGCAAGGAACTGCGGGGCCGCTACCCCAAACATCCATGGCCGGAAGACCCGCTCACCGCCCAGGCCCAGCAGGGCACGAAAAAGCGCCCGGCCAGATGAGCCTGGCCGTAACGGTTATTTCACGATGGTGCGGCTCTTTTCCAGGTACACCGCGCCTTCCTTCTTCACAGTATCCGGGTCGGCGCGCTCGGAAGCCTTGTGAACCAGCTCCAGACGCTCGGCAATGTCTTCCAGCTCGTCATCCATTTTGCCCAGGGCATTTTCCAGGGTGTAGGTGAGCTGGTGCACTTCGTTCATGGCTTCCGGGGTCAGCTCGCCGGCAAGTACTTTTTCCAGCCGGTTGTTGTACTCGGAGAGATTGGCAACCGCCTGTTCGAGGGTTTTCGAAGGTTCGCCCTTGTAATGCTCGTAGTCGTCATCGGCGAATGCGAGGGCGGCGAACAGCAGGGCCGCAGCGGCTGCGGCAATTTGCAGGGTGGTTTTCATGGAGCATCCTCTTCACTGTTAAACGTTAATGCGAATTATTACCAATAATATCTGGGCGTGCAACAGGAATTCGCGTACAAACGGAAAAATACCGCTTGCCAGTGGCCGGAAGCTGTATAAAATGCCGCCATTCTCCACCCTGTGCGGCGATAACCATGCACCTTGTTTCCTTCAACGTGTTCCGTACTCTCGGCTTTCCGGACACCACATTCCTCAAACCTGAACATTTTTTGCGCCACAAGCCTTTGCTGCAGGAAGCAGACTGGGTGTTGTTCCCCGAATACTGGCAGCTCAGTGCCCTGGTGCACGGCCTGAAATGCCTGATTTATGGGTACATATGCGCATTTGTGGTGATCAGAAAAAAGCCTGATGATCGCGCCATTCACGGGTAGCACGGCGAGACTGTGCTACCCTTTTTTTATGCCCGTTTACCCTGTGGAGGGACACACCACCCATGAACCAGACCCCCAACGCCGATATCGCCGATTACTACAGCGCCGAGACGTTCAAGCGGATCAAGGACTTTGCCGATGGCAAGGAAACCCCGTTTGTGGTGATCGACACCCAGACCATCGAACGCCAGTACGATGAGCTGATCGACGGTTTCCCCTACGCAAGCGTCTACTATGCGGTGAAGGCCAACCCGGCCCCGCAGATTCTGACCATGCTGCGGGACAAGGGTGCCAATTTCGATATCGCGTCGGTGTATGAGCTGGACAAGGTCATGGGGCTGGGGGTCACCGGCGACCGCATCAGCTACGGCAACACCATCAAGAAGGCGAAGGACATTCGCACCTTCTACGAGAAGGGTGTGCGTCTGTATGCCACTGACTCCGAGGCAGACCTGCGCAACATTGCCAAGGCGGCCCCGGGTTCCAAGGTGTATGTGCGTATCCTGACAGAAGGTACCCTGACCGCCGACTGGCCGCTGTCCCGCAAGTTCGGCTGCCAGACCGATATGGCCATGGACCTGCTGATCCTGGCCCGGGATCTGGGCCTGGTGCCTTACGGCGTATCGTTCCATGTCGGTTCCCAGCAGCGGGAAATCGGTGCCTGGGATGCGGCGCTGAACAAGGTGAAGGTGATCTTCGAGCGCCTGAAGGAAGAAGACGGCATCGAGTTGAAGATGATCAACATGGGTGGCGGTTTCCCGGCCAATTACCTGACTCGCACCAACGAGCTGAGTGTCTATGCCCGGGAGATCCTGCGTTTCCTGAAAGAGGATTTTGGCGACGATCTGCCTGAGATCATTATCGAGCCGGGGCGGTCGCTGATTTCCAATGCCGGGGTGTTGGTGAGTGAGGTGGTGCTGATTTCACGCAAGTCCCGCACGGCGCTGCACCGATGGGTGTTTACCGATGTGGGCAAGTTTTCAGGCCTGATCGAGACACTGGATGAGTCGATCAAGTTTCCGATCTGGACCGAGAAGACCGGTGAGGGTGAAGACTGTGTGATTGCCGGGCCGACGTGTGACAGTGCCGACATTATGTACGAGCACCATAAGTATCCGTTGCCTTTGAACCTGGCGATTGGGGACCGGATGTACTGGCTGTCGACCGGGGCTTATACCACCACCTACAGTGCCATCGAGTTTAACGGGTTTCCTCCGTTGAAGGACTACTACATCTAGGTTCGGAGTCTGGCTCCGCTTTATTTCGGAGTCCAGCCGCAGGGCGGGGGTGAGCTTTCCTCTGGAAAAAACAACTCGCTTCG